>JBMCTC010000009.1:0-30096 GCA_048624115.1 Spirochaetota bacterium
CTCGCATTGTATACAAACAGCTCGTTAATCATCTCGATCGCACTCAACGTCGCACGGAGGTTCTGTTCCTCGAACGTAAACGCGACAATCCCCCCGTCGCCTTCCCAGCCCCAGAGCCGGCCATTGCGTTTTTGCGCGCATCGAGAGACCATCTCTCTGACCCAGGCGTAGATCACACTCATGAACTTGCTGCCATGAGCTTTCACGAGCTTCGAGTTACCGGCAACATCTACACCGAGGAAAGCCATGATGTACGTTTCACCCGGCTTGAGGACGCCCCAGTTGCGTGTAGTGAGTACCGCTGTGTCCTCGATGAAGGTGCGCGTCTCCTTGTCGTATACGTACCCCATATCGCGGAGTTCGCGAATGATGTCGGGCAGGCGGGAAAATCGGTACTTGTGCCCCATCATTCCAAGACGCTCGACCTCGAGCAAGAGCTCGACAAACTGCAGGAAGAGACCGCCATCCGCCATATCATCAACTAACTGGCGTGCGGCGGTCTTATTTGGAATTGGTACCGAGGTAGGAAAGCCGGTGCGCTCATGAAGGTCGTAGCTTCCGAGAAGCCGACGTGTCATGTGGATCATCGTGTTTACGTCGATCGTTTCGCTGAGCGCGCGGGATGCCAATGTTCGAAGGCGTGCTCGTATTCTCATAGTGTGCTACTTGTAAATCTGAACGCTATAACTGCCGACGCTACCTATGCTCAAAGAAGTAACGACGAGCTCATACGACCCTGTCGATTCGATCTGATACTCGATTTTCGAGTTCAGTCCGCTGCCCCCATCATCGTCTCGACTGAGAATCTCGCCGTCGGAGTTCCTCAGGATGATATAAGCATCAAAGTCATCGCTCTGTACCTCGAGCGTGACTGTTTCACCACGACCGGCGGTGAAGCGATAGAGATCGTAGTGCTTGCCGGTGATGTCCGTCTCGTCGCGCGAGGAGAGCTCGCCTCGAGATTCAACAATGATTTCGGCCGTACCGAGTCGCCGCAAGACAAGCGTAAAGACCCCTGCAGTGCTGCGGTTCAAGGCGCCGGCGAACGTCTCATACGTTCCGGTCTCAGGCGCAATAAATGTGAGCCGTGAGTCGGGATACCCGCCCGAGTCATCGTCGTCGTAGCTCATACCCCCAGGAGCGATGACTTCGAGATAACTGTCAAAGTCGCCGGATCGCAACTCGATCTCGATGCGCTCCCCCTGGGTGGCCTGGAAACGAAAACGCGAAGCAATGTTCTCGGAGACTCCGGCGGGCGGCAGGGCGATAGCGCGTATCTGCTCCCCATCCGAGAGCAAGTAACCGTCCGAGTATAATAGCGGGTCCACGTCGAGCTCCTCGATCGAGAGCTCAAACGATCCGGCGCCTGGTTCCACAGGCGCGTAGCTCGACACGGTTATGATCACCTCGTGAGCGCTGTCTTCGAAGGGCACGATCACCCTGGATCGGTTGGTGTCGCCCGCATCGTCGTTGTAGTAGTAGAGGCCATCAGCACGTTCTACCTCGAGATATGTGTCAAAATCGCTGGATCGGATTTCAATCGCGACAATCGCGTTCGTCGGAGGACGGAAACGATACCGAGCCCGACCGCTGCTGCCGAGTTCGTCAAACGTCGTCCTGCCCACCGAAACCACCGACATATCGACCTCGGAGACCTCGAGCGAGTAGGACCCGGTAGACGAGAAACCAAAGCTGGTGACGCCAACGACGGCAGTGCCCGAGACATCGGAGGTGGCAAGCACGATAGAGTCCGTTCCGACAGCGTCATCGTTCTCCAGGACGGTGCCGTCGGGCAGAATCACCACGAGATACGTGTCAATCTCGTCGGAACGGAGGACGATCTCGGTATCGGCACCAGCCCGAATCCGCAGCTCGTACCAGTCAACAAGCTCAGAGCCGCTCATCTCAACCTGCCCGATCCGGCCATTGATCCGTTCACCGAGCTCGATCGGTCGGAACACAGTCTGGGGGCTCGGCTCTACCGATGGGGAGGAAGACTGACCAGGGAGTGGAGAAAACAACGTCACTGACAAAAAGAGAAGAAGTGAGGCGCGACGAGAAAATGTTCTCATGGTCGGAAGTGTAGCCCGGTTTCCGGCCTATTGCCAGAGTCGCCGTGAAAACGCGATGCGACGAATGCTATGTTCGCTGTCGCTCGAAATGCCCCGAGAGCAAAGTATCAACAGCGGCACGGATTTCCCGAGGGCGAAACGGTTTAGGCAGCGCGATGTCGGCTCCGAGTTGACGCGCTGCAGTCAAATAACCGCCGGCTCCGCTCGGGCTGCCCCCGCTGATTGCGATTATCGGTAACGAGGGGTAGAGCGCTTTGAACTCGGAAATGAGTTCAAGACCGTCTGTCCCAGGCATAAAGATATCGGTGATGATGAGGTTGACCTCGTGGCGCTGGAAGAGCGTGCGAGCGCACTCTGCGTTTTCCGATGCCAGAGGACGGTATCCCTCACGGGTGAGCACAACAACCAGCATGTCTCGCACGCACTCCTCGTCCTCGATAATGAGAATGCTGCTTCTCTCGCCGGCATTATGGCTCTTCAACTGGCACCTCGCCGTCGTACTCGGGCAAGAGCATTCGGAAATGCGCGCCCTGAGGGCTCTGCTCGAGCCTGATCGCCCCGCCGTGCTCCTCGACGATACCTCGGGAAATTGAGAGCCCCAGACCGGTACCACCGGTCGAGTCACGAGTCGAAAAAAACGGTTCGAAAATCCAATCACGAATATCGTCTGGAATGCCGGGGCCATCGTCATGCACCGAAACCGCCACGTAGCGTCCAGGCTCGAGTTCCCATTCACCCGCGCGCTCCGGGTCAAGCGTCATCGTGTTAAGCCTAATGCGGATAACGCCAAGGGTGTCGCCAATGGCCTTGCCGGCGTTCGCGCACAAGTTCACAAGCACCTGTTGCAGGCGTCCGGCATCACCCCTGACGACAGCTCGGGAATGATCGCTGACAAACTGCAAGTCTACACGATCGGGCAACGTAGAGCGAATGAGACGGATTATGGCGATGATTGCCTGCTCCACATCGAACGGCTTGTTCTCTCGTGCCTTTTTGCGGCCAAAGGTCAGAATTTGCGCGACAAGCTTCTTTGCCTGGTCTGAGGCTTTGAGTGATCGAACGATGTCGCGGTGTGGCTCCGAGTCAGGCGGCAACGACTCGCGCGCGAGCTCTGCAAAACCAATAATACTCGAGAGAATGTTGTTGAGATCGTGGGCGACGCCGCTCGCGATACGCCCAAGCGACTCGAGCCGCTTTGACTGCTCTTCACGTTCACGCTCGTAAATCAGCCGCATGTCCACAGCTCGGATCGCGGAGAAAATGAGTTGTTCGTCACTGCCGGACGGCTGCATAAGAACTGCGTAGATCTCACCTGGGATGCGCTCACCGTTCGCATGAACAAAGATGCGTATGGTGGGCTTCACAAACCCGTCACGAGCGAGAAGCTGAAGGCGGTGGCTCGATTGCTTCCGCTGCTCAGGAGCAACAAAATCAAAGGCGGAGCTGCCAATCAGCCGTTCGAGCGGATGACCGAGAAACTCCGTAGCCGCAAGGTTCGCGTCTACGATAGTACCTGAAGTATCGAGCAGAAAAATCGAGTCTGGAGAGTGAGTAAACAGATACCTGTAGTCAATCTCAGGACGAAGTTCTGCGCGCAACAAACCGTGCGCTTGATACCTCTCTTGTTGCAAGTCGTACTCCTTGTGCCTTTACTCCCTTCACAAGATAGTCCGTCATCGGGAATTCTTCTTCCAAGACACGTAGATTCGGCTTTTTTTTGTACTTCACGTGCGCGACGACGTTCTCACGCGTCGTGAGCGCGAGCACCGTCGTGCCTTCGGGAACAATCTCGTACCCCTTGTCCAAGATGTACTGTTCAATTCTGGTTCTCTTGATGTACGGGTACTTCGTTTTGTTGTCGCGAAAGAGAATCGAGAACGTGGTTTGGGCAAGCACCTCTTTGTCGGCAAGGCCGCAGCTGAGCATCCCTTTGTCCACAAACAGCTTCTCGGGCACATTGATGACCGAGTACGCTCCCGACTTGCGAATCACGAGGATCCGGTCGTAGGGCGAGACTTTGAAGAGCTCCTTCCCGGAGCTCACTTCGTACCCGAGATAGCCGGTGTTCCCGTCGTAGCGCAGACTGAGGGAACGGGCGGCAGCCTCGCGGACATCGACCTTGTCGAAGCTCCCGATCTTTGTCCGGCGCGGATACGATTCTTCGTAATCCTCGACAACCGAACCCATATAGTCGTAGGCGTAGTCAACGATATTCGCGAGATGGTGCTTGATCTCTCCGAGACGTTTCTTGATCTCTTGAATTTCTTTCTTCGCTTTCTCGATATCGTAGCGCGAGATACGGCGGATGGGAATCTTGAGGAGTCGTTCGATGTCCTCGTCGGTGATGTTGCGCCTGATCTCGTTCTTGAAGGGTTCAAACCCGATACGGACCTCGTTCACCACCGCCTCGGCTGTGCGCTGCTCCTCGATTCGCTTGTAGATGCGCTCCTCCACAAAGATTCGCTCGAGCGTTCGCGCATGCAGCCTGTCGAGCAGTTGGCCGCGCTCGAGTTCGAGTTCTTGCGTCAGGATCGAGACAAGCCGCTTCGCGTGATACTGAATGACCTCGGTAATGGTCATCTGCGTGGGTTTGCCGTCTTTAATCACGAGAAGATTGACCGTGATCGAGTTCTCGCACTCGGTAAAGGCGTAGAGTGAGTCGAGCACGTCACGGGCGTATACACCGCGAGGAAGCTTGATCTCAATTTCGACATGCTCTGCGGTGAAGTCGCTAATGCCGGCAATCTTTACTTTGTTCTTGCGTGCTGCTGCCTCGACGCTGTTGATAAGGCTCTCGGTGGTAGAGCCAAAGGGCAGCTCGCGCACTACGATGCGTTTCTCATCCGAGGTGTCGAGCTTGGCCCGCGTGAGTATCTTCCCTCTTCCGTCGTCATACTCAGAGACATCGACGAAACCGCCGCCGGCAAAATCGGGAAAGAGCTCGAAGGGCTTGCCGCGGAGTGCGCTTTGCACCGACAGACATACTTCGATGAAGTTGTGTGGCAGGATTCGCGTCGACATGCCGACGGCGATTCCCTCGGCACCAAGCCTCGTCTCCGGTCAAAACGTTTCCAAAGTTGCCCTGTTTGTCGATAAAGAGGTCTTTGTTGGCAAGAACAACGAGTGCAGCATAAATCGATGCGTCACCGTGCGGATGGTACTGCATCGCGTGGCCGACGACATTCGCCACCTTGTGGAACTTCCCGTCGTCCATTTCGAGCAGACTGTGAAGAATGCGCCGTTGCACCGGCTTGAGCCCGTCGTCCAGGTCGGGAATGGCACGGTCCTTGATCACGTAGCTCGCGTACTCGAGGAAGTTCTCGTTAAAGAGCGTGTTTACGTAGGCCACTACACCAAGTTCTCCATTATAAACTCGCGACGTTGCGGCGTGTTCTTACCCATGTAGAACTCAAGCGTCTCTTGAATGCCCTTGATGTTCTTGATCGTCACCGCGACGAGCCGGATATCTGGTCCGATGAACTGCCCAAACTCTTTTGGGCTTATCTCGCCAAGGCCCTTGAACCGAGTAACCTCAGGGCTGCTGATCACGGCAACCGCCTCGTCGCGCTCTTTCGCGTTGTAGCAGTACCGCGTCTCCTTTTTGTTCCGTACTCGGAACAGCGGCGTCTCGAGGATATAGATATGGCCCGCTACCACGAGCTCTTCGAAGTAATTGAGAAAAAAGGTCAAAAGGAGATTGCGAATATGGAATCCGTCGTGGTCGGCATCCGTCGCGATTACGACTCTCGCGTAGCGTAGGCCCTCGACGCTGTTCTCGATTCCGAGCGCCATCATCATGTTGTAGAGCTCTTCGTTCTTGTAGAGATCGGCTCGCTTGCGGGCAAATACGTTCTGCGGCTTCCCACGCAGGCTAAAGATCGCCTGCAGATACACGTCGCGACAGCTCACAATGCTGCCCGTCGCGCTCGCGCCCTCGGTAATAAAGATGGTGGACTCTTTGCCCTTGTCCCCATCCTGCAAGTGATACTTACAGTCCTTGAGCTTGGGGATTTTCAGGGCGATTTTCTTGGCCGCCTCACGCGCCTCTTTCTTCACAGCGTTGAGCTCTTTGCGCAACCGCTCATTGCTCACGATCTTGTCGTGAAGCGCCTTGTTCGCCTTTGCATTCTTGTGCAAAAAGTCGACAACGGCGCTCTTGGTTTCATTCACAATCCAACTGCGGATCTCTGTGTTACCAAGCTTGTTCTTCGTTTGGCTCTCGAACACCGGGTTCTTGACTCGGATCGCCACCACACCGGCAAACCCTTCGCGGACATCGACACCGGAGTAGTTCTTCTTGAAGAACTCGTTCACTCCTTTGAGGAAGCCCTCGCGGAACGCGCTCTGATGCGTGCCCCCATCGGAGGTGTACTGACCGTTCACGAAGCTGAAGTAGGTCTCGCCGTAGTTGGTCGTGTGACTAAAGGCAAACTCGAGCTGCTCTCCCTTGAAGTACCCAATCTTGTAGACGGTGTCCTCGCCGATCTCGTTGAGCAAGAGGTCGTAGAGACCATTTTTGCTCTCGTACTTCTCCTTCCCGAGGTAGAGTGTCAGACCGCTGTTGAGGTAGGCGTAGTTCCAGAGCCGTTGCTCGACGTACTCGAGGTTGAACTCGAAGTCCCCGAAAATCTCTTCGTCGGGCTCGAACTCAACGTAGGTGCCGTTGGGCTCCTTGCTCTTGCCCTGCTTCTCGGAGATCAGATTTCCGCGCTCGAAAATAGCCTCTGCGTACTTGCCGTCTCGAAAGGCAACGACGCGGAAGTGCTTGCTCAACGCATTGACAGCCTTCGTTCCAACGCCGTTCAAACCGACGGAGAATTGAAAAACGTCGTCGTTGTATTTCGCCCCGGTGTTGATGATACTCACGCATTCGACGACCTTACCAAGCGGAATGCCGCGGCCGTTATCCCGAACACGAACCTTACTGCCCTTGATATCGACCCGAATCGTCGATCCGGCTCCCATGATGAACTCGTCAACGCTATTGTCGATGACTTCCTTGAGCAGAATGTAGATACCATCGTCGACATTCGATCCGTCGCCAAGCCGCCCAATGTACATTCCGGTCCGGAGGCGAATATGTTCGAGAGAACTGAGCGTCTTGATCTTGCTCTCGTCATAACTCTGTTTTTTCTTTTTGGTAGTAGCGTTACTGCGTGACGCTGCAGCGGTTGCTCCCCTTCCCATAACAACCTCACGGTGGCGTAGAGACGCCGTCGGTGAAAGGGTACCACAAGGCCCGGGCTTGATCAAATTGGGAAGGTAGCGGAGAATCGTACCATGGATCATGGCTCACGAAGCTCCGTTGCCCGTGCGACGGTACTCGCTCTCGCGGCAGTTGCGATCACCTCGTGTGCCTCGGTCGATCAGGCCGACTACGAGGCTGTCCTCGCTCGGAACACCGAGCTCGATGCGCGCATATTGCTACTCGAAGAGCAGTTGGCCGGCCAGCAAGAGGAACTTGAGGCGTTGGAGAGCCAGGTCGATGACGCTCGCGCGGCGAATGCGGAGCGCGAGCTCGCATTGACGCAACTCGGCGAGTTGCGCGCGAACCGTCGCGAGCTGCTCGAACGCATCGCAGAGCTCGAAACCGCAATCGTCAGCGGAAGCCCCGAAGCAATCGCCTCGCTGCGCTTGAGCGACACGGCCGCCGCGGCTGAGTCGCAATCGGAGCGAACACCCGAGGGAGCAATGGCAGACGCGTTGGCGGGCGGCAGCGGGTTTCTGCGCGTCGCGGCGGTGGGGCTTGCGAACGAGCCGCGGGTTGCGGCCCGCTTTGCCGCACGCGCGCCGGGCATTGCCGCCGACCGCGTCCTTGGCGTGCCGCGATTGTTTGATGCTCGGCCCGACTACGACGAGACCCTCACGTATCTGACGATCATCGATCCCGCTGGAAACCGGCCCAGGCTGCGACTGACCTCGCAGTATGTCTCGGCAGTGGCGCCGCTCTACCTTCGCACAGTCTTTGTATCCATCGAGGGCGTAGACCCGGTCGATCCAATCGATCCGATCGTCCTCGCCGGAGATGCGATACGGGAAACCGACGGCAGGGTGGTCCGAGAGGCGCTTGTGACCGAGGCCGACGACGATCTGGTTGATCGATTGAGCGAGATGCTGAGCTCCTCACGCTTCTCGGTTACCTACGTCGGCATCGCAGGCCAGCACACTCATTACCCGAGTGTCGCCGAACGCTCGGCGATGTCGAATATTCTCTTTGCCTACTTTGACCTGAGGCGATAAAAAGAGGCGCCCTTTCCGGCGCCTCTCTGATTTGAAAGAATTGCTACGAGCACCCGGCTCGTGAGCTTCGGGACCGCGCGACGGGCCTACGTCGAGGCGACCGCCGCTTCTTCCTTTGCCTTTGCATCGGACTTGTTCTTCTCACGGAACGACACCTTGTTATTCCGGATCGTCACCTGAATATGACTGCCGGGACCAAAGCGCTCTCGCAGGATCTCCATCGCGAGCGGATCTTCAATCTCTCGCTGGATTGTCCGCCGAAGCGGTCGTGCCCCAAACTTCACATCGTAACCCTCGTCAATGAGGTGCTCTTTGATCTTCTTGGTGAACTCGAGAGTGATTTCCTTCTCTGCGAGACGGGTCTGTACCTCACCGATCTCGATTTCGAGAATCGAACGCACCTGATCGCGTTCGAGCGAGTGAAAGACAACGATCTCGTCGACGCGGTTGATAAACTCAGGCCTAAACAGGCGTTTGAGCTCGTTGAGCGCGCTCGACTTGATGTCGCGGTAGCTCATGAGCCCATCGATCGGTTTGAAGCCTACCGAGGACTCGCGCGTAATCTCGCGAGCGCCGGCATTACTCGTCATGATGAGGACTGTATTTCGGAAGTTCACCGTATGCCCGAGGCTGTCCTGCAGCTGGCCCTCTTCGAGAACCTGCAGGAGGATGTTGAACACATCGGGGTGCGCCTTCTCGATCTCATCGAAGAGAACAACGCTGTACGGCTTTCGCCTGATCTTCTCGGTAAGGAGGCCGCCCTCATCGTAGCCGACGTAGCCCGGAGGAGCACCAACGAGACGACTCACGTTGTGCTTCTCCATGAAGTCCGACATGTCGATGCGAATCAGTGAGTCCTCGCTTCCAAACAGGAACTCGGCCAATGACTTTGCGAGCAGCGTCTTCCCTACACCGGTAGGCCCGAGGAAGATAAAGGAACCCATCGGTCGCTTTGGTGAGCTCAATCCAGTTCGGCTGCGCCTGATCGAGGATGAGATCGCCTTGATCGCATCGTCCTGACCGATCACGTTCTTGTGAAGGTCGTCCTCAATGCGCAAGAGTTTTTCGCTCTCACTCTGGGCAATGCGGCTGAGCGGAATACCGGTGATGTCGGAGAGCACGTACTGGATGTCTTCTGAATCAACGACGTTTTGCTCCGTCTTGAGCGTGACCTTCCACTCGTTCTTCATCTCTTCGACTTTTGCCTTGAGCTGTCGAACCTCGTCTCGGACTGCAGCCGCTCGCTCGTAGTTCTGGCCATTCACGAGGCTGAGCTTTTCGGCGTTCAGTGCCTCGATCTCCCGCTCGAGCTCTGCGAGTTCTGTTGGGCGTACCGAGTTATGAATACGCTTCCGACTTCCCGCCTCGTCGATGAGGTCGATCGCCTTATCCGGAAGGTAGCGATCGGGAACGTAGCGTCGGGAGAGGAGCGCCGATACCTCGAGCGCGCCTGGCGTGTACGAGACGTTGTGGTGATCCTCATATCGGCCCTTGATGCCCTTGAGAATCTCGAGCGTCTCCTCGACACTCGGCTCATCGACATAAATCGTCTGGAAGCGGCGCTCGAGGGCAGCGTCCTTCTCTACGTACTTCTTGTACTCGTTGAGCGTGGTTGCGCCAATGCACTGGATTTCGCCGCGGCTGAGCGCAGGCTTGAGCATGTTGCTCGCATCAATCGCGCCCTCGGCGCCGCCGGCACCGATGATCGTATGCAGCTCGTCGATAAAGAGTACCACGTTACCAGCGTTGGTGATCTCGCGCATCACCCGCTTCAGTCGTTCTTCAAACTCGCCGCGGTACTTGGTGCCCGCGATAAGTGAAGCAAGGTCGAGCGTCATGACGCGGCGACCGATCAATACTTCAGGAGCCGTCCCGTCGATGATTCGCTGGGCAAGCCCTTCGACAATTGCGGTCTTGCCGACACCAGGCTCACCGATAAGTACCGGATTGTTCTTGGTGCGCCGCGCGAGGATCTGGATAACTCGCTGAATCTCGCGGCCTCTTCCAACAACGGGATCAAGCTTGTTGTCACGTGCGTACTGGGTCAGGTCCCGCGAGAACTCGTCCAACGTTGGAGTCGTTTTCTTCGCGGTAGCGGAAGAAGAACCCGATTTTCGCTTGGATTGAGCGGTGCGAGTCGCCGGAGCGTTGCCCGACGCACTCTGCGAGGTGCCGCTCAGGTCGGAGATTATCTCTCGAAGCGAGTCGGCACTATTGGATTGTTCCGACAAGAACCGGGCGGTGATACTGTTGGCCTCTCTCGCACAGGCGAGCAGGAGGTGTTCGGTCCCGATGTACTCGTGTCCGAGACTCCGGGCCTCTTCGGCGCTGTCTTCGAGCACCTTCTTCCCGCGGGAACTCGGCGGCACATCACCGAGAATAAAGCCTCCACGCTTGCGTGGGATCTCTTTCTCGATCTCGATTTGCATCTTTGCCGGATCAATGCTCGCCTTCTCCAACGCCTTGTATCCAAGTCCACCGCCCTCTTTGAGCAGTGCGAGCATTATGTGTTCCGGCAGTAGTTGATCAGAATGGAAGCGTTTCGCCTCATCCTGAGCAAGTATCGTCAGGACTTTTTGAGCTCGTTGTGTTAGTCCCTTAAACATCTATTTCCTCCCAACTCACCACGTGAGCCTGACCCCTATTTGAGTACCTTCGCAAGAAGAGACCCGCGGGCCATCTTGATGTCGTTCTCTCCCTCTGTTTCTCCGTTGCACTCCACGTAAATATGACTCTCTTGAGCCAGAAAAAAAAGCACATTCAGAGTTTCTAGTGAAACTCCCTTGGCTAATCCGCAAAGCACCCCTACCCGCACGTCGTTGATGAGGCGCATTGCCTCGTCCTCGTCCTTCGGGTCGGTTCGCCGGAGCGAGGCAAGAGCGTGCTCGACGCGGTGTACGAGTGACTGATCACCCGAAGAAAGCCAATCGGCTCGTGCCTCTCGTTCATAAGATATCAAGCTATCGGTCGATTCTTCAAGTTTGGAGAGAATTGTCTTCTCATCCATTCCGATACTCTGCTCATTTTGCACGAGGAAGAGCGCTGCATGGGGGTTACCCACGCCTACGAGACGCACTCCGGCGCGGGGGGCGGTCTCGGACAGTGTCGCGACTTGGTCATATTCGGATAATGCGGGAAGATGCAGCAAGAGCGACGCGCGCATTGCCGTGCCCGCCTCGGCGATCCGAGTCGCGAGATAGCCAAAATCCATTGCTACGGCGAACGGCAGGCTGCCCTCTAAGGCTGAATCCCAGCGCCGTGCGTCTTCGTAGGCGCGCGTGAGCAGGTGCCCGGGCCTCGTAGCGGTGATGCGCAGGTGATCGGTCCCACCAATCAAGAACGCGACGTGCTCTTGTTCGTCAAAGAGGATCTCTTGCGGGGCACGCGAACCGGCAAAGCCGCGGTCCGAGAGGAATCTGCGAAGCGTACCCTCCATGCCGCCCGACTTCAGGACTCGAGGTGTAATCTCACGCTCGCGTAAGACACGTCGCACCTTTGCAGAGACCATCGCAAGTGCCGCAGAATACGCGTCGGCTTCGGGGGTTGGACGAAACGGGTATCCGGCAAGGTTGCGCGAGAGACGCACCCGAGACGAGAGTACAATGCGAGAGCCGCCGTGCTCGGTTGTCAGCCAAGGAATATGAGAGGCTAAACCTGAGAGTTCACCCGTTTTCACCGTCGGTACCGCTTATCTGGTTGATCTTGTCGCGAAGGAGCGCCGCCCGTTCGTAATCTTCTGTCTCAATCGCCTCGTCGAGCTCTTGGCGGTAGTGCTCTCGATCCACAAAGATGCGTTTGAACGACTCGAGCCGCTCAGGCAGACGACCAGTGTGAGATACTCGCCCGGTTGCAGAGCGAATAAGGGGGATAATGCGCGCACGGAACGCGCGATAGCACTCGGCACACCCCACCATCCCCGTGCGACGAATCTGTCTGAAGGTTGTCCCGCACTCCGGGCAGGATCGGAGCGGCCGATGGACGAGCCCGCTCAAGAGCTCGCCGGCGGTCGGGGCGGGTTCCGCGTTTGATGCATCGACACCTATTGCGTCGGCGCAGTGACCGCAGAGCCAGAGTTCGTGGTATTCGGCCCCTCGTGTTTGGTAGACCTGCACAGTCACGCCAACTCGGCCGCAACCGTCGCATCGTCGCTCGTTCATCGCTTCCATGGTAACAGATCGCAGAATCCTCTGCCGCTTACTTTCTCTGCGTGCCGAAAAAAATGAAGGTCGGCTGGAACCTCGCGAGCCCCCCTACTCTTGCGGCACGATACGTTCCGTGCCGAGCCGCGTTGCAATCGGCTCAGGCAGAATCACCGAACCATCGGCCTGCTGACCTTGCTCGATTATCGCCGGCAAAACGCGACTCGTCGCGAGACCGCTCGCATTCAGCGAGTGCAGGAACTCAGGCTTCTTTGAACCCTCTCGGCGGAATCGAATGTTGCCTCGTCGGGCCTGATAGTCACCTGCCGAGGAGGCGGAACTGACCTCTTTGAACTCGTTCATGCTCGGAATCCAAACCTCGATGTCGTACGTCTTTGCCATAGATGCCGAGGCATCCTTCGCGGCAAGCAGACTAAGCTGATAGGTGAGCCCGAGCCCGGCAACGAGGGCCTCTGCTTTGGCCACCAGTTCGTCGAGGGCGGAATTGGAGTGTTCCGGCGTCGTAAACTGAAACATCTCGATCTTGTTGAACTGATGACCGCGGATCATCCCGCGCTCTTGAGCGCGGTAGCTCCCGGCCTCCTTTCGATAGCAGGGCGTATAGGCGAAGTACTTCTTGGGAAGTTCCGACTCATCGAGAATCTCATCACGATGGAAGTTGATGAGGGCCGTCTCTGCGGTCGGAAGAATAAACTGCGAGGGTCGGTCGTCATCACCCTTGATGTGAAAGACATCGTCCTCAAATTTCGGAAACTGTCCCGCTGTGAACCCGCACTGATACGTCAGAAGATGCGGCGGGAGAATGAACTCGTAGCCATCTGCCAGGTGAGTGTCGATAAAGTAGTTGAGCAGCGCCCACTCGATTCGTGACCCAAGTCCGCGATAGAGCCAAAAGCCGTTGCCGCCCATCTTCACGCCGCGTTCGTAGTCGATCAGACCAAGAGAGGTAGCAAGATCAACATGGTCTTTCGGCGTAAAGTCAAAGGAGCGCTTCTCTCCCCAACTGCGTAGGTGAACGTTCGACTCCTTACCACCGGCCGGGACATCCTCTGCGGGCAGATTGGGAAGCGCGGCAAGCTCAGATTTGATCTGCTCGTCGAGCGCCCGCAGCCTTGCATCGAGCTCCTTTACTCGTGACGAGACGTCCTTCATCTCGGCCAAGAGTGGCTCAACGTCTTTGCCCTCTTTCTTGAGCTTTGGAATGTCGCCGGAAACCTGGTTGCGGCGCGCCTTGAGCTCCTCTACCTCTGTGATTACCGCACGCCGCTCAGTGTCACGCGCGAGAAGGCCTGAGAGATCGACGTTGTCCATGCGCTTTTTGAGCGCAGCTTCGACGGCAGCCTGATCGGCTCGAATTGCATTGAGGTCTAGCATAGGTTCACCCTTTGAGGGCAGAGGATACCCGAAAGACGCCGCAATCGTCTATGCCGGTCAATGACGCCGGAGAACCTCGAGTGGTCGAATGCGTGCGGCACGCCGAGCAGGAAAATAGGCGGCTGCTGCGGAGAGCAGGAGCGAGAGAAACGCGATGAGCAAGAGGTCTTCAAGCTGGATCGTGATTGGGATCTCCTGCAGATAGAAGTCGGCGGAAAGCAGCTCAAAATCACCGCCGTTCGTCCCCCCAAAGACCCACGCCCAGAGCGAGGAAAGCGCGTTGATAACCCACTCGATTGCCCACAGAAGCTCATTGACGTAGACCGCGAGCAGGAGCCCGACTGCCAATCCGAGCGACGTACCGAGTGCACCGAGGACAAATCCTGCGCCGACAAAGACCCAGCGGATGCCTGCCGGCGATGCGCCCATGCTCTTGAGGATCGCGATCTCTTCCTGCTTCTCGAGAACGAGCATGACAAGAGTAGAGGAGATGTTGACCGCCGCCACGATCACGATGAGCACCATGATAAAGATCAGGAGGTCTTTGGTTGTCTTGAAACTCATGTACTTCGCGCGATCGGCTTCAAACCAGGTCGCGACTCGATAATCCGTTCCGAGCTCGTCGCGAACCTCTTGAACGATTGCACGAGCCGTCTCTTGGCGGCCTGCAGGCGCCGCAAAGAGTGGGTTCGGCAGGTCGAGTGGATCGCCGATTTTGAGGCCGATGATAAGCCGTGAGCTCTCTTCCGGCAGGATCGAGGCTCCGCGAGCAACGGGAACAAAGACCCAGAGACGATCGAGATCGGCGTAGCCGGTGGAGACGATGCCGGTGACGGTAAACGAGCTGCTACGGGGAAGGAACCTGCCCCCTGCGAGCGGACGGGCGGTCAGCACGCGCACCGGGTCGCCAATCGAGAGGCCAAGCTCGTCCGCGACGAAAGAGCCGAGCACGATGCTCTCGTCGGAGGAGAGATCCCACGCGCCCTCCTGAATCTCGAGATACTGCTCGAGCCCCGGATCACGAGCGAGCAAATCGGGCTCGACCGCACGCACCGTCACGGCTGTGCGCGACTCCCTCGCCGCCGCCAAACCAATCCCCTGCCGCTCATACGCGGCGAGCTCCACCCCCTCGATCTGCCCGAGCGCCTCGATTCGGGCTCGAACCTCCTCTTCGCTCTGCTCGACCCGCGCCACCGCTTGAATGTGCGAGCTGCCGGCTTCGATAAAGCGGTCGGTTATACCTGCGATCATCCCGTCCGTCACCTGGAGCACCACCACGAGTGGAATGAGGCTCAACCCAACACCAACGACCCCTCCTCGCACACGGCGCGAGAGGCCGGATACGCCCGGGCGTCCAAAGAGAAACCGTCGTGCAATTGCCGCGATCGAGGCTCGCCTCATAACTCGCTCAACACTCCGCGCTCGAGCGAAAACCGCCTACCCCCGCGCTCTGCGAGCCTCTGATCGTGAGTAACGAGAATAAGCGTCGCGTCGTGGTTCCGCACGAGTTCGAGCAAGACTTCTTCGACTCGCGCGCTGTTCGCCTCATCGAGGTTGCCGGTCGGCTCGTCGGCAAGCAGCAGCGGCGGGTTGTTGATGAGTGCTCGGGCTAAGGCCGCGCGTTGGCGCTCCCCGCCGGAGAGCTCCGAGGGATAGTGCGAGAGGCGCTCTTCGAGCCCGACCTCGGCCAGGAGTGATCGCGCTCGCTCGGTTGCCGTCCGCTTCTCGACCCCGAGCATAAACGCCGGCAACATGACGTTCTCGAGCGCTGTGAAGTCTTTTAGCAGATAGTGGAATTGGAAGATAAAGCCGAGCCGCTCGGCACGGTAGCTCGTGATCTCGGTCTCCGAGAGCGCGTCCACCTGATAGCCGCACGCCGAGATCGAACCCTCGCTCGGTCGATCGAGACCGCCAATGAGGTTGAGCAACGTGCTCTTTCCGCTTCCCGAGGAGCCGCTGATGACGACCGTCTCTCCTCGATCGAGTTCGAGCGACACGCGGTCTAAGACAACGAGAGTCGAGTCGCCGCTCTGAAATCGTTTGCTGACGCTATCTAACTTCACGAGCATTATTCGTACCTCAGTACTTCGGCAGGCGTTATGCGACTGACGCGCCGCGAGGCCGCATAGGCGGCAATGGTGGCAGAAAAGAAGGCAAACAGGAAGATCCCGACGAGCTCACCGGTCACAACGACGGCCGGCACGCGATCGAGGTAGAAGTACGAGGGGCTGAAGAGCGAGAAGCCTCCCGCCGCGGTCGATGCCGACTCACCTCGCAGCACGGCGACGATCCAATCGCCGGCGACGGTGATTGCATTCACGAGGAACTCGGCGGCTGCGAAGAGCTCATTGATGTTGCTGCTGATCAGGAGCCCGAGCGTCGTGCCGATTGCTGCCCCGGCGAGGCCGATGAGCGCACCCTCGAAGACAAAGACGAGTTGCAGCGGGCCGGGGCGTGCGCCGATTGCCTTGAGGACGCCGATTTCCTCGGTCCGTTCGACCACGCTGCGACGGAGAGACTGGTAGATGTTTACCGCAACGACCACAAAAATGAGGCCGACGAGCATCATCATCATCGTCTTTTCGAGTCTGAGCGCACCAAAAATCGATCGGTTGTACTCGCGCCAACTCACGACCTCTACCCCGGGATACCGCGCGCGGACGCGCTCGGCGGCCTGACGGTCGGAGAAGCGGTCTGCGAGCTTGATGCCGAGGGTCTGCCCCGGACTCATCCCGAGTGCCGTGCGTGCCGTCGCCGGTGAGACGTAGCCCCACCCTGCGTCGTACTCGAGAAAGCCGCTCTTGAATAGCCCAACTACGTCGAGGGATGCGGAAGCGGAACCAAGCGCTCCGCCCGACCGGCCGTCAAAGCCCACCACTTGGATTTGATCGCCCACGCGAATTCCGAGGCGGCGTGCAAGCTCGTCGCCGAGGACAATGGCGTCGGGGCGATTCAACGCAAAGCTGCCTGAGATGATCTCGAGGCTCGAAGCGAGCCCTGTATCCTTCGCGCGGATATCGGGAGGCACCGATCGAACGACAATCGCGGTCGGGTTTTGAAAGTAGCCTGAGGCAAGGCCAAAGAGGTCGGAGTACGTGACTGCCGAGGTAACCCACGGCTCCTCGGAGAGCTCATCCGCCGCGGTTGCAGCGTCCCGCTCTTCTGGAAAGCCCTCGACCTGGAGGTGGTAACTCCCGACCTCCAAGATGTCCTGAATGGTCCCGAGCTGGAAGCCGTTCATGACCGCGAGCACACCATTGAGCGTCATTACTCCAACTGCGATACCGAGAATCGAGAGTATGCCGGCGGTGTGACCCTTTTGTTTCCGTTTTGTTCGAAAGTGCCGCGCGGCGACAAAAAAGATCCAACGTCTGCTCACTGCACTTCCTCCGGTTCCTCTTCGGCGTCGGGTGTACCAAACTCTCGGGTGCGGACGACCTCTCCCGATTGATAGATCAACTCTCTAATACGGGTCTCTCCCGCGTAGAGCACCTGGAGCAACGGTTCACCATCGCGATAAATCGTTTCGACGCGCGTCGCCGTTCCCTGCAGAGGATACTCCACCTCGAGCACGAGCGCACCGTCCTCGGTAACGCGCTTGCGATCGAGCGCTCCGCTGTCGTGGTAGAGATAGCTGGTAACCCGCGCCACGCCGTCAATCAGCTCGCGCTCTTCGACCAGCACCCCATCCTCGAATATGCGCTGCCTGCTCCGCTCGACGGTAGTACCGGTTCCCTCTTCCGAGGCGATGAGGGATCCTTCCTGGTCGTAGCGCTCGACGCGACGGGTGCCCGCCTCGTCTATGACGATCCGCTGCACCGATGCATCGGGATCAGGGGCCCAGTACTCCCGCTCCTCCAGGACAACCAGTTCATCGCCCTCCCAGACGCGCCGCCTCGAGACGCGACCGAGCTCGTCGTACTCGATGGTCTCCTCCTCGACTCCGTCGCGGCGCGTTGCCCGCGAAAGACGTCCCCGCACGTACGTGAGGATCGAGGTCGAGCGCGGGTCGGTACGCTCGACGACGCGCAACGATCCGTCCCGCCAATAGCCGTAGCGCTCGGTAGTCAGAAGCGATCCATCTGCGGCGAGTACCTGGCGACTCTGCAAGATATCGTCTCGATACTCATAGACGCGTCGTTCAACGAGCTCTCCCGAACGGTATCGCTCTTCCCAGAGGAGATTTCCACTCAGGGAGGTGCGTTCGACTCGTGCGAGCGTTCCGTCGGTAAAGACCTCTACAGTAGCCCCGCTCGAATCGCTCACCCGGCGTCGCCGTTCGACAAGCGTTTCGTCACGATAGAGGAGCTCGGTGACCTCCCGATCTGCTTGAGAGACCTCGAGTACCCACTCGTAGGCATCGCGCTCGTCACTCGATATCGAAGGCCCGCGCAGCCCGAGCGGATCGGAGACGAAGTAGTGCTGACCGAAGAAGGTCGCGGGGAGGATGATGAGGAACACTGAGGCGAACGACCGACGGGACACGTCTTCTCCTTAGCTCGCCTCGGTGAGGTCCCACGCGTACTCGTGAGCCTTGAAGGGTTTGAGATCGCCGTACGACTCGCCGGTACCGAGGAACAGAGTTGGAATCCCGAGCTGCTTTGCGATCGGAATGAGAATACCACCTCGCGCCGTCGAGTCATACTTTGCCAGCACCAGTCCATCGATGGGCACGGCCTCTTTGAAGATCTCGGCTTGATGAAGCCCGTTTTGTCCCGTCGTCGCGTCAATTACCAGTAGCCGTCGATAGCTTGCCTCGGGCGCTCGCTTTGCGACGATCCGATCGACCTTCGAGAGCTCTTCTACGAGGTGCTTCTTGGTGTGCATGCGCCCTGCCGTGTCGGCAATCACGAGCTGATCTCCCTTTCCACGCGCACTCTCGATCGCGTCATAGATTACCGCGGCAGAATCCGATCCGGTGCTCTGCTTGACAATGCGCACGCCGAGTCTCTCGGCATGCACGGTCAACTGCTCGATCGCAGCCGCGCGAAAAGTATCACCGGCGGCAAGGCAGATACCCTTCGCATGACCGCTCTCCCTGAAGTGGTGAGCAAGTTTCGCGATGGTGGTTGTCTTGCCAACACCGTTTACTCCGAGTACGAGGATGATGTTGAGCGTATCAGGTTCGAGCTCGAGCGAACCGGGAAGGACCGCAGACTCTATTTGACGCCGGAGTATGGAGAGCAATGCATCCTTGCTCCGGGCTGCCTCAAGTTGACTCGCATCGCGAAGAGCATCGACCATCTCGACCGCGCTCCGCGTGCCCACGTCCGCCTCGATCAGCGCCTCTTCGAGCTCTTCGAAGCTCTCTTCGGACGCAAGACCGCCTGCGAGCAGCGCCCGGAGCCTGCTTCCCAAACCACGTTTCTTCATTCCGTCTCCCAACTGCAGAAGCTACTGATTGTGTGCGCCTTCACCTACCCGAACGTAATCGATGATGTTGATCGCTACATTCACCAGGAGCCCGACGTTTACAAACACCGATCCCCAGGTTGCCCAGTACAACGTGTTCGCCTGCCGCACGAGCTCGCTTCGTCGGTCATCGTCAATCGCCGTGCCGCCGGACAGTATGGCGGTCTCGAGATTGAGATAGCTACCGCGAAGCACAATGGTCACGGGAAGAGAAACCACAAAAAAGGCGAACGACTGGTAGAAGCTATCGCGAGCCTGTTCGAGCTCGACGGTCCAATCGATGTCCTCGCGAAGAAGCGCTCGCGAGACTGTCGCGGGCGAATCGGGTCCGACGACGAACCGGGATTCGAGGTAGCCGGGCTTGCGCAGTCGGACGCTCGAGTTCGCGAGGGGAAACTCATACTCGAGCGGTGTCTGTCCAACCCACACCGAGTCGACGTAAACCGCAGCATCGCTCGGAGAGCTCCGCAGCCGTACCAGGTTGCCCGCTCTCGCCACCATCTCCACAGTGATGGTCTCGCGGTCGCCTGCGTCCAGCTGCACGACGCGACGGACGGGTTCGGAGTCTGCTGCGTCGATCTCTACACTGTACTCACCTGCTTCTGCGTATCGCAGCGTAGCCTCGCCAAAACCGAGAAGCTCACCGTTGACGCGGATAGATGCGTCGCTGCGGTCGGAGCGGATCACCAGTCGCGCGTAGTCGCGCCCCAAGAGCGTTGTGGCAGCCTCGTCGGCGATCGGCTGTGCGTCGTCTCCGATTTCCTCTGCAAGGCGAGTCGTTCGCGAGAGCAACTCGACGATGTCGAGCGCCCGATGATAGCCGTAGAGATCTACGACAATATAGCCGGCACGCTGCTCGGCAAAGCCAAATACCAGGTAGTCCAGGTCTTGCTCGTCGGCAAGGCGAAGAAGCTCCGGTGCCTCGTTGGCAGCAGGAGCGTCGAGTCCGACAAGGGGATTGTCCAGGATTGTCGCGAGAGGGGCCGGAAGGAGTTGTCCCGCTTCATGCAGGTCCAAGAACTCTACGGGCCGCGTAGCCGTCGGGGGGTCCGCCGGTTCGTCTGCGCGAATTCCGGGGGAACCGTCCGGCGTTGGCATCCCACGGTCAGACGACGCACCGCCGCCTGCGACGAGATCAGAGGCTCGCGCCTCGGCGAGGGCAACCCAACTCACGCGAGCGTCGGCAACCGCCTCGACTGCCTCTTCGCGCGCCTGCTCATTCGCCTCGTCTTGAAACAAGAGCGCGTCACGAGCAGCCACCGCCTCGGCGAGCTGTGACGCCGCGGCTCGTCGCGCAGAGATAAGCCGCTGTTCGGCGAACGCCTCGAGCTCGTTGCCGTCCATTTCGCGGGCCTCGATCTCACGCAGCGAGTCATACGCGAGAATAGGCAGCGTCGTTGTTACGAACCGCCGCTCGGGCGGCACTCCCTCTGCAATGAGTTCGGCGATTCCGATGCGGAATGTCTCGCGTGCCTCCGGCAAGAAGGGTAACTCCGGCGTCGGCGGCGCTTGCGCTACGAGGAGCGAGGCGCCAACAATCGCGAGAGCAGTTACGATGACCGAACGTTTCCCCGTCACTCCGCTACCGTTTCCCGTCAATCAGCCCGTCTGCCTCGAGCACCTTGGTAACCGCACTGATCACACGCTCTTCCTCGAATGGCTTGATCACGAAATCTCGCGCACCGAGGCTAATTGCACGCACGATCATCGCTTGCTCGCCCAAGGCGCTACACATCACGATGCGCGCGTTGCGATCGAGCTGCTTGAGTCGCTTTAGGGTCGTGATTCCATCCATCTCAGGCATAGCGATGTCGAGCAGCACCACATCGGGCTTGGCGATTTGATATTTTGCAAGAGCTTGCCGACCGTGCTCCGCCTCCGCGACAACTCGCCACCCGGCTCGCTTTGCAATGTCTGCAAGCAACGATCTCATAAACGGCAAATCATCGACAAGAAGCAGTCGCGCGCTCATGTCCCGGCGTTCCAAGTGTAGCGAAGATACTCTTCGATAAAGGAGTCAATCGCTCCGTCCATGACGGCGCTTATGTTGCCGGTCTCGTGGCTCGTACGATGATCCTTTACCATTGTGTAGGGCTGAAACACGTACGATCGGATCTGGTTGCCCCACGAGATGTCTTTTTTCTCTGCGGCGCTCTTGGCCTGCTCGGCCTCTTGTTCCTCGCGATAGTGCTCGTAGAGCCGACTCTTGAGCACCTTCATCGCCGTCGCGCGGTTCTTATGCTGACTTCGCTCGTTCTGACACTGGACGACAATGCCGGTCGCGAGGTGAGTGATACGCACCGCGCTATCGGTCTTGTTGACGTGCTGACCGCCTGCGCCGCTCGCGCGATAGGTATCAACACGGATGTCGTCAGGCTTGATATCAACCTCGATGTCGTCCTCGATAACAGGACTCACGTACACCGATGCAAACGAGGTGTGTCGCCTGCCGCTCGAGTCAAACGGGCTAATGCGAACGAGGCGGTGGATGCCGGTCTCGCCCTTGAGGAATCCGTAGGCGTACGAGCCCTCGAGCTGCATTGTCACGCTCTTAATGCCGCCCTCAGCCTCTTGAAGGTCGATGATTTCACTCTTGAGGTCGTTCCGCTCGGCCCACCGTGCATACATTCGGTAGAGCATGCTCACCCAATCACACGCCTCGGTGCCTCCGGCACCTGAATGAATTGTAAAGAAGCAGTTGGCAGTATCGAACTCACCGGAGAGCAGCTCACGGGTCTGCAGCCGGTCAAACCTCCGCCTCAGTTTATCGAGCGTCGCCGATATCTCGGTCTCCATGCTGGAGGCACCCTCGGCCAGCGCGAGTTCTTGAAGCTCTGAAAGATCCCGCACCTCGGCCAGGATCTGCTCCCAAGGCTCGATGCGTTCTTTCGCGCGCTTGAGATCAGTCATGAGCTTTTCGGCCTTTTCCCGATCGTTCCAAAGATTGGGATCGGCGGACTTGTTCTCGAGGTTAGCTATCTCGGTACGCAGTTTATCCGCGTCAAAGATGCCTCCATGTGTCGTTAATCTCGTCCTGGAGCTGAGAAATTGGGGTGGTCAGTTCGTCTATCATAGGTCCTCCAGTTGTACGAGGAGTATAGTAAATGCGCAATTGCACTTCCACCCTCGAGGGCAAAGAAGGGCGCTGTTGCGAGAGGAGGGTTCTGCCGAATATTATAGGTATATGGCCGACTCGTACCGAGGCAGAACCTCTACCCAGCTCTCAAGGGTGGTCACCCTCGTTCTCGCGATCTTCGTGAGCACACCGCTTGCGGCGCAGAGCGACGGAAATGAACCTGCTTTCGCGCCATTCGTCTCACGTTTTCGATTGGCCATAGCAGACCCGGAAGTTCTCATCACGTGGGAACCGGCACCAGGACCGGTCACGGGATACGCGATTTACCGATCGACCGAGGAAATCTCAACGGCGAGTTTCGGCGAGGCAGACCTCGTGGACATGGTAGGTCCCGAGGCGGAGAGTTACGTCGATATTCCACCGGAGCCGGGAAGCTATCATTACGCAGTCGTTGTGCTCACCGCCTCCGGAGCCCCGATCCGCGTTATCATTCCGGGTCGAAACGCCTCGTTTCGACCCGTCGACATTGCCGAAGTCGCGACCGACCTCCAACGAAGCGCCGACGTAGAGCAGTTGGCGGCACAGGTCGAAGATCCACGTACGATCGCCCTCTCGCTGCGTACCGACAAACCAGGGCGAACGATCGCGCTCTACCGTTCCACGAGACCGATCATTAGCTTCGAGAGCCTCTCAGATGCAACGCTCTTTCGAGAGATTACCTCGCAAACGCGGGAAGTGCTCGACTTTCCCGTGCCGGGCGTCGAGTACTACTACGCCGCAGTCGATACCGCGCGCATCCTCTCAGGCGAGGTGGCGTTCGAAGCAGGAGTCAATACAACCGGCCAGGCCATTTCGCTCCCGCTCGATGAAGCGCCGCGGGCTACGACGGCAACGGCGGAAGAGGCCGAAGATGAGCCAGGAGAGGAAATAGCCGGTCTAAGTGGTGCCGCTGCACCCTCGGGCGTGCGCTCAATGCCGCTTCCCTTCTTGCAGCTTCAAAACCGCCTCACAAGCGAAACCGCTCTCGAGGATCCACGCCTCGGGTTGAGCGAACGACGAGAGGTGAGCGCCACGACTCTCGCCGGCGTGGAGCGGTTGCTCGAGAACGCGACGGCGCCGCTGGTCCCGCAGCCCGGCCCGGCGATCTTGCCTGAGGATACGGCGCCGGAGCCAACCGGCGCGGAGTATACGCTTCGAACGATTCTCGACGGGCCGTTTGTGCGCTTGGCGTGGGAAGAGGCACTCGACCAGCTCGAGCGTTTCTTCGACCTGCCCCTCAACCCCGAACTCCAGGCACGGGCGCACTATTATCGGGCGCAGCTCTATCACTTTTTGGGCCAACGTCAGACGGCTATTCTCGAGTTCTTGCTCGCGCGTGATCGATACTACGTCGCCTCCGAGAGATGGATTGCCCACATTCTCGCGTCACAGCCTGCTACGAGCGCTCGACCCTGAGCCGGATTGTTGTCCAGAAGGTATCTCCGCCCCGGAGTGAGAGCGTAAATCGAGGTACGAGCGCCGTACTCTGATACTCAATGTCGAGCTCGCCCTCGTGCTCCTTGACGGTCGAGACGGGGAGCGTCCAGAGATCGGCCTCTTTGTCGAGCGTAAGCGTGAGCATCGCCTTTGTGTGCCGATCCTCGAGGCGAACCTCTCGAACTCGCTTTGCCTCAACTGGTTTGTCGGTGGGAATCGTGCGGGGATCGGAGTTTGGGACATCAACGTCGATTGAAAGCTGCTCGCCGTCGTTTGTAAGAAAGCCCAAGTTGATCTCCGGAGCAAAAACGGCTTCAAGCTCGTGTCCCTCTCCGAGAGAAATCGTGTAGGTTACCTCGATCACATTTCTACGAAAGCGATAGATTTTGCCGAGCTTGACGGGCGTCGCCTTTGTACCGCGCTTAACGTGACCATCAGCCTCGAGTGTCAGGAGATGACTATCGCGCTTAACCGATAGCTGAGTATACTCGAGCTCGACAAATGAACCGAGCTCTTCAAAGCAACCGAGATCAAACGTCTCAATGGTCGCTGCATCGTCGAGGAAGTGGTCTACAAAGGCTTTGCGCAGATAGCGGTCGTAGCCTCGATTTGCTGCTTTCTCTGAGTGCGTTACTTCCTTTCTACGAGAAAGCGTGTCCAAGTAGTTCCAACATGCGGGCAGATAGTCGAACTCGAAGAGCATTCCGCTGCGCCTATGAACGTATGCATTGAAGTCGTGCCCCTGGTAGAGGTACTCGTCGAGGCCGTCCATGTCGAAATCGACCTTAACGATCGCCGGGATAAAGATGCCCTTCTCACGCGTCTTCTTCTCCGCCTCGAGAAGAGAGAAGTACACCTCTTTTCGAAGCCGATTCATGTAGATCCCACGGCGACGCCCATTCCAGTAGGCGCTATGGCACTGGGCTCGCCAGAGCTCTTCGCGCGCCGCTTGCTTTCGGTACTTGTCGCCGCGAATTTGATTAACGAGCACGTGGGTGTACTGCATCTTTGCGTACATCTGATTGCTCTCGGGATACTTCGTCAGGAACTGGCGGAAATGACCATTTTGCACCACGCCGCACTTCTCGTTGTCTTCGGACGGACCAAAGACATCCAAATACGAAGCGGTGTGAAAGTAAGCGCGTGCTCGAGAGCGAGGCTGTTTGACCACGTTAGCCGGAAGGTCGACGTCAATCCACTCACGATTCTGCTGGAGTAGCTCGACCAACTCCCCAAGCCACTGGTTGCGCGCCGCGGGCCCGGCGTTTGTACCTTCGAGCTGCTCGTACTGCTCTCCCTGATCGAGCAGGACGAAGATTTGCGATTCGTCTGAGCTTACCCGCTCGCGAAGGTACTCGATGACATCGCCGGGCGTTCCCTCTCTGGAAACGCTCTTGAGCTCGTTGCAGACGGGAAAAACGAGAATCGTCTTCCCTTGGTCCTCCGTAAGACAGGGACGAATCAGGTCCTCGTTAGTCAGTCCCGCGGACACGAAGTGCGAGTCGTCGAGGAAGATGTACTCCATCCCACTCGACTTGAGCGTACTCGCGAGGCTCGGTTCCCAGACGTGGGCGGTAATCCAGGTTCCGCGGGGGCGCCTGCCAAAGCGTTTTCGGATATACGTGGTGAGGCTTTCGATTTGGCCGAGTCGATCGAGTCGGGGGATCAGCGAAAGAACCGGGTCGTAGAAGCCACCCCCGAGAAGCTCACACTGCTTGCGACTCACCATCTCGGAGAGGACGTCGGTGTACTCCGAGTGGTGTCGTTCGAGCCACTGGAGCAGTTGGCCGGAGTAGTGAAGCGTAACGGGAACTTCGGGTGCGTTGTAGAGTGCTCGCAGGTAAGGTTTATATGAGCGTTGATAGACCTGTTCAACATCTGCATCAAGGGCGCCGACCGGTTGCGTATTGGTCGACCCAAAGATGAGCCTTACCTTCTTCATGTTCATCCTATCTGCCGCGGCCTCATGAACCGGAGAACGCGTCAGCGACGCCTGAGCACCGTGTTCTGGATTCTACTTCCGGGCGATCGACTTGTAAATGCTTTTCCCCGCCAACCTGGCGCTTATTGCGGAAGGACGTGTTCAAAGGCCAAGAATGCAAGAGCGATCAGCGCGAGCGTGAGGAAGGTAAGCGGCATTCCACGCATCGCCTTCGGAGTCCACTCGATCTCCAACTGCTCGCGGATCGTAGCCAGCGCGGTCCCGACGACAATAAAGGCGATCCCGGCGGCAAGTCCAGCGCCCAAAGCACTTATGAACCCAAGACCCTCGTCGGTTACCAGCAGTGATACGCCGAGAACCAGGGAGTTGGTTACAACGATGGCGAGGTGATCGGCAATGCGGGATAACCTACCACCGACGGCGCTCCGTGCGGCCAGAACGAACACCGTTACGAGCCCGATGTTCGAGAGTACAAACACAATCGTCCGAAAGAAGGGCACCCCGAGGGGGAGTAGCACACCGTTGTAGAGTAGCCAGTTTACCGCAGCGGTTGCGGCAGCGACAAATGCAACTACGGCTCCGAGAAAAACAATCCCGAGCAGATCTCTGCCGGTCTCGGCAACGAGACATACGCCAAGAAACTGGTCGAGGATGAGGTTGGCCGTGAGCGCCAACAGGATAATGATCGCGATGAAACTCACGTAGATATCTCCTGTCGAGCTCTCTCCGCACGCTTCGCGGCTCGGTGGTTCATGATGGCCTTGATGTAAGCCACAACCATAAATGCACCAGCAGACGTCGCGAAGATAAGGACTCGATGAGAACTGAGCGCAGGGACGACCAGTCCAACGGTTGCTTCGGACCAAAGCCAAATGGTGAGAGTCCCCGAGCCAAGCAGTTCACGTACAATCGCGATGAGAGAGAGCCCGATGAGGAACCCTACCCCACGCCCGAGGGCGTCAAGCACACTACGGCCTACACTGTGTCTCCAAGCTACGTGATGAGCCTGGTTTAGAATCACACCGTTGATCGCAAGCAACGGGAGATAGATTCCGAGTTGCTCGGCGAGCGGTGGAATGTGAACCGTCACCAGCACGTCGGCAATGGTTACGAACGTCGCCAGGATCGCGACACCTACCACGAGTTGGAGCTGCTTAGGCACCACGGCATTGAGAAGCGAGATGCTCACGGCGGTAGCAAGCAAAACGACGATCAAGATCAGCGACAATGCGAGGGCACTCGAAAAGTAGGCCGTGACGGCGAGAGACGGACAGAGCCCGAGCGCCGTCATAAACACCGGGTTCTCGCGCCCGATACCGCGGGCGATTTCACCCATGAGAAGCCTCCCGAGAGGGCGTGGTGCGTCGGATCCCGGCCTGACGACGAACACCGGCCTGCCGACCGGTACCAAACCGCCGCGGCTGCGTAAATCGGTTCATCATTGGCCCAAACACGTTTACGAGAACAATGGCAAACGCAATCCCCTCAGGGACGCTTCCAAAGAGGCGAAAGATCGCAGCCGTAAGGCCGATAGCTACTCCAAAGAGAACCATCCCGAGCGGCGTATAGGGCGCGCTTCCCATTTCCGGTGCCACGAAGAAGAGGGCAAGTACAAAACCACCCGAGAAGAGATGAAAGAGCACGTCGCCTTCGAACAGTCCGACACCAAGCGGGACGCCGCCGAGCACTCGAATAGTGAGCGCATAGGCGACGAAGAGCGAAACAACGATCTCCCACCGGATGATACGCCTGCCGAAGAGAATGATCGTCCCGGCGAGCAGGAGAAAGGCGGCTCCTTCTCCAATCGCCCCCGGCGTCAGACCGAGAAAGAGATCTACGTAGCCATCGGGCATATCTACACCGATGAAGCTCAAGACATTCGCGTTGAGCCAATCGGTAACCCGTTCCCCCAACGGTGTTGTCAGCGCGCCACGACTCAGCGCGAGCGCGAGCGGGGAACCGGCTGTAACCGCGGCTCCGGCCGGAGAACCGGCGGTAACGTAAGAGGCGCCTGCGACCGCGTCGGCTTGAGCCGAAAACGCGACGGGGAACGAGAAGTAGGCAACGACCCACCCGGCTGCGGCCGGATTCATCCAGTAGCTTCCGAGCCCGCCAAAGCTCCATTTGACTACAACAAGCGCAAAACTGACGGCCACAACCGGCACATAGAGCGGGACCGTCGGCGGCATGCTCATCGCGATGAGCAAACCGACCAGGACAGCATGCCCATCTCGAAGGCCCTTTCGCCGGAGTACGGCAGCGGAGGCGGCCTCTGCCACAAGCGCGGCGACGAGCGAAACTGCTATGACGAGGGCTGCCCGAACCCCGTAGCGAAACACGCCCCACGCCGCGGCGGGAGCAAGAACGAGACTGCTCGTCCACATAATGCCGGCCGTGGTCGAGCGGTCGTAAATCTGTGGGGGTTTCCCGCGATCGTGAACGACACTCATGACGACCTCCGCGCGGCCTTACCGTGAACCAGGCCTTCGAGCAACGGGATCCGCGCCGGGCAGATGTGGCTACACGCCCCGCACTCAGTGCAATCAAAGAGCCCCTCTTCCTCCGCACGGGCGAGTTGGCCATGGTCGGTGAGCTTGAACAATCGCTCTGGGTTGAGGCCCATGGGGCAAGCCTGCGTACACCTGCCGCATTGAATGCAGGGCGTCTGGGGGGCGGCCTTTACCTCAGAACTCGTGAGTGCGAGTACGGCATTTGTGTTCTTGATCACGGGAATGGCGAGATCTTCGACCGACACGCCGCGCAGTGGGCCACCGACCACAATCCGAGCGGCACGCTCTGGAACCAGACCGCACTCTTTGAGGAGCGAGCCAATAGGTGTTCCGATCCGCACCTTGAGATTCGCCGGTTGTTCGAGGGCGCCGCCCGAGACGGTGACAATCCGCTCGATCAACGGCTTTCGCGTGACCACAGCTTCCCAAATCGCGTAGAGCGTCGCAGCGGAGAGCGTCACGCATCCAATCGCACGTGCCTCCCTCCCGGAGGGAACCTCTTTCCCGGTAGCCGCGCGTACAAGTTGCCGCTCATCGCTCTGAGGATACTTGGGCTCGAGCGAGACAAACTGCATCTTCTGACCGGCAGCTTCCGCGGCAAGGCGAAATCGTGCCAGCCCTTCGGCCTTGTCCGACTCCACCGCGACAATCGTGTGGGTCGGTTGGAGCACGCGCCGCACGATGGCAATTGCCTCGACCAACTCCGCCGCGTACTCGACGAGCATTCGGCACGTAACCGTCACGTACGGTTCACTCTCTGCGCCGCTGACCACGAGATACTCGCACCGCTGTCCGTTGTCTAGAGTGAGGGTTCGGTCTACCGGACCGGCGCTCCCGGTCATATCGACTACCCCCGCCTCGCGGATCAGTCGAAGGATCGTCTTTGCCTCGAACGAGCTCCAGTCGTATCGATCGGCAGGCTTGCCGAGGCGCTGGAACTCGCCATCCATTTGAATTTGAAGCGCAGGCGATGAACCGGCGGGTCCGAAGGAGACGTCAACGAGGCCCGAAACAACGCCGGGCACGGGACTGTGGATATGGGCAGACCGACTTGCGCTTCCCCTCCCGACGCGATCGCCTTCGCCAACCCGATCACCAACCGATACGGTAGCAATGGCAGGACGCTCACCGGTTTGATGAAGCGGAACAATGGTGGTCGGAGGCATAATCGCATTTCGTATGCGGCCGGACTCGGTTAGATTCTTGCGACCGGGAGGGAAAAGCCCTCCGATCGGAAACGTAGCTTTACGCATTGGCAACCTGACTGCCCCGCTTCATCAGCATCTCCGTCGCAGCTTGCGGTCGTGAACGGCGACTCGGAACGAGAGCCGGCACAAACGGCAAGAGTAGAATCAAGGCAAATAGAACGTGAAGTAGAGTCGGAGAATAGCCGGAGTATACCGGTTCGACTGGGGCCAAAACAACCCCCACCGGCTGAGCGAACGAGGCAAGCAGTGTCGCCACACCGGCGGGCGCAGTCGCGAGCGCACCCTCGAGCCACGACTCATCAAAACGCAAAACCGGGTCAGAATAGGTCGAAAGCGTACCATCGGCCTCTCTGCGGATCCGGGTGATCTCAACGACTCCGTGCCGAGAGGGAAAGGCATACTCGAGGTCGTACCCGAACCCCTCCTGGTACGCGCGATGTGCGAGATAATCGGCAATGGTCGGCAGCTCGTCGATCCCTCGCGCTGCGTAGAGCCCGGCAAGCGCATCCATCGAGTACTCTTCGGCGGCAGGGACCGCCACCATTCGCACCTGGTCCTCGCCTCGAAGCATAAGCTCGAGCGCGAAGGGTGTCACACCGAGAGCCGAAACGAGGACGACGGCAAGG
>JBMCTC010000010.1:0-29368 GCA_048624115.1 Spirochaetota bacterium
TGCCCGCACCCGTGTAAACGTGTCTATCCCGCGATCGTCAGGAAAGCTCTCGTGCTTGAGAAAGCCACCGGCCATCGTCTCATGGCCCCCGCCAATCCCATGTCCATCGACTATCGATCGAACGAGCGTGCCCGCGTTGACATTTGGGGCGACGCTCCGCACGGAGTACTTCACACCCGCCGGCCGCATAGAGTAACTGACCACCACGTTAACACCGGCAATCGTGATTACAATGTCGCTCGCAGCGCCGAGCAGTGAGTCATTAGCGTTCTCGAGCCGCAAGAACCCAATCTCGCCATAGACCTCCACCGTCTCGAACGCGTGTGCGTAGTCGCGTAGGTCGTCAATCGAGATTTGGTTCGCCTTGAGATCGTTGATCTTTGTCATGTCGGCGAATCGATAGAGCGCGTAGAACATGTCGATGTCGAGCTGGCTGACGCCACGCGTGAGGTTGTCGGTATCCATGAGAATACCGTAGAGCAACGCGGTTGCGACCTGGGAGCGCGGCTCGATTCCAGCCTTCTGATAGTACTCCGCGATGATCGCGCTACACGAACCAACATCGGGGCGGACATCCTCGAACTGGTAGTTCTTGGGCCCGTTGTACTGATGGTGATCGATACACGCAACCTCTTCGGTTACGAGGTCGGTCAGGTTCGCGTTTTCCTTCTGGACGTCGACAAGGACGATCCAGTCCTCTGCACCGAGTGTTCGCACCTCGGCAGAATGCTTCATCTCAATCTCGAATGCTTTGAGCATCGCAAGGCTGTTCGCCTTCTCAATCTCGTCTTCATAGACAACGACGGCGGGTATCCCGAGCTCTGAGAGCAACTGTTCGAGACCAAAGCTCGAGGCAATCGCATCGGGGTCCGGAACGTTGTGCGGCTGGATAAAGACCTCGTCGGGCGCGGTTTTTAGCAGCGAGACCAGTTCATCAATTCGGGCCACCTTCGTCCTCCTTATTGTTGTCCGGCTGCGCCGCGGACGGCTGCTGTGCACCAAAGAGCCCCGCGACCAGATTCTGTCCGAGAGCCGATGGGTTCTGAACCGCCTTCAGGCTCTCCATAAGATCGGTGAGTTCCACCATCTCCTCGAGAAGCAAGAGCCGAACGAATTGCTCGTGCTCAGGCGCGGTCGTCACCGAGATCGTTCCGCCCTCTTGTGAGAGCGTGAGGCCAATCTCGTCCTTCCTGATCCGGTAGATCCGCTTCACAAAATCGATTCGATTTGCGAAAAACTCTTCATTGCGGAACGCCGCAATGATCCGACTGCGCAGGAAGTCCGCCGTAAGGGTCGATGGTAGCTCGAGCGTGATCTCGGTCGCTGCACCGTCGGTCAGTCCGGTCTTGAGCTTGCGTCGATACCCAGACTCGCCCCGGAAGCTACGAACGAGAATCGGCGGCGCGACAACAGTACTGATTAACAGCGTCATGATCGCAACGCCAAAGAGATCCTGGCCGATCGCGCCCGCTGAAAGACCGATACCCGCCACGATGAGCGTTACCTCTCCGCGCGGCTGCATCCCCGCGCCGATGCGAAACGCGCCGCGCAAGGTGAAACCGGAAAGCAGCGCGGGAATGCCGGTACCGACGAACTTCCCAACCATGGCAAGCAGGGTGAAAATCAGGCCGAAGAGGGCAACCGGCCCGATCGCGCCAAAATCGACCATCATGCCCATCACGCAGAAGAAGATCGGGACAAGGAAGTTGTAGACGCCCTGCATTTGCTCGCGGATCTCGTGCGCGACGTCGGTCTGACTCAGCGCGAGGCCCATGACGTACGCGCCGATAATCATTGCAAGGCCGGCAAGCTCACTCAGGCCCGCCAGGAAGAGTGCCAATCCAAAGGCAACGCCTGCGACCATCTCGAGTGAGTGAAAGCGCTTGAGGCCCTTCGTGAGTCTCGGCGCGACAAGGATCCCCACAATCGTGAATCCAAGCCAGAAGCCAAAGGCGCGTGCGGCAATGATCCCAACGTGACCCCAGTCGATACCGGCGCCGGTCGCGGTCGAACGTGAAATGCCAACCACGATTGCCACGAGGATAATGCCGACCACGTCGTCCAGAACTGCTGCCGCAAGGATCGTTACTCCCTCGGGAGAGGACATCTTTCGCTGCTCGCTCAAGACTCGCGCGGTAATGCCGACACTCGTCGCGGTGGCAAGCGTCCCGAGAAAGAGCGCGGCGGGATCGAGGATGCTCGTGACCGAGGGCAGAAAGAGCCACGCTCCAACCGCCCCAAGTGCGAAGCTTGCCACCACGCCGCCGAGACCGACAAACGTTCCTACGACCGAGAATCGCAGGAAAGTGGGAAGATCGGTTTCGAGTCCGGCGAGAAAGAGCAGCACAATCGACGCTACAATAGCAAAGCCGTAGAGTTCGGGTGTAACCGGCAGCGTTCCCGGCTCGATCCCAAAGAGCGGCTCACCGAGAACCGGTAGCTCGATCGCACCGAGCGCATAGGGGCCAATAGCCATGCCGGCAGCAAGCTCGCCCAGCACACGCGGCTGCTTGAGGTAACGCTCAAAGAGAAACCCGAACAGCTTCGCCGAGATCAGAATCACGGCGAGTTGCAGCACCAGGAGCGTCATTTGGTGTGTCATGCTACAAACGCCTTGTAGAGATCTTCATCGCTCGTGGCCGCCAAAATCAGGTCACGCCGCTCAGGACTACGAAGGAGCCGGCTCACCTCGGCCAAAAACTGAATGTGCGGCCCGGTACGATTCAACGGAGAGAGGGTCATTATAAAGATGCGCGACGGCTCATTGTCGAGCGCCGCGAAATCGACCCCATGTTTACTCACCCCGATACAGGCGATCAGTTCGTCGACCGCGTCGGTCTTTCCGTGGGGAATTGCTATGCCGTGCTCCATTCCGGTCGACATCTTGCGCTCTCGCTCCATAACCGCGTACTTCGCTCGCTCGAGATCGTCGATCTTGCCGGTGGCGTCAAGCATCGCGAGGAGCTCATCAATTACACCCTCTTTCGTGTCCGACGATATGTTGACCGACACCACCTTGGGCGAGAGCACTTTCTTCAGATTCATAGGCTCACAGTAGGTTCGCCACAAATACATGTCAATAGTGTAGAGTGGGCGGGTGCCCATCATCGGCGGTCTCAACGAGACCGAACTCCACGAACAACTCAAGCACCACTACGCGGGAGCAGGCGGCCAGGTCGAACAAGAGGTCGATGGATTTGTCGTTGATGTCGTTGGCCGGGATGAACTGGTCGAGATCCAGACGCGGGGTGTGGGCAAACTGCGCAGGAAAATTCTCGCACTCACCGAGTCGCACGCGATTCGCGTGGTAATCCCAGTAGCGGCCGAGACGCACCTCATCAAGCGAAGCATCACCGGAGAGCTCATAAGCTCGCGCAAGAGCCCCAAGCGCGGCCGGCTCGAGTCGGCCTTCCGCGAAGTCGCGTCGATTGCGGATCTCTTGCCGCGGCTCAATCTAACGATTGAGGTGGTGCTTGTCACGGCGGTCGAGACGAGGGTAGATGACGGCAAGGGAAGCTGGCGCCGCCACGGGGTGAGCATCGAGGCGCGCGCCTTGGGTCGAATCGTAGAACGCCACGAGTTTCGCAGTCGCGCAGATTACATCAGCCTACTCCCGTCCGCCCTGCCCTCTCCGTTTACGAACCGCGATCTGTGCGACACCGCAGGCCTACGTTACGCCGAAGCTCAGCCGGTCACGAGCACCCTTCGCAAGATGGGGGCGCTCAGACTCTCGGGAAAGAGGGGGCGGGAGTTGTTGTATGAGGTTGTTACGTAGCGCGAGCGGTTGGGCGAGCGCCAGTGGCCCCATAACGAGCATCTCCTTGCGGCTCGTACTCGAGAAGTTTGCACCGAGTGCAAGGGCAAGCTGGAGCAGGGCGATAAGCACAAGGATCACGGCGGCAACGTATGCGGCGACTACATCCATCGCTCAACTATAGCGGGGACGCAACTAGCCGTCCACAACCTCCCCGCGCGCGCCCTACTCCTCCCGAACCGAAGAACCCCCGCTCGTGTCTGCCTCCACCCGACCCGGGTTTCCGCGATATCGAACCGTCGATGCGCCTGAAGCATCCACGCTCAGTTCTTCCGAAACCGTCACGAAGAGATCGCTCGCACCGCTCAGCGATGCATCGGCCCGAGTTACCGGAAAGTCGTACAGCTCGACCTCGCTACTCCCTGAAGCATCGACCTCGAGCTCATCGGCCCCGCCCTGCAAATCGACCGTGCTCGATCCGGAGAGGCTCAAGAACACGCGCTCTGCGGCAAGCCGCCCGCGAAGCTCCGACGAGCCCGAGAGGTCGGCGTCAAACGAGCCACCATCGAGCTCCATGGTCACGCTGCCCTCCGAGCTACCCGAGAGCGAGATCGACCGAAGCTCGGGCATGAGAATCTCGATCTCGACAGTCGTCGGATTGATGTTCACACCCCGCTGTAGCTCAAACTCGACCTCGCGCCCTCGCTGCTCGATTCGCAGCAGTTCCATAATGTTGTCGTCGGTCGTGACCGCCACGCGGTACGAATCACTCTGGCGCACGGTCACCTCAAAGTTGTAGCCGACCTCAACGTCAGTGAAGTCGTCAAAATCGAACTCCCGACTCACGAGCTCCCCCGAGCCCCGAGTAGAGACACTCTCCACGACCCCGCCGGCAAACGCCGAAGTCGCGCTCGCGACCAAAACGATCCCGAGTACCAAAACCCTCGTAGTGCATTTCATAGTGGTGTGAATATAGTAAAGGAGGATCACGGCTACAATGTCAGCGTTCGTTGTTTGGCGATCGGTTCTCCGGGCGGCCCCGCCGATCCTCACCCGGCACGGCCGTTCGGCCGGCACAACCCAAGCGGCGGGCCGGGCCGTCCAGGGCTCCGGACGTGAACCGGCCGGCTACTACGTGCGCCGGCCTCGTCCTCCGGTCTCCGCGCAAAGCCGCGGAGACTCGCCATCTACCGATGGCGACCCTTCCCGTCCCTGCCGCAAACCGGACCGATTGCCCCTACTTTTTGACGGCCTGATCAATCTGGTCGATGATCGGCTGAAGATCCATCTCGAGTGTGACTTCACCCGAATCGGCAATCCAGTCCTTCAGGTTCTTTTTCAGCGCAGTAAGGTGCTGCTCGCTGCCGAGTATCTCTTTCCCCATGAGCTGCGCGCCCGCCTTCCGATAGACGTTCGGGTTTGCGTTGATTCGCGCAAGCTGCTTCCCTGTCAATTGTATCTTTGCAACCATTTTTCCTACCTCTGGTCACAAGGTATCACGGCCTGCGACGGCTACACATCCGACGCTTGGGGGATGCAGGTCACCGGCGAGCTCCGAGGCAGCTCGCTCCCGCGTCGAGGCGCGCGAAGCCTCCGGCAAGCCGATGGGCACCTCACGCGCGACCGAGGGCGCCTACCTCGTGACACGGTTCCTGCGCGGTCGGCAACAACATAACGCTTGACGATTATCCATAGATGCAATAGCATCAGATGCATGCGCACTACGCTTGACATCGATAACGATGTACTTGAGACAGCAAAAGAGATTGCACGCAAGGAAAAGAGGACCGCCGGCGCCGTGATCTCAGACCTCGCGCGCAGAGGGTTCTACGGTTCGACTACGGCTGCAGAACCGGCGCAGCCATTCGGAGAGAAGAACGGCGTTCCGACCCTTCCTCCGACCGGCGCTCTCGTGACTGAGTCTTCCATTCGCTCGATCCGAGAGGAAGAAGGGATTTAGTGCGATCGCTGCTCGACATCAGCGTTGTGATCGCGCTCTTGGACCCAGACCATGACTTTCACGCTCGGGCGCATACCTGGTGGCACGCACACCGCGATCAAGGGTGGGCGTCGTGCCCACTGACCGAGAACGGCGTCGTCAGAATCATGGCGAACCCGTCCTACAATCGACGTCGTTCGCTCGCGCCGCAGGCGGTAATAGACCTGCTTGGACGCTTTGTGCACGCCGGCAACCACGAGTTCTGGGCTGATGAACTGTCGATTCTCGACGGGGTCAGCATCGACAGCGCGAGGATCATGGGCCCGCGCCAGATCACCGACCTCTACCTGCTCGCGCTCGCCGTCAAGCACCAAGGGCGCCTCGTGACCTTTGACGAGTCCATCTACGTCGGTGCGGTGACCGGAGCGCGCGAGCAGCATCTCGCGATCGTGTAGGACCTGCACGCGCATGATCTCGCCCCCATTCCATGATAGGCTGGGCGCATGCGGCCTCAAACGCGTCCGGCTCAGATGCGAGCCGGCGCCGTTTTTTGCCTCGCTCGGCGTCCAGCCTCCGCACGATCCCTACACCGCTCCGCCTGAGTTCATGGCTCGCCACAACGCCGGCTCGATTCGCTTTCGGCAGAACGTCCCGAAGCTTGACTGGGTGCGCGAGCAGGCGGCTTCACGACCGACTTCGTCGATGGATCGACGAAACTGATGACGCGTTCGCACTACCGGAACTGTAGGGGCAACGAGCTTACGGCCTGGTTTTTGTAGGAAGTGATTGTGCACCGGTGAGGGGAATCACGATCCGCCACTCAACGTCGTGATCAGAGTGTACGTCCCAGGTACCACCGAGGGTCTCGACGAGCGCCTCTACGATCTGCGTCCCCAATGTGTGCGTGAAGTCTTCTGACACGGGTTGCATTGTATCTTCTTCGTGCGCGGAAAGTGTGAGTAGGCCTTGGTCTGTTCGCGCGTGCAGGTGCAAGACACTGCCCTTCCGTGAAAGCACGGCGCGCTCCATGGCCATCATCGCGATCTCGTTTACGACAAGAGACACACGAACAGCGGTGTCAAGCGGGACGTCTTGGCGAGCCTCGATATCCGCTTTGACTGTACAGCTTGTCGCCAAGAAGATACTCGATAACTCCGCGACGTACTCGTTCAGGTAGACACCGAGGTGAGTCGAGCCGGCGCTGGTTTCGTTGTAAAGCAGCTCGTGTACTCGCGCGAGGGCAAGAAGCCTGCCGCGGGCAGCCTCGACCATCTCGGGGATGGTGGACTCGGCAGTTCGCTCAATGAACGAGAGCATCGACGAGACGAGCTGAAGATTGTTCTTGGTGCGATGATGGATCTCGCTGAGTAACGCTGTCTGAGCCTCGAGCGACTCGTTGAGCTCCTTCGTGCGCTCCGCGACAATGGCATTGAGTTCCTCTTCGCGTCGTTCGTGAAAGCGTAGTCGAGCCTGAACTACGAACCACACGATGAGGCAGACCGAAACCGCCGCGGTGATCGTCAGTCCGGCACGGAGCCAGCCGGACGAGCTTCCGCCTACCGCGGAAACGGCGAGCGCAGCGACGTACGCGCCGGCCCAAATGCCCAACTTGAGGGTAGCCCAACGTCTGAGATAGCCGTACTCCGCAGCGAGAGCGATGCCGGTCGTGCCGTAGAAGAAGCTGGTAAGTTGAGGAGTGGGCGCGGTAAGCGTGGCCAGTAGACCAACCAAGATCAACGCGATCACTTCAACCCATCTTAATGTTACCGATCGCGACGCGAGGAGAGAGAACGCCGCCAGCAGTGCGATTCCCAGGACGGGCGGGGCAAGCATAACCGCGAGAATTCCGCGTTCTACGACGTCGGGCGGTGCACTGAGAATATTGAGTATCACGACAACGACGCACGTTGCCGTGATCGTTGTCGTGACGGAACGGTGTAGGCGAGCTACGCCGTCTTCGCTGTCTACCACCAGGTCCAAAAAGTCATAGTCTCCACATCATCAAAGTTCATCTCGTCCAATGCCGGAGCATCGGTCGTTTCGATGATGCGCTCGAGTTCACCACGGATGTCGTCGAGGTTCCACGCACCAGTCGCGATCGGATTGTGCTTTCCGAGTGTCCGGTCAATTTCGACATCTCTAGCGTAGTCGTTTACCATGTTTAGCGCCAGATAGGCCATGCCCTTTTTGATCGTCGCAGCGTCTCCGCCGTCGAACTGATTGATCGGAGCGAGTCGCGCAAAGACATCGACGTCGTCCTCGGGTGTCGCATAGAAAGCATGGCGAGTATCGCGAACCGAGAGCACGTAAGTGCTCAGATGGTGCATCGCGGTTCGTTCGGCATGCCGTGCGTCGGCTGCGAACGGTAGCACAGCGATAAGACGAGCAATCTTCGCGCCGGCGAACTGCTCCCGCTCCTTGTCGGACATATCGAAAGCTCGAGCAACCTCGTTCAGGACCCGCGTCGCGGTCGCCTGCAGAGTGTCGACTGCCAACAACTGTTGATTACTCATGGTAATCCTCCTAAAGATGATTTTGCTGCGATTATAGCCGTATTGTTGATTTTTGGGAAGAGGAAAACGTAATGCGAATTCCGCTTCTTTCATGTGCCCAGCACTCGAAACCACTGCCGAACCGGCTCGGTTGGTGGTGAAGGTGCGCCCTGGCGACCACGCTTCCGTGTTAGAATCTGAGAATGCGGGGAAGTGGGGACTGGTCGAGTGGGAGCGCGACCAAATGACGTGGGACGAGCTCGACGTGGCGTACGAGTTTGCTCGAGAACACGGGATTCCGTTTCGTTTTCACACGCTCGTGTGGGGGCGCACCCAACCGGCGTGGCTCGGCAGACTCACGGACGAGGAGTTGCGTGTAGAGGTCGAAGAGTGGATCACGTTGGCCGGGGAACGCTACCCTGCGGCCGACTTTATCGACGTAGTAAACGAGCCGCTGCACGTCGAGCCACCCTACGTCTGGGCACTCGGCGGCCCAGGAGAAACTGGATTTGACTGGGTGATCACGAGTTTCGAGCTGGCGAGGCAGCATTTTCCAGACGCGAAGCTCGGCGTAAACGACTTTGACATCCTCAAGGACGAGTTTGCCGTTCGAGCGTATCTCAAGTTGATCACACTGCTCAAGGAGCGGGGTCTCATCGATACCATTGGCGTACAGGCCCATGGAATCGAAGATGTGCCGGCAGAGACGATCCGAGGCAACCTCGACCGGCTCGCAGAGGCGGGCTTGCCGATCTATGTGACCGAGCTCGATCTGGCCATCGAGGACGATGCGCGTCAGGCCGAGCGAATGCGCGAGCTCGTGACCCTCTTTTGGGAACACCCTGCTGTCCACGGCGTCACACTCTGAGGGTACAAAGAAAGCTCCATCAACAGCAAACGAGCCTACCTGCTCGGCGATGACGGCGGCGAACGGCCGGCGTTACGCTGGTTGCGGGAGTTTGAGAAGTAGGCAGCGTCGCTTCAGCTGGTCGTGTGACTCGGCGGGCGGTATCTTGATGTTGAATGGAGGACTTCTAGGAAGGATGGAGGAACAATGCCGCTCAACATAAAAGATGACGAGATTCATGAGATCGCGAAGAGACTCGCTGCACTAAAGCAAACATCGATCACGACCGTAGTTCGTGAGGCCCTGACGTCGGAGTTGCGACGTACCGAGAGTTCGAGAGCGCGCGAGCAAACGAACCTCGTTGCCGCGCTGGACGAGATTGCGATTGACGCGGGCAAGCTCCGGGTGTTGGACAACCGGTCTCCCGATGAAATCCTCGCATACGATTCTACCGGACTACCGAGCTAAGCGGGTGGTAGTCGACACCTCAGCGCTGATCGCTATTCTGGAGGACGAAGCTGAACGTCCGCTTTTTACACGGGCCATCGCTTCCGCACCGGTCGTCAGAGTTTCGGCGGCAAGTTTCCTCGAGGCCGGCATCGTGCTCGAAACGCGCCGCGGACCCGCGGCGGTACATGCACTCGACGCGCTGGCCGTGCGGTCGGGTTTGAAGGTCGAGGAAGTCACGGAAGAGATCGCCCGAGTGGCGCTTCGCGCGTTCCGGCAGTTCGGTAAGGGTCGCCATGCGGCGGGCCTGAACTACGGAGATCTCTTCTCCTACGCGCTGGCTTCGGTCCGTGGAGAGCCGCTTCTTTTCAAAGGAGATGACTTTGGCCGCACGGATGTTATCCCGGCGCCGTAATGCCCCCTACCCTCGCCGCATGCGAGAAACCGTAACCTCGCCGCCGCGGATTGCATACACCCGACCCTCATCCTGGCACTCGAGATAGTTTAGGACTTCGAAGCTCGGCGCGTGGGCTCCGGCAACCGGTTGCTCCCGGAAGTAGACGTGCGTGGCGTCTTTGCTGAAGTTGTTTCCAAGGACGGCAAAGCTCGCCGGGTCGGCGCCGGGTAGCGGCTGATTGAGAAAGTAGACCGCGTCCGTCCCCACCGCGTACGCTTCGTCAAGAAAGCGAACCGTCGCGGGATCGAGCGGCAGCGGCGTCTCACGCTCGTAGACACGGTACGCATCAACGTAGAAAAAGAGCGTGCGCTGTTCAAAGCTCGGCGCATCAACCTCAGGCAGGAGCTCGCCCTCAAACCAAACGTGCTCACGATCCTTACAGAAGAACTGGTCGATCACCGTAAAGCTCTCGGCATGACAGGGGTAGGCTGTGCCGTAGAAGTAGAAGTTGCTGCGGTCAAGACCGATCTCCGGCGTGAGAATCGTAAAGCTCGCCGCATCGGCGCCCTTGATTGGCTCATCGTGGTAGTAGATCGAGTGCTCGTCCTTGGAGAAACCAGCCTCGAGCCGCTCAAAACTCTCTGGGTCGGCTCCCGGCATTACCGATGCAACGTAGTAAACGCGCGTAGCGTCCCGGCTGTACGTCTCGTCAATAACGCGAAAGCTCCGAGGATCGGCGTCAGGAAGCTTCTCGAGAAAGCAGAGCCGCGCATCGTAGTAGAACACACTCTTCTTGTCGGACACATGATAGTCGCCGTGAATCGTAAAGCCCTTGGGCGAGAGATCGGAAACCGGGTCGGCTTCGAGCCAGACCTGCTTCGCGTCTCGACTCCATCCTCGGTAGTCCACGACAAAACTCGCAGGATCTGCTCCCTCGAGCTGCCGCTCTGCGAGGAAGACGCCTGAAGCATCGCGGTAGTAGTCGAGGCCGAGATCTTCAAACGTCTCGGGATCGCATTCCGAGATCAGCCTGCCATAGCAAAAGAGCCGCGTTGCGTCGCGCGCAAACGCTCCGCCGAGCAGGCGAAAGCTCGCGGGGTCGGCCCCGATCCGGTGATGGAAGCCCGGCTCATCCCCTGCGTAGGTGCTATAGATCGCCCCGCTGTAGCGGTAGTAGCTCGCCCCGATCAGCGCGTACCCTCGGTCGCGTGGCGTGAGCAGTTCAAAGTCGTCTACCCAAGGAGCAAGTCGATGTTCACGGTAGTAGATGAACGATTTGTCCCTGGCAAAGGTGCCATCCTCGATGCAGGTGAGGGTCTCGGGATCTGCGTCGGGGATCAGATAGCCATAGTGATACACGCCTCGCGCGTCTCGTGCGTAGTAGCCGGCAAGCGGCTCGAAGGTTTTGTGGTCGGCATCGGTAATGATCTCTCCGGTACGAAAGACGTGCGTCGCATCGGCCGCATAGTGAAGCTCTTCCCGCTCGGAAGGAATGACGCGAAAGGTGGATGCATCCGCGGCGGCGAGGACCTCTCCGTGGCCGTAGATGCTTTTCCCCTCGCGCCCGTAGAATCCGTCGAGTAGGGTAAACGATTCAGGCGTGGCACCGGAAACCTCGTGCTCGAGATGATACACGGCTCGCCGGTCGCGAAGGTAGTGCATCGACAGCACCGTCGCAGTAGCGGGATCGGCGCCTGATACGAGTCGTCCGTAGCAGTAGACCGCATTGTTATCCTTTGTGTAACCCTCGGCGAGCCACTCAAACGACTCCGGGTCTTCTGGTCCCGCGCTCCCGTGGTGGTAGACCCGTTTGCTATCGGCGGCGTAATCATCGACGATGTACCGGAGCGTTGCCGGGTCACAGCCAGTGATGATCCTGTCGCGCCAGTAGCCAAAGCGTCGATCCCGCGCGTAAGAGCCTTCGAGCACCTCGAAGCTCTCAGGGTCGATGTACGGACGCGGGGTGCCGTCTAAACAGATCTGTGGGCCCGATCGTGTCGTGCATCTTGTGAATCCGCTCTCGTCCTTGTGCTTAGCCATAAGAACACCTATTGAACTCAGTGATAGCGACCCAGTCAATACCCAATTGCCGCACGTAAGAATATGGCTACACTCTTCTCATGACGCACTCCGACTTCTTTATAGGCCTCGAGTTCCTCTGCGGCGGCAAAAGATGGCGCTGTACCGATGTTGGCTCCCGCACGATTGCGGCCATCTGCCTCTCGGACCACGAGGATGATGGAAGCTGGTACAACGGCCCGCCCTACGCGGTGGCAGAGACGGTCTTTGACGAGTACGACGTTGAGGCGTGCGAGAACGCCGGGAATGCGTCTGCCGAGACACCGAGCGATATCCGCGCCTACCTCGCCGAGCGCGACCGCGCCGTTACCACCGATGAACTCACCGATGTGGTGCTCGTGCGCCATCACGACGGCTCGATACTGCTCTACACCAATGCGCTTCTCGAAGAGCGGCAGGGGTGGTTGCTGCTCTTTGGCGAACACCAGATGCCGGCGCTCTTCCATCGCGACGATGTAGACGAGGTGCTTTCGAGCGAGGCCCGACCGAAGCGACGAAAGCCGGGTGGCGCCACCTGGCACTATCAGGCATACCGCGGCAAAGCCGGCGAGGTGCAACTGTACGAAGACTACCACGACGAGTCGGGCCGGTGGCAGAGTCGAACCGAAGAGGCAGTCGCCCCGATGGGAGACGACCTCATCGACCTAACCACCGATCTGGCCCACATGCTATTCGACGCGATGGTACATCCGGTGAAGCAGCTCAAAGAATAGGCCGACCTGCCACCGTCGGCGCGACCCGTTGATTGCCGACGGGCCTCTCACTATGATGAGCGGACTATGACGATGCGGATCGGATTTGTGGGCTGGCGCGGAATGGTCGGCTCGGTGCTCATGCAGCGCATGCAAGAAGAAGGCGACTTCGACGGGCTCGCGGCGAGTTTCTTCTCGACCTCACAAGCCGGAAAGCCGGCGCCCGAGGTAGGCGCGAACGGCCCGGCGACCATCGCCGGCGCGAATGACATCGACCTACTCTCGAAAAACGACGTTCTCGTGACCTGCCAGGGCGGCGACTACACCAACGCGGTCTACCCTGAACTGCGCAAGAGCGGTTGGAAGGGGTATTGGGTCGATGCGGCCTCGGCGCTTCGGATGCAGAATGACGCGCGTATCATCCTCGATCCGGTGAATCGTAGTGTGATTGATGCGGCGCTCCACGCGGGCGTGAAGAACTACATCGGTGGAAATTGCACCGTGAGCCTAATGCTCATGGGCATCGCCGAGCTCCTTCGTCGTGACCTTGTCGAGTGGATTTCCGTCATGACCTACCAGGCGGCCTCGGGCGCCGGAGCGACAAAGATGCGGGAGCTGGCGCTTCAGATGCGTATGCTCGGCGGCGCACCGGGCGCTGAGCTCGACAACCCCGCCGCCCTGATCCTCGACATTGACAAATCGATTCAATCGACCTTCCTGCAGGGTGACTTCCCGGTGGCCGAGATCGGCGCCCCGCTCGCCGGCAGCCTGATCCCGTGGATCGACAAGCCGATGGAGAACGGCCAGACCAAGGAAGAGTGGAAGGGCATGGCCGAGACGAATAAGATTCTCGGGCTCGAGCGCTCGCCGGTTCCGGTGGACGGTCTGTGCGTGCGCGTGGGTGCGATGCGAAGCCACAGTCAGGGCCTGACCGTCAAAATGAAACGCGACGTGCCGCTCGACGAGATCGAGGGGCTCATTGCAGAGAGCACCGAGTGGACCGAGATCGTCCCGAACACTAAAGAAGCGACGCTCAAGCGCCTGAGCCCGGCCGCAGTCTCGGGCTCCCTGCAAGTAACCGTCGGCCGCATCCGCAAACTCGCGATGGGCGGCGACTACCTCACCCTCTTTACCGTCGGCGATCAGCTTCTCTGGGGCGCGGCCGAACCCCTGCGGAGAATGGTGCGGATTCTGCGGGAGCGGTCCTGAGCAGCGCGTTTGATTTGCCGCCTCAGGCGACGCATGATACTATTCGGTGGTGATTCGACGCCTACGGTCACTTCCACTCATCGCCATGATCACCATTCTTATCGGTTCGTCGGCAGTTGCAGGCGTACGCCTCATGGTGAGGGTTTCCGACGCGCAGCAGCTACTCGAGGCGGAGAGCTCCGAAGAACATGAGACGCCAACGGCGATCATCTCGCTCCTTGCCGATCCCACACTCGGAGCCTTTCGAGTAGAGCGTGAACGAGATCTCCTTCGTGCTCAATCCGATCACCCTGGCGCCCTCGCCCTCCACCGCCCCGGACCATTTCCGTTCCTCGGTGATCTTGCATCAGTCACAAATCACATCAAAATCGCTCAAGCTGCCCAGGTCGATGGGGTCGTTCTGATTGCCCACGGCCGGTACGCATCCGATGCGTTGCGAGATGCGGCCGAAGCCGGCCTCGTGACAGGACGGATCGGCTTCACGAGCGAGCCAGAGGACGCTGATCTGGTCGTGGGATTAGAACCGCACTCGATAGCTCAAGCGCTCGCGGGCGCGGTGGCGTCAGCCCTGCCCGGGTCGGCGCGCATCGGCTACCTCTGCGGAACCTGTCGGGGTACGCAGCCGTCCGTAGCGGTCGTGACCCTGCAAGAGACACTCGAAGAACACGGACACGAGCTGATTGCCGTTCAGGTGGTGGGCATGGCGGAAATGGGCACGACTCCTTCGGCGCGAGTGCTTCTTGGCCATGAGATAGACGTTGTCTATGCTGATACCCTCGAAGGTTCGGTTGCGTTGGCCCAACTCCTCGTAGACGCGAACCGCGTCGGCTCGCCGGTAATCATCGCGACCGGCAAGAGCGATCGGCTTACCTCCTACATAGAGGACTCGGTGGTTCACGCTTCGCTCGTCCCGGACTACGAGCTTGCAAGCAGAGCACTCCTGCAGGAGCTCGAGCATGGCGTTCGCGATCGGGGTGAACCGGTCCTGCTCGAACCTGAGCTCGAAGTGATCTATGCAGAGGGGCCACACTCATGATCTCCATTCGAAGCCAAATCGCGCTCATCTTTATGTTGGCCGTTACCCCGCTGGTGTTGACGAGCACTGCGGTCATCGTCCTCAGCCGAAGTATGATCGTTTCGAGTCGTGCCGTGTTCGATAACAATGCGATGCTCGAGTCGATCGACCGGAACCTTGGGCAGGCCGATGGAGCACTTCGGGAATTTTTGAATCTACGCTCACACGAAACGCTTCGTGACTTTTATCGAGCAACGTACGATCTCTCAGTTCTCGCGGAGCAACTGCCCCGGCGTGCTCCAGCTACGCAGCGACAGATCTCGCTGTTCATGGTGCGGCGCTTGCTCGAGAACTACCTCAGCATCGCTGAGCAGACAGTCTCCGCCGGTCGCGGCCGGCTGATCACCGACTCGGCACGCCTCTACCGTCAATCGGCTGAGATCAAGGAGCTCATGAGCTTGCTCGTTACGACGCATTACTGGGATGATGTGCGAAGCGGCCTGTCCGGCTTCAGAGAGTTCTCCACCGCCTTCACCTCGATCCTCGTAGAAGGCATGATCTGGTTCGCAAGCATCACGCTCTTGGCCGTCGTCTTTATTGGAATCGTGATTGGCCGGGTGGCCGACCCTATCCACCTGCTCAGTGAGAAATCGAGCCGCGTGGCAAGCGGAGAGTTCAGCATACCCGACATCGCAGTCCCGGGCGCAGCTCGCGAAATCGTGAAACTGACTGAGTCATTCAACATGATGAAGCACAGCATCGCACGCTACATCGATGAGCTCAACAAGAATGCAGACGTCGAACGAAAGCTCATGGAGCAAAACATCTCCTACCTCGAGATGAAGTCTGCTCTCCGTTCCGCGGAGCTCATTGCGCTGCAAAGCCAGATCAACCCGCACTTTCTGTACAACACTTTGAACACGGCGATGCAGCTCTCCGTCGTGGAGAACGCCGAGAGAACAACAGAGTACCTCGACCGTCTTGGCGAGGCATACCGCTACTTGCTCTCAAACCCCGAGACGCCGGTCCCACTCGCAGATGAGCTTGCCGCCCTTGAAAACTACATCTACGTTCTCCGAGTCCGGTTCGGGAGTCGCATCGAGTTCGTAACAAATGTCGAGTCCGGTCTTCCTCAGTTGCACGTTCCGCCTCTTATCCTGCAACCACTCGTCGAGAATGCGGTGTTGCACGGTCTCAAGAATCTCGAGACCGGCGGTGTGGTCGAAATCACCGCAGGACACCGGCCGGACGCGGTGGTGGTGAGCGTCGCTGACAACGGATGCGGAATCCACGAGGCACGACTCGAGCAGCTTGTCTCGAAAGAGTTTCACATCGAGAGGAGTCGAACGCATCAAGGGGAAGGCGAGCGAGGGCTCGGATTGGCAAACGTGATTGAGCGACTCAAGCACTTCTTTGAGGCGGATGACCTTGTGGAGATTCTCTCGGCGCCCGGCCAAGGAACCACAGTTCGCCTCAAGCTGCCGCTTTCCCCGGAGCTCTCGCGCTCGGACGAATCCGCCGCGCTTCCCGTCTCTCCCCGACGAGGCACAACGTGAGCGATGCTATCACGCTCTTTATCGTAGACGACGAACCACCGGTTATCGAGGGCCTTCGAACAGTCGTCGAGCGGGATCTCGCATCATTCTCGGTATGCGGTTGGGCTCTGAATGGCAGAGAGGCGCTCGACGGTGTTCGCAAGCATCAGCCGGATGTTCTGCTTCTCGACATCCACATGCCGGGAGCCGACGGAATCGAAGTCCTTCGAACGCTCCGAGAGCGCGGCGAGAGTTGCTACACGATCCTTGTCACCGCGTACGAGCGCTTCGACGTTGCGAGCCGAGCCTTCGGACTCGGCGTACGGGAGTATCTCCTCAAGCCGGTGAGTCCGCGACGGCTCGCCGAGTGTCTCCACCATGCCCAAGCGTCGATCATCGAGGCGCGACGACGCGAACAACAACTCCTCGAAGCGGCCGAAACATCGCAGTCCGCGTTAGCGCTTGCCGAGCAGCTACTCGTGCAACAAGTCGAACACGGGCGCGAAGACGTGACCGCGATCAATGAGCTGACAGAGCACCTCGGCATCCGAGTTGAACGCTGCCTGCCCGCGTTGGTGCACGTCGAGGCTGATGATTCAGTTGTCGCCGATGTTCGAAGGGAGGTGCGCTCCCGATCGGAGTTCTCGCTCCGCGCCCTCTTTGGTCGCGAGCAGGCGGGTCGGTTTGCAGTGCTTGTTCCCTCGTCAATGCGGAGTCGCGAGGAGCTCCTCGAGCAGTTCCGAACGATCGTTCGCGAGGTCGCTTCACACCGCGGCGTTCACGCATCAGTGCAATGCGGCAGCGAGGTAGCGCTTCGGGACGCCGGGCGAGAGTTTGCGACCATGGACGGCCGCCGCATCGCGCCCTCGCCTGAGCTTGCCGCCCTACGGAGCAGGCTGGCCAGTGAAAGCGAACTCGGACAGCGGGGAGCCCACGATACGTTCGAGGCATACGTTCGCGTTGCTGCCGAGGGACACGCACTCCGTCCGGCATTGCTCGCACTTATTGCAGCACTTGGGGGCCGTGCGCCGGCAGCCGGCGGTGATCTCGATCCGGTAACGGCGAGCCTCGCCGACGCTCTTGGCGCGCAAGACGAGCGGGATCTGGTCGCTCTGGCCCGGCGACTCGTCGCGGGGCGGATTGACGGGGCCGACAGCGGCCGATCGTTCTCTCCGCTCGTCCAACGAGCAGTGGAGATGGTACGCCAGGACCCCGCCGGGAAAGTAAGCCTCGAGTGGATGGCCGAACGCCTCTCAGTGAGTCCGGGGCACTTAAGCAGAATGTTCTCTGGTGAGACGGGAAAGACGTTCGTCGAGTTCCTCTCTGAGTCTCGCGTGGACCACGCGTGCAGACTCATCAGGGAGACCTCGCTCACGATAAAAGAGGTTGCATTCGAGAGCGGATATAATGACCCCAACTATTTCAGCCGAGCCTTCAAGCGACTTCGAGGTGTAACGCCAACGGAGTACGCGCGCGCTGCGAGGAGTGAAGCATGAAACCGAGATTTCCCTTCCGAGCAGCGTTGCTTTCCATGGCCTGCACGGTGGTTCTCTTCGCGTTCGGTTGTTCGCGCGAGGAGCCGCGAGAGAATGATCAGATCCGTATCGGCTTCTCGGTCGATTCTCTCGTGGTGGAGCGATGGATTCGCAACCGCGACGGGTTTATCTCAGCCGGTCGGGAGCTTGGGGCCGAAATTCTCTATCGTAATGCGCTCGAGAGTGAGGAACAACAGGCGCGAGACATTATCAGTCTGCATGAGGAGGGAATCGACGTGCTCGTTGTTATTCCCTTTGATGCGAATGCGCTCACCGATGCAGTGAACCGGGTAGTAGCAGACGGCGTCCCGGTGATCTCCTACGACCGGCTGATGCTGGGAAGTAATGTCTCGGCATACATTAGTTTTGATAACGTTGAGGTAGGACGACTTATGGCAGAGGGCGTTATCTCGAGGGTTCAATCGGGCAATCTTGTGATTATCAATGGCGGAGCCCGCGACCACAACAGCGCGATGCTAAACGAAGGCTTCTACGATGTACTCGCTCCGCTCATCGCCGACGGCTCAATTTCGGTAGTAGAAGAGTACAACCCGAGCGATTGGCTTCCTGAGCTCTTTGTCAGCGAGTTTGAGGCCCTGATCGAGTCTGGAGTCAAAATCGATGGAGTGATTGCAGCGAACGACCAGTTTGCAGACGCTGCGATCACAGTCCTCGCTCGCCAGCGTCTTGCCGGAGACGTGATCGTGGTTGGCCAGGACGCCGATCTTCTCGCAGTGCAGCGGCTCGTGCGAGGGACGCAGCACCGAACGATCTACAAACCGGTCGCGCAACTGTCAAGGCGAGCCGCCGAGCTCGCCGTCTCGTTGGCCCGAGGCCAAGAGGTCAAGACCGACATCGTAATAGATAACCGAGCGAGACTCGTCCCCTACGTCGCGATTGATCCTATCGCCGTTGAGGCCGACAACATCGAGGCGACGGTCATTGCCGATCAGTTTCACCGTCGCGAAAATGTGTTTTCCTCGCCCCTCGATAACGAGTAGCTCTGCAAGAATAGCACTTTTCCATCACAGAAATAGTAAGGGTTCAAGCATCCTTCCTTCCCCGTAATCAAGGAAGTGCAGCGTTCCGCAAAACTTTCGTCATGACAACTCCCGATATCGATGCGAGCATGATCTCAGATAGAACTAGGAGGTTCACATGCGAAGATTAGTATCATTGCTGTTGGTTCTCGTAATGCTCGTAGGTGCGGGCGCAACACTCTTTGCCGCCGGGCAGCAGGAAGATGGCGAGCTGGTCGTTGGGCTCTCTCTCCCGACGCAGCGAGAGGAACGATGGGTTCGCGACCGCGAAACCATGGAAGCATACGCCGAGGAACTCGGCCTTGACCTGAGAGTTCAGGTTGCTGACGCCGATACTGCACAGCAGATCGGCCAGGTAGAGAACCTGTTCGCTCAGGGCATCGACGTGTTGATTCTCGCTCCTCACGATGCGTCTGCTGCAGCCACACTGGTTGACGCGGCCGAGGAAGAGGGAATCCCTGTCATCTCATACGATCGACTCATTACCGACACTCCGAACGTTGATGTCTACATCTCGTTTGATAACGTCAAGGTTGGTGAGCTGCAGGGAGAGTTCTTCGTGAACAACGTTCCCGATGGATCAAACATCATCATCATGGCCGGCGCTTCGACCGACAACAACGCAACGCTCTTCAAGCAGGGCGCTATGACGTTTATTGGCCCGAAGGTTGACTCTGGTGCGTACAACGTGATTGCCGAGCAGTCGGTCGACAACTGGTTGCCGGAGAACGCGCTTGCAATCGTAGAGAACGCGCTTACGGTGGCGGGCAACGACGTTCAGGGAATCCTCGCTCCGAACGATGGTACGGCAGGTGGTGCTATTGTCGCACTCGAGGCACAGGGCCTTGCAGGCGACGTTATCGTAACCGGCCAGGATGCCGCTCTGGCTGCAGCGAAGCGCATTGCGGTCGAAGGCACACAGCAGATGACCATATTCAAGGACACGCGTGAGCTCGGCCGCGAGGCAATCGACACTGCGATCCGCCTTGCAGAGGGTGAAGAACTGCCGATCAACGGTGCCGTTGACAACGGTGTGATCGACGTTCCCTCAATCCTCTTGACTCCCTTCGTTGTCACCGAGGACAATCTAGACGAGCTTCTGATTGAAAGTGGCTACCTGAGCCGCGACGAAGTCTACAACTAAGGCAATCGGAACCGTTTGAATGTTGAGCCGGCCGTGATCTCGCGGCCGGCTTTCCAATGGAGCACAGTGTGAGCGATTACATCCTACAGATGGAGAATATCACCAAGACCTTTCCAGGCGTGGTCGCGCTCGACGACGTGAACCTCGACGTCTCAAGGGGCGAGATTCACGCGCTCATCGGCGAGAACGGGGCAGGCAAGTCGACGCTGATGAAGGTGCTCAGCGGCCTCTACCCCGCCCAAGCATTCGAGGGCAGGATTCTGATAGATGGGAATGAACAAGCGTTCGCTACGATCAAGGACAGCGAGGCCGCAGGCGTAGCGGTCATCTACCAGGAGCTTGCTCTAGTCAAGCAGATGAACGTTGCAGAGAACATCTTTCTCGGCAACGAAATCAAAGACGGCGCGTCAATCAACTGGCACAAGTCATACGCCAAGGCGCGTGAGCTCTTGGACGAAGTTGGCCTGAAGGTCGACCCGCAGACAAAGATCATCAATCTGGGCATTGGTGGTCAGCAACTCATCGAGATAGCGAAGGCACTCTACAAGAACGCGCGTATCCTTGTCCTGGACGAGCCTACCGCAGCACTTAATGAATCGGACTCTGAGAATCTGCTGGGAATCGTTCGAAACCTTCGCGCCAAGGGCGTGACGTGTATCTACATCTCGCACAAACTGGAAGAGGTCCGTACCATTGCGGACAGCATCACAATTCTCCGGGACGGGCAGACGGTGGCAACACGCAAGCCGTCCGAAGGAGACGATATCTCCGAAACACATATCATCTCGCTGATGGTCGGCCGAGAGCTCAAGCAGCGGTTCCCTCGTGTCGAGCACGCGGCAGGCGAGACCCTGATGCAGGTGCGCGATTGGAATGTGTACAATCCGGAGCTTCCCGATAAGAAGGTTATCAAGAACGTTAGCTTCGACATCCGCAAAGGGGAAATCCTCGGGATCGCCGGACTGATGGGCGCCGGGCGCACCGAGCTTGCAACGAGCCTCTTTGGAGCGTACGGCGTCAATCGATCCGGCACGATCACGATAAAAGGCGAGCGGGTCGAGATCGCAAGCCCCTTTGACGCAATTCGGCACGGGCTCGGCTACGTGACGGAGGATCGCAAGGGAAAGGGTCTCGTGATGGGAATGAATATCATCGAGAACACCGGTCTCGCGAGCCACTTTCGAATTGCCCCGAATGGCGTCCTCAACAAGCTTCAAGAGATCCGCGAGACGAGCCAGTTATCCAAGCGATTGCAGCTCAAGATGTCCTCGCTCGAGCAACACGTACGCCATTTGAGCGGCGGCAATCAGCAGAAGGTGGTGCTCGCCAAGTGGCTCATGACCAAACCGCAGGTGCTCATCCTCGATGAGCCGACCCGAGGTATCGATGTCGGAGCCAAGTTCGAGATCTACAACATCATGAACAAGCTCGTAGAGGATGGAGTGGGAGTTGTGATGATATCGAGTGAGCTTCCGGAGATCCTCGGAATCACCGACCGTATCCTCGTAATGCGTGAAGGCAGTTTTGCCGGCGAATTGAACTGGAAAGAAGCCACCCAGGAGAGCGTTATGCACCTGGCTACGGGATGGGAGTAAGGTATGACACAAGAGACGAATCAAACGCTTTGGAGCGCGGTTAAGCTCCGTGCAGCGAACAATGTGCGACAGTATGCGATGTTCTTCGCACTGATCGGCGTATGGTTGCTCTTCACCGTCTTGACGAGAGGAGTGTTCTTGAGCCCGAGGAATCTCACGAACCTCTTTCTCCAAGCCTCGCACATCGCAATTCTGGCAGTCGGCATGGTGCTTGTAATCGTTGCGGGACACATCGACCTCTCGGTCGGATCGATCATGGGCTTTATCGGGGCCGTCGCGGCTTTGCTGCAGGTAGAGTTCGGTTGGAGCACGGTTGCAGTCATCGGCGTGGCAGTACTGCTCGGGCTGGTGATCGGCGTATGGCAGGGTTTCTGGATCGCGTATCGAGGCATCCCGGCATTCATCGTGACGCTTGCCGGAATGACGATTTTTCGAGGTGCATTAATCGCCGTCTCGGGCGGCGCGACCATCGCACCACTCGACGAGGGTTTTCGGGCAATCGGCCAGGGGTTTCTGCCGAGACTATTCACTCCCGAAGTGCGCATTGGATTCCACACGGTTAGTGGACTCGTCATGCTTGTGTTCGCGCTTTCCTTTGTCGTTGCTCAGATTCAGAACCGGCGAAAACGAATCCAGTTCGGTTTTGAGGTTATGCCCCTGGCACTCGAGTGGCTCAAGATGATCGGCGGAGCCGCGCTTATCGCCGGCTTCTTCTCGATCATGGTCTTCTACCGAGGCATCCCCTGGGCAATGCTGATCATTGTCGCGCTCGTGCTCTTCTACACGTTTCTCACCCGCAACACCGCCTTTGGACGTCAGGTGTACGCGATGGGCGGCAATAAAGAGGCCGCTCGGCTCTCGGGTGTAAACATCCGCCAGCGGACGATGATGGTATTCGTGAGCATGGGCTTCCTCTCAGCGGTTGCCGGCGTCGTCTTCACCGCGCGGCTCAATGCAGCGAGCGCCCAAGCCGGGACGCTGGTAGAGCTCGATACGATCGCGGCGGCGATTATCGGCGGTACCAGCACGCTTGGCGGCGAGGGCACGGTCATAGGGGCAATTATCGGTGCGGTCCTTATGGCGAGCGTAAACAACGGCATGTCGCTTATGAACCTCTCGTCCGAATGGCAGATGATCCTTCGTGGTTTGATTCTGCTTCTGGCCGTATGGTTCGACATCAGTTCTCGGAAGCAGGCAGAGTAATGAACAGCCGCGACCGATTCTTCGCCGTTCTCGAAGGCAACGAGGCCGACCGCATCCCGGCAATCCCGATCTCGATGATGGTTGCAAGCGATCTGATTGGGTCAAGCTACAAGCACTACGCGACGGATTTCGCGACTCAGGTTCGCGGCCAGATTGCCTTTGCCGAGAAGTTCGGGTTCGATCAGGTCTCTGCGATCTCAGACCCGGCTACCGAGGCGGCGGATTGTGGAGCCGTGGTTGTGTACAAAGAGAACGAGCCGCCGGCACTTGACGAGGCGGACTCGCTCTTGAAAGAGAAATCGGTGCTCGCGCGCCTCTCGCCCCCCGACCCGCGGAACGGCAACCGCATGAGCAATCGGCTTCGCGTCATTGAAGAGCTCAGGGCGCAGATCGGCTCCGAACGGATCGTCGAAGGCTGGATCGAGGGGCCTGTTGCCGAGGCGTCCGACCTACGCGGAATCAACCGCTTTATGATGGACTTCTACGACGACGAGCCCTTTGTGCGCGACTTGTTCGAGTTTATCTACGAGATGGAGTTGCGCTACGCAGAGGCGCAGATCGAGGCGGGAGCCGATGTCATCGGCATCGGCGATGCGGCGTGCAGCCTCATAGGCGGGGCGCTCTACGCGGAGTACGTGCTCGAGCAGCACAAACGCCTTATCGATGGGGTACAAGCGAAGGGCGCGCTTGTGCGATTGCACATTTGCGGCGACTCGAGCTTTGTGCTCCCCCACCTGCCGGCGCTGAAACCCGACATAATGGATCTCGACAGCAAGGTGACGGTGGCGCACGCCCGCGAGCAGGCGGGGCCGGACCAGGTGCTCACCGGCAACATCGACCCAGTAAACGTTCTAAAAAACCGCTCGGCCTTAGAGGTCGAAGATGCGGTCCTGGAATGCTACCGCGAGGCAGGCGCAGCCTCCTACATGATCGCCGCAGGATGCGAGATCCCGCGCGGAACGCCGGATGAGAACATCGCGGCATTGGCCCGAGCCGCTGAGCGCGCTCCTTAGCTCCACGCCGGGGGACATCGGCCTACCCAGTGCAGCATGCAACGCTACATGGTCGCGGCGCTGCGCGGCCTGTTTAGCACCCTCCGCTCGACGGCCACTGCAAGGAACGTTACCAAGCCCATCGAGAGACAGATCGCCAGATAGGGAATTGGTAGCGGTGTGAGCGAGAAGAACCGATCGAGAAACGGCAAATAGATGACCGCCAGCTGCAGGCCGATGGTGAGCACGGTAAGACCCATCATCGTGGGGTTCGAAGTGATCGAGAAGGGAGAGTGTCCTGCGGCTCTGAGTCCAAGAGCGTGACCGATTTGGGTGAAACCGAGGGTGGCAAAGATCATCGTTTGCCAGAGTTGCTCGCCGCCGGCCGTGGTATCCCGGAAGAAGGCTCCAACCCCGAGGGTAATCACGGCGATTAGGAGGCCAACCCAGGCGACGTGCGTCTTCGCCGGCCGGTTCAGAATCGGCTCGTTTGGATTGCGCGGCGGCTGTCGCATTGTATTGGGGTCGCCCGGCTCGAGGCTCAACCCCATACCCAAAAGGCCGTCGGTGAGCAGGTTCAGCCAGAGCAATTGCAGCGGCTGAAGCGCGACGTTGATCCCGAGAAGCGGCGCGCCGAGCATGACGAGCACCTTCCCGATGTTGCCCCCGAGCGAGAACTTGATAAAGCGCATGAGGTTGGCAAAGATCACCCTACCCTCTTCGACCGCGGCGACAATCGTCGCGAAGTTGTCGTCAAGTAGCACCATGTCCGAGGCCTCTTTGGCGACGTCGGTGCCGGCGATTCCCATCGCTACGCCGATGTCGGCCTTCTTGAGCGCCGGCGAATCGTTCACGCCGTCGCCGGTCATAGAAACGACCTCACCTTCAGCTTGAAGCGCATCAATAATCCGCAGCTTTTCCTCCGGCGAGACGCGCGCAAACACCGAGGTCGTGCGGACAGTCTCGCGAAGCGTCTGGTCATCCATCGTCACGAGCTCTCGGCCTGTCACGGCCCCCTCGCCGGTCGACAGTTCGAGATCACGTGCAATCGCACTCGCGGTGAGCGGATGGTCTCCGGTGATCATTACAGGGCGGATGCCGGCCTCGCGGCAAGTGCGGATCGCGGGAAGCACCTCCTCACGCGGCGGGTCGATCATCCCGACCATGCCGACAAAGATGAGTTGTGACTCGAGGCTCTCATCGACCGATTGAGGCTCCGCGTCAAACGGCCGGCAGGCAAAGCCGAGAACACGGAGCCCACCCGTCGCAAGCTCTTCGTTCGTACTTCGAATCTCGGCTAAGAGCTCGTCGGTCATCGGCTTGATCCCTTCGGCGGTCAACACGCGAGAAGAGATCTCGAGCATGCCGTCGACCGAACCCTTGGTGAGGGCGAGCGCTGCCGACGAGTCAGAGAGGATCTCCGAGAGCTCTTTGCGGTCCTGCGCATCGAGACGATGCACGGTGGTCATGCGCTTGCGTTCCGAGTCAAAAGGAAGCTCAGCAATGCGGGGGAGGATCTCCTTGAGCTCGTCCTGCAACAGCCCTGAGTCGGCGGCGGCAATGAGGAGCGCGCCCTCGGTCGGATCGCCGATCGCGTGGTACGAGCCGGGCTGATCTTCGCCTTTAAGCACAGCGTCGTTACAGAGCGCGCCGGCAAGCAGTGACAGCCTGATTGCCGGAGCCTCGTCGCCGGTCGCATCGGCCACCGTCCCGCCATCCAAGACCGGACGCTTGAGCTTGATCGGCTCGGTAAGCTCGAGCCTGTGCCCGTCGATGTCGAGCACGGTGACAGTCATGCGATTCTCGGTGAGCGTGCCCGTCTTGTCTGAGCAAATGACGGTAACGGAACCAAGCGTCTCTACGGCGGGCAGCTTTCGAATGAGCGCGTTGCGCCGGAGCATCCGCTGCGCGCCGATGGCGAGGCTGATCGTTACGACCGCGGGAAGCCCCTCGGGCACGACCGCTACCGCAACGCTAATTGCCGTCAAGAACATATCGGCAAGCGGCTCCGACCTGAGCAGCCCGAGACCAAAGACCAGCGCCGCGGCAACGACGCCGACAACCGCGAGCGCCTTCCCTACCTGATCGAGCCGACGCTGGAGCGGTGTTGCCTCCGAGGGCACGCCCTGGATCATCGTGGCGATCCTTCCGAGCTCGGTAGCCATACCCGTATCGGTGACAACGGCAACGCCCCGGCCGTACGTGGCGGAGGTTCCGAGATAGAGCATGTTGCGCCTGTCGCCAAGCGGCAGCTCCTCGTCGTCGATCTGTCGAGCGTGCTTCTCGACGGGCTCGGACTCACCGGTGAGTGCTGCCTCCTGCACACGCAGCGAGGCGCTTTCGATCACTCGCAGATCCGCAGGGATCAGGTTTCCCGCCTCGACGAGCACGACGTCACCCGGCACGAGGTCGGCGGCTGCGATCTCGGTGACGCTACCATCACGCCGGACGCGCACCGAGGGAGAGGCGATCTTTCTGAGCGCCGCTATCGCACGCTCGGCCCGATACTCCTGAAAAAACCCGAGCACCGCAAAGAGCACGACGATCACACCGATCGCGGTCGCCTCGAGACCCTTGCCGAGGAACGCCGAGACAACTACGGCGGCAATGAGGATGAGGACCATCGTCTCGGTAAACTGCTCCCAGAGCATCTTGAGCGGGCGCTTCCCTCGCGTCTCGGTAAGCTCATTCGTCCCGTGAGATTCGAGCCTCGAGGCGGCCTCTTGATCGCTCAATCCGTCTGCCGAAGTCGAGAGCTCTCCGAGTGTCTGCTCCGCCGATCGTTGGTAGTGCTGCATTCATCCTCCGCTACCTGAAACGTAGTGAGATTTTGACGCGGTGGCAGTAGGTCGTGTGCCGGTCAACGTTGCGAGCCGGGCTTTGGGGGGAGGGTCAAGCAATGCATCAGGATATGATGAAGTAGCCCCGGGAGCGGACGATTTTGTATTGCGAGTTTCAATGCTGTATGATATAAAGCTTTCAAAGTAATTATCCCTACTGGAGATAAATCCGGGAGTACATAGATGTCTACGATAATCATCGGAGGCGGGCTTGGTGGCCTCGTGTGCGGGGCTGCCCTGTCTCGATCGGGTGAGTCTGTCACCCTGTTTGAGCAGCACTCGGTCGTTGGCGGGTACGCCACCACCTACAAGCGAAACGGTCACCTCATAGAGGGAGGCCTCCATCAAATGGACGGCCTCGATGAGTGGGATCTTAAGACCGACATCCTCGGAGAGCTCGGAGCTCTCGACGGGGTCGAGTGGATTAAGACCCCTGAGTTTAACCAGGTCATTCATGGTGATTCATCGTTTATCATTCCCAGTGGCCGTGCGGCGGTAGAAGAGGCGTTTTGCTCGAAGTTTCCCGCGGAGGCCCCGGCAATCAGGCGATTCCTCGGTGATCTCTACGCGATCCGGCGCGAGTTGCAGTCGTTCTACCCGACACTCTATCCGAGCCCATCGCTTGCGACTCGCCTCCGGATGCTCAGCTATCCGTTCAGGTTCCCCAAGATCGTTACGTACCTGAGTAAGACGCTGGGCAATGTCTTGGACCGTTCCTTCAAGAGTGAGGAACTGAAGCTGCTCTTTGCCTCGTGCCTCGGCTACTATCACGACAATCCACACGAGCTGGCGATGGTCTACTACGGCATTGGTACCGGATCGTATCTCGAAGGGGGCGGTCACTTCGTAAAGGGTGGTTCGCAGCGGCTGAGCGACTACCTGCGCGGCGTGATCGAGCAACATGGCGGAACGGTACGAACCAATCGTCGCGTTTCGGGTATCGAGCGCCGCGGCGACCGCGTAGTGGCGGTTCACGTGAGCGATAAGGACGGAGAGACAACTCGACACGAGGCAGACCGTGTCGTCGCAAATACATCGCCCATAAATGCGTTGGCGATGCTTGGCGACGCACAGGAGATCAGCGACGCAGAGAAGGCAACTCAGCCTGCTCCGCGGGAGCGCGATAGAGTGCCTTCGAGCGTTCCGCCGGGACCGTCGTTGCTCTCCCTCTGGTACGTCTTTAATCGACCACTGCCCGAGTTAGGCTCTTCGTCCTACTCAACTTTTGTGTTGGACCCTGAGGTGCGGCGCCTCTCGCAGTTCAAGCTCTATCCTGACACCGCCCCGACGTACTTCATGCTGTGCGATTACGCGCACATCGATTCGGGACTCGGCGAGCCTGCCGTCGCGGTGGCCACGATCGATCACGCCTCTCGCTGGAAGACGCTCAACAGCACCGAGTACGCGGCCATGAAACAAACCGAGCTTGACGCCTACCTCGAGAAGATCGATCGACTCTACCCGGGAGCCAAGGCGGAACTCACCTACGCAGAGGCTGCAACACCGTTGACCATGCAGCGCTACACCGAGAATCCGGAGGGGGCAGTATACGGCTCGGTGCAAACTCCGCCGTTCGCGGGTCCCAAGAGAGAGCGTGCCTGGCCCGAGATACCCGGACTCTACTACGCTTCGGCGTGGGGATTCCCCGGCGGTGGGTTTACCGGTGGAATACTGAGCGGTTATCTGGCCGCACGACGAATACTACAACGTCGTTAGGTCGACAAGCTTGGAGATCGGAGAAGAGATGAGCGCAAAAGCAAAACTACTTGTTGCAGAAATCGCGGTTTACCTGATCGGAGGCCTGATCTGGGGAGTGTCGATATGGTATCTGGGATACATCGACGTACGGGGCTTCTTACATATATTCTCGTCGGCTGCGGTCCTAATCGTGCCGATCTTTTTTGTGACCCACCACATGGTCCATCTGCGCCAGTTGCGCATCATTCACCGATATAGGACTGATCCCTCGCCCGAAAATCTCCGGAAGGCGCACGGGGCAATCCGTTTTGTTCTCCTGTTCTCAGTCTTGATGATCCCGCTCTGGGGATTTCTCGGACCGCTCTCCGGCTTCATGAGTCTCTACCGGCCCGAGATCGGCTTCCTGCTCGACGAGCCCGTGATCTCCCTTGGAGAACTGGGAACCGTCATTCTCTTTGGCCAGGGCTACAGCCTCACAACCTTTGTCCCGTTTGTCATGGTCGCGATTAGCATCGTGGAGCGCGATGCCGGCGATGTTCCGGTCGATGGGGCGGTGGTCTTGCGATTCTCCGTGAAGATGAGTGTTGCGTTTGTCTTGACCTCTATTGGGACGGTTCTGATACTCCTCACGGCGGTCCCCGGAATTCTCGCAAACTTTTCGTCTACGGATACAGTCGAGCTACTCATCAGGCGCCTCGCGCCGCTCGGCATTTTTGCTATACTCGTCGCCATCTTCAACCTCGTAATGGTTACTCGACAGCTCGCCACGCCGATTGGTTCTCTGATCCAGGTTTTTGGAACCATGTTTCGTAACATCGATCGAGGTGAAGCCGATCTAACGCCGGCCCTCTCGGTCGCATCGAAGGATGAACTCGGAGTTGTCAGTTACCATGTCTCGCGATTTGTCGAGTACAT
>JBMCTC010000011.1:0-28516 GCA_048624115.1 Spirochaetota bacterium
GGGAAGAAGCGGACTCTCCCTTCTCGCCGGCATTCGAGCCTACGCCCCCACTCAAGACGTACCCGTAATACTTCTTACCGGAGAGAGCTGGGAACGAATCGGAAACGAGAGTCACTCTCGCGGAATCGACGTGTTTCTCAAGAAGCCGCTCGACGTCGATACGCTGCTGCGCGTGGTCGAGCGTCAGTTGGACCGAGCTCAGCGAGCGGCAAGCCAACTCAACTCGTTTCGGGAGAGGGTCGCGGCGACGATCCCGCATGAGCTTCGCACCCCGCTCACCGGCGTCATCGGCCTCGGTTCGCTTCTTGCAGACCACGCCGACGCGCTGGCAGGTGACCCGGAACAGATCGCGACATTCGGCAGGGCGGTCCTTGCAAGCGGAGAGCGCCTCCAACGCCTCGTCGAGTCATACCTCCTGTACGTCCAGCTCGAGACGAGCCAGATCCGCCCCTCGAGCACATCGCCACGCCACACGGATGTGAGCGGTAGCATCACAACCACCGCGAAAAGCACCGCAGCACGACACAAGCGGGAAGCGGACGTGCATCTCAGGCGCCGGGGCGAATGCTTCATGGTAGAGGAAGACGAGGAGCCGATCTTTGAGAAGATCACCGAAGAGCTTGTGGACAATGCGTGCAAGTTCTCGCCGGCGGGGACGCCGATCGAGATCACCATTAGCATGGGCGCCGACGGACACAGCGAAGCGATTACCGTGCGCGATCAGGGAAGAGGCATGAGTCCGGCCCAAATCGATCAGATCGCACCATTTGTTCAGTTTGACCGGGAGCGGCACGAACAACAGGGCTCGGGGCTCGGTCTCTCACTCGCGAAGCGCCTCGCAGAGGCCGTCGATGCAAAACTCTCGATCGCCGCACCCAACGAGGGTGGCCTTGCCGTCACGGTCACGCGCACGAGGAGTAATCGTGCAGGCTGATTTGGCGGCAAACGAGAGCCGGGCGCACGAGGTCGCCTTCGTCGGCCGGCTTCGTTACAACTCGAAAGAGACGATCCAGATGCTCGAGGCGAGCGGTGTTCACACCGCCTCGGTTCGGTCGGTATCCGAGGCGTTCTCGGCTCCGCATCGTGAACGCTGGCCATCGCTTCTCGTCGTTGCTTCCTCGTCGTCGACTCCGCTCGCACGGAGCTTCACCGAGCTCGACGCAGCTCTACTCGAGCGAACACCGATCATCGCCGAGCTCGATTCGCGTCGAGCACTCGATACGGTGCGCGCGTTTCGCTCAGGAGCGAGCGACGTCGTTGCGCCACCCTACGAGCCCGAGGAGCTTATCGCGAAGATCGAGCGTCACCTTCGCGAGCGTCGCCGGCAGCATCGTCTCGAAACGACGATTCGCGAGCTCGACTCGGTGAACCGTGCGCTGCGCGACGAGCTCGCGACGACTCGTCGACGACTGCACGAAGAGGCCAAGGAGAGCGAACGCATCGGATTGGCAGTGGTCAAGGCGCTCGAGGCGGCAAATCGTCACAAAGACGACGACCAGGGCAATCACGTCCGTAGAGTGGCCGAATGTGCCGCAACGCTTGCTACGCTGCACGGCTGCACCACTGAGTTCGTTGCCCGGATTCGCCGGGCAGCCCCACTTCACGATATCGGAAAGATCGCCGTGCCCGACCACGTGTTGCAGTGTGGCGGAGCCTACACCGATGACGAACGAGGACTCATGGAACGGCACACGATCTACGGCATCCAGCTGCTCGACGCTACGCTCGACCCGATGATTTCCAACATCGTTCGCTCCCATCACGAGCGGTGGGACGGCACGGGCTATCCCGACGGTCTGCGGGCAGCGGACATTCCTCTCGAGGCACGCCTGGTCGCAGTGGCAGATTGCTACGACGCGCTACTCGGCAAACGGGCGTGGCGAGATCCCCATTCAATGAAAGAGGCGGCACGCATCCTCGAAGAGAGTGCAGGGACTCACCTCGACCCTGACTTGGTAGAGCTAGTGCTACTCCACCGCGATCGGTGGGCCGCTACTTGGCTCGAGGCTGACCGTGGGGCATTCGCGGAGTGAACGAAGCACGTCAATCAACGATCTGGTCGCAGCCGCTTCCGGACACACCGGGGAGCGGATTGCTCGAGGTATCTCGCTCGATGGTCGTTACGAGCGCGAACAGGCGGGCGTCGGTACTCCTGGGCCGGGCGCCGGACACGCTCAGGGGAACTCACCTCAAGGCGCTCGTCGCGCCTGAGGGTGTGCACCGACTTGCCCAAGCCTTCTTGCTGGAGCACGACTCCTCGCTGCGTGGCAGCGCCCAAGCCGTGCCCTTTCACAAAGCAGACGGAAACCGTGTCTACCTCGACGTAGAAGTGGCTACCCAGCACGAGGGGCAAGAGTCACAGATACTCGTCGAGTTATGGGACGTCTCCAACTACGCACTTCGAGAGAAACGCTCGGAGAGCCTGGCGGCAAATGTGCCGGGCGTGCTCTTTCAGCTCTACGTACGGAAGGACAACAGCTACGGTTTCTACTATCTGAGCCCCCGTTGCTTTGATCTGTTCGGTGCGGCACCGACGGCTATCATGCGCGACCCGCTCGCGGTGCCACTTGATTCACGTGATACCGCGGAGTTCGAGGCGTCGTTGCACGAGGCCTTCGAGAGTAGGAGCAGCTGGTCATACGAAGGACGGCTCCTCATCAAGGGACTTCCAACCCGCTGGTGGAGGGCAGAGGGAAAACTCGTCGGGGCCACAGCACAGGAAGTTGTGCTGGACGGGCTCGCCTACGACATTACCAGGCAAAAAGAAACGCAGGATGCGCTCGCCCGCGCAAACAAGGCGAAGGAGAAGTTCCTCTCGCACATGAGCCACGAGCTTCGCACTCCTCTGAATGCCATCATCGGCTCGGCACAAATGCTTTCGCGATCTCGATTCACTGCGCAACAGCAGGGTGCGGCGGTTGCCTCGATCATCGAGAGCGGTGACCACCTTCTCTCCCTTGTAAACGACGTCTTGGATCTCGCCACACTCGAGAGCGGGAATCTAACCATTGCCCGTCGGCCGTTTGAAGCTTCCGACATGGTCGCCCGGATCACCGCGATCGCGCGCGCATCTAAGCCGGACAGCGACGTCGAGATTGAATGGGTTGGTTCGCCGATCGAACACGTCCTCATTGGCGACGAGCGCCGCATTTCTCAGATACTGCTCAACCTGCTTGCAAACGCCGTCAAGTTCACCGATCGCGGGACGATTGAGCTCTCGGTCGAGCTCAAGACGAGTAAGCGAAGACACCATTTGGTCGCGCGAGTTGCCGACAGCGGCCCCGGGATCTCCTCGCTCGAGTCCGAGCAACTGTTTGCCCCCTTCTCGCAAGGCGAATCCGGTACACAGCGAGGTGGCACGGGCCTGGGCTTGGCAATCTCGCGCGAGCTCGCCGAGGCCATGGGTGGGACGCTGACGCTCGAACCGACCACCAACTGCGGCGCAACGTTCCGACTCGACATCCCAATCGAGGCCGGCGAGCGTAGCGTCGAACGATCTCGAGCCTCGACGCGAATGGACGGGTTTTCTCACAAGAGCGCTCTGCATGACGGCATATCACGGCTGCCGGACTCCCTGCAGGTACAGATTGGCGAGGCGGCGGCGGGCGGTGACATGGGTCGCCTGCTCGGACTACTCCCGGATCTTCAAGCGCTCAATGAGCCCGACGGCAGCCTCGACTCGCTCATCTCCCTAATCGAGGAGTTCGAGGTCGAGCGTGTTTACCAGGCACTTCTAGGAGGTGAGAATGGATAGCGCCACCGCCCGCGTACTGGTTATTGACGATAATCCCACGAATCTCCGTGTGCTCTTTGATCTGCTGACCGAGCGCGGCATGCACGTGCTCATTTCCCAAGATGGAACGCGGGGCATCGAACGAGCAAGGGCGGCACGACCGGACGTGATCCTCTTGGACATTCACATGCCGGAGGTCGATGGGTACGAGATATGCAGGCAGTTACGAAGCGACCCACTGACCAGTGAGACACCGATCCTCTTCACGACGGCGTACACCGACACGGCAAGCAAGCTCGAAGGGTTTGCCGCGGGAGCAAACGACTACATCACAAAGCCGCTGCACGCCGAAGAGGTAATCGCGCGGATTGATGTTCACGTATCCAACGCACGGCTCAAAGCGGAGCTTGCCGCCCAAAACGCAGAGCTCACGCGTCTGGTCCAAGCGGAGCGGGATGCTGCCGAGTTCAAAAGACGATTCTTTGCCATGGCAACACACGAGTTTCGCTCTCCGTTAATGACGATTCAGCTTGCCGCGAGCATGATTCGCCGGTATGGCAACGAAATGGCAAGCGATGAGCGCGAAGAGGAGTGCCGGACAATCGAGAAAAAGGTTGCCGAGGTTAACGAGACGCTCACCTCGGTGCTCGGGTATGTCCGAGAGCACACGGGCGAAACGGCACTGCAGGGCACGCCGGTAGTAGATCTGGATGAAGCGATACGGCGCATCGTGGAGCGATTTCAATCGCAGGGGGGCGGTGATTCTGCGCGCTCGATCTCCTACGTGTTCGAAGGTCCGTCGGAGATGGCCGCCGTAGACCCGGAGCTTCTCGAGCACGTCTTGGGAAATCTCCTCGCAAATGCCATTAAGTTCTCCCCGGTCGCCGCACCAATTGATGTGACGGCACACCTCGAAGATCATCAGCTTCACGTCGGTGTGAGAGACCGCGGCCGCGGCATCCCGGAGCATGACATCCATACGCTCTTCGAGCCGTTTGTCCGTTCCTCGAATGTCTCCGATATCCCGGGGACAGGCCTTGGCCTTTCGGTTGTGCGACAACTGCTCGAGCGTTCAGGTGGTGAGATCTCAGTTGAGAGCACACTGGGCGTGGGGTCGACCTTCTCGTTCGTTTTGCCGATGCCCGGCCCCGAGAACGCTACCGCTCGAGAAACGTAGCGAACCCGTCGCTGAGCACACCGTCCCAGCCCCACTCGTATCGCTCATAGAGGTACTCCGCATCATCCTCGTCAAGCTTGTCCCAACCGCGATGTTCGAGGGTGATGATGCTCCCGTCCTCCGACCCCGCGAACTTCACCGTCACGATTTGAGCCCCCGCGGCGTCTCGCCCCGGATGCCAGGTAAACACGAGTTTGCGGCCCGGCTCTACCTCGAGAACCTTCCCCCACGGGACGGTAGTGCCGTCGCTCATTGTCTCGAATATGCGACCGCCCTTCTTTGGCTCAAACTCGCACGTCACGGTGAGGTCTGCGCCTACCGAGTGCTGCTCGAGCGGCCACCATTTCGCCATCTGACGCGTAAACGCCTGATACGCTCTGCCGGGCGTTACAGGAACCTGCACTTCCTTACGGATCGGGGGAAAACGCTCGTTCGAGTCTTCGTGCTCATTCACATCGGCGGCTGAACCGCCCGAACTCCGTGAAACGCCCTTCTCGGCATCGTCTTCGGCAGGCCCGATCCAGGTGAACGGGTTATGCGCAACCTCCCAGAGATGACCCTCGGGATCCGCGAAGTAGCCGTGATAGCCGCCCCACGATGCATCCGAGGGCTTCTTTACAACCGTCGCCCCCGCGGCTTTGGCTTTCGCTACGATCGCATCGACCTGCTCGGGAGAGGAAACGTTGTGGGCAATGGTCACACCACGAAACCCCTTGCCGCCGGCACTCACCCCGGCGTCCTTCGCGAGATCGTCCCACGGGTAGAGCGAGAGCCAGGTTCCGTTGAGATCAAAGACGGTCATGTTCTTCTGAGCGCTGTGGACCAAGAGGCCGAGCCCCTGCGCATAAAAGCTCGTTGCACGAGCGAGGTCGCGGACTCCAAGGGTAATCATGCTCATTCTGGATTGCATACTGCAATTATAGTAGCGTAGGGCAGGAAAAGCACAGGAAGGATTGTGATGCATTGGATACAAAAGAACTGGTTTTTGATTGGGCTGTTCGTGGCGCTCGCGCTCGGATTCCTACTTGCCCCGTGGTCTGAGACAATAAACCAAGGCGGGTCGACGAGCACCGTCGTCGTGTTTGCGCTCTTCCTTATTGCGGGGCTCACCCTTCCGACCGAACGAATAACTCAGGATCTCTCCCGGGTTAGACTGCACGTCTACACGCAGCTCTTTATTTTTCTGCTGGTACCAATCTACTTCCAGACCGCGCGGCTCTTTTTCGCGGAGCAATTTGAAGGCGCGCTGCTCGTTGGCTTGTTCGCGCTCAGCGTGCTTCCGACAACTATTTCTACCGGCGTTGTCCTCACCCAGAGTTCAGGCGGAAACAGCGTCGCCGCGCTCTTCAACGCTGCACTCTCCAATACCGCTGGCGTTTTGATCTCTCCCCTACTCCTCTCCATCCTGCTCTCGACCTCGGGCCGGGCGCTTCCAGTCTCAGAACTCCTTGAAACGCTCCGAGACCTCTCGCTTACCATGTTGCTGCCGATCCTGATCGGCCAACTCGCACGCATAAGGCTCAAGACGTGGATCACGACCCGCAAGAAGACGTTCGGCATTGTGAGCAATTCGCTGATTCTCGTGATTGTCGTACTCGTGTTCTCACGGACCGCGGCCGATCCGCGTTTTGCCGAGCTGGCCCCGCAGCTCGGATGGCCCGCGCTCTACATCGGGATCTCGCACCTGATTCTCGTCGCGCTTGCAATCATGGGAGCAAAACTGCTCCGGCTCCCGGATAAGGACCAGGTCGCCGTGATGTTCATGGCACCACAAAAGACGCTGGCCCTTGGAGCGCCACTGTTGACCATCTACTTCAGCGGGCAATCGGTAGCAGGCTTCGCACTCTTACCTCTTCTGATCTATCACCCACTTCAGATACTCGTGGCAGGCTTCCTCAAGTCACTTCCCCTCGTCAGGCGAGCGCAGGAATCGGGCAAAAGCTGATATACTCAGATTAATGGAAGATAGGAACGCGCGGCCGGAAGCGCCGAGCCGCCTCATTAGCGTGGCCGGCACGAGCAAGGAAACGCTTTTTCAGTCGCTTGCCGAGGCAGCAGAACAAGAGATCAAAAAACTCGAGGCGGGCGAAGTGCTCGAGGCGCTTTGGACACGGGAGGAGTTGCTTTCGACCCGCCTTGGCGATCATGTAGCGATGCCTCACGCTCAGTTCCCCGAGCTCGATGCTTCGGCCGTTATTGTCGCACTCTGCCCCGATGGAATCGAGTATGATGCCCATCGAAACTCGCCTATCCACGTCGCGTTTTGCATTGTCGGAGATCGGGCCGATCACCTCGAGGTGTTGAGCCGTGTCGCCGGTGCGCTTCAGGGATCTGAAACAGTCGCACAAATCGTTGCGTCTGCGAAGCGTAACGAGAGCGACCGAGTAGAAGAACTCATGCAGGAGCACGGCTTTATCTCTCTCGCGACCGGTGCCGTCACGGACGTGAAGCGGCCGGAGAAACACCTCGCGCGTGGCCAAAGGCTCTGGCGACACGCGCTCGAGCTTGCGGGTGCGGTTGGAGCGCAGTCGATACTCTTGCACGCCTCGCCGGGAAAGGCAAAGAGTTTTCAGGTACCGCCTGAGCTGCAGGGCGAGGTGTTCGTGATTTCGCCCGAAGAGCTCGGCGTCCCTCGTCATTCGGCAACGAACCGCACCGCCGGCGGGATCTCCATCTCGCTCCTGTACGCGCTCACCGAGGGAAGGATCAATCAGGACGATGTTGTCGTGGCCGTGTACGGCAGCAACGACCTCGAAGAAATCGATACGCTTCAGGTAACCGATGTTGCATCGGCCTTCTCGCTCTTCTTCTCGGTGAGCAAGGAACTCGCACTCGAGCCAACGACGCAGCGGGTGATGCTTCGCGTCGTCGAGATTGCCGCGGAACTCGCCGACGAGGGTCGCGAGGGCAAACCTTCCGGAGCGCTCTTCGTGGTGGGTGATCTCGAGGCGGTTCGACCGCACTGTCAGCAGATGTTGATGAACCCATTCAAGGGGTACGAGCCGCACGACCGAAACATCCTCGACCCGGGTCTGACCGAGACCGTGAAAGAGCTCTCCCGGATCGACGGTGCCTTCATCATTACAAGCAACGGCGCGATCGAATCGGCAGGAACCTATCTTCGCGTAGATGCCGATATCCCCGAACTACCCTCGGGGCTCGGCGCACGTCATACCGCCGCAGCCTCGATCACCGCGGTAAGCGACGCGGTAGCAATCGCGATTAGCGAGTCCACGCGGCAGGTCAGCATCTTCCGTCACGGCAGACGCCTCGTCGTACTGTAGGAGGACCCATGAGCGAACATCGTCTATATCGCCGTCCCACATCACCTCCACAACGAGATCTATGTGGCTGCGGCAGAAGCCGGTAAAGATATCCTGGGCGAGAAACCCTTTGGCATCGATCTCGAGGCAAATCGCTCGATCATCGGTTCCCGGATGCGATCCAGCAGATGCTCGCGGCGTTTATGCTCGAGTGCGGCGCTTGAAGCGCATCGGCAGCGCGCGACGATGGGCCTCGAGTAGAGTGCCGGCCTCTACTCGGTCGAGACCTGTCCAGATGGGACGTTAGGCCGCAGCTTCACCTCTCGCAAGAAGAGATAGAACGGCAACCCGAAGGAAAAGCCGATCAGGAAGGTTCCGAGAACGGAGATCCATGCGAGCTTGATCTTGTTGCGGACCGCATCCACGACGATAAAGAGCAGCCCGGTCATTGCCGCAACCATGAGATCGTAGGTCAAGCCGGTAACGAGTTGCGTGTCCGTCGAGTCGGCCCAGAGCGCCCCGACCGAGAACGTGCCGGAGATCGAGGCGGGTATGAACTGGCTCATCGGAAGAACCGTTCCAAGCACGGCGAGCGCAAGATAGACGTATCGCAGTATCATCTGCAAAACATACACATGGCCGGACCTCCGCTGCAATCTTGCCCTCACGCTCTTCGCGGTGTACGCTCTCGCGATGCAGTTTGAGCAACCGCCCCACGTGTGGAATCGCAACTTCGTCCTGCTCTGGCAGGGCCAACTCGTCTCGACCATCGGCACCGTCGCATTCAACATCGCACTCGGCTTCTGGGTGCTGCGCGCCACCGGGTCGAGTGCCGTTATGGGTTCAGTCATGGCGACGGCCGCGCTCTTTCAGGTGATAGGCGGACCGATCGGTGGTGCTCTCGCAGACCGGTGGAGCAGGAAGCGCATCATCGTGATAACCTATCTTGCAAGCGGCGCGGCCATCATAGCCGGCGCCGGACTCCTCTACGCTGGGAGGCTCGAGATCTGGATGGTGTTCGTTGGCGCTGCATTGCTCGGCCTCGTGGCCGCTGTGTTTCAGCCCGCCGTCCGCGCGAGCATTCCCGATCTCGTGCCGGAAAAGGAGCTCGATAAGGGAAACAGCGCCTTCGGCATAATCCAGCAGCTCTCGGGGATTATCGGCAACACCCTCGGCGGGGCACTCTACACGTGGCTCGGCGCCCCGCTTCTCTTTCTCATCAACGGAATCACCTTCGTCGCGAGCAGCATCTCCGAGGCATTTATGCGCCTGCCCACCCCACCGCGGCCCGGGGAAGAGGCAACGCGAGACGAACGCGGCCCCGGGGACGAGGCAACGCGAGACGAACGCGGCCCCGGGGAAGAGGCAACGCGAGACGAACGCGGCCCCGGGGAAACGTCATCTCGCGAGGAACGGAAACCCCATTTGGCAGGCGAGCTCAAAGAGGGATGGCGCTTTGTCTGGAATAACCCGGTCTTGCGGCTGCAGCTCTTGAACATCGGAACCCTCAACCTCTTCCTGACCATGGGTGGGGTGCTCTACCTGCCCTACTTTGAGCGCTCGACGCAGTTTCTGCCGACCGACTACGGGCTGACCATGGCCTTCGTCACCGGGGGAGCACTATTAGGACTCGTCTTGCTCCAGTTCTGGACAATTCCCTTCAAGCGGAGGTTTGCACTCTTCGCGGTTCTTTCCGGCGTATTCGGCGTTTCGCGGACACTTATCCTCTCGATCCCGGTGCTTCCGGTGATCATGAGCTTCGCGTTTGCATCGGGCTTCGCCGTCTCGATCATAAATACGATAGTGCTGAGCACGCTTCAGGGACTGACACCGGCGAACATGCGTGGCAAGGTCTTTGGACTTCTTGGAAGCTTCACGGGCGGGCTTATCCCGCTCGGCACGGCTACCGGCGGGATTCTCGGGGATCTCTTCCCGATCACAACCGTGGTGCCCGTCACCGGAATCATCGCGACGGTAGGATTTCTCCCCCTCGTCTTGAGTAAACGAGTAGCCCGAGCCTATGCCGGGGAAGGCAGGCTCGAGCACGTCGGTCACTCGCCTTGATTATCGCGTCTCTGCGCGTAGGTCAAGCCAGTCGAGCTCCGCACTCGTTAACGCGGCTTCGAGCGCCTGGGCGTTTGCATTTGCCTCTTCTTTGCTCCTTGCGCCGATGAGGGCAAAGACGTTCATAGGTTGATGCAATACGTAGGCGAGCGCGATCTGCGGTATTGTCATTCCGCGCTCATCCGCGAGAAGCGCTGCCCGCTCAACCCGCTCGAGGTTTTCTTCGGTCACATAGCAGCGTATCGTGTGTTCCTCGAAGTCGCCCTTTACCTGCTCGACGTTCTCGCGTCTGATGCGACCGCTCAAAAAACCACGAGCAAGCGACGACCAGGCGAAAACCGGCATCCCGCTCTTCTCGTACCAAGCACGCGCCTCGAGGTTCTCTCTGCCGGAAATCGTGACACAATCGGGGCCCCACGGAGAGTCCACCTGTTCGGCCAAGCTGAAGTTCGGACTACTCGCGACCATGGGCGCGAGGCCGCGAGCCTCTGCATACTCGTTGGCCGCGGCGATTCTCCGGTGCGGCCAGTTTGACCCACCGAAAGCGCGGATCTTGCCCGTACTCTGAAGCTCGTTCAACGTTTCAATAAGCGGGCCGACAGGCTGCGAGGGGTCGTCGCGGTGAAAGAGCCAGAGGTCTATTGAGTCGATGCCGAGTCGATCGAGGGAGCCTGCAACATCCTCGACAATGTGCTCAGGCGTTACGCGTTGCTCTCCGCCTTTTGGGTGACACCCCTTGTCGAGGATCACAAGCTCTTCGCGATTGCCGCGTGCCTCAAGCCAAACGCCAAAGGCCCGCTCGCACGAGCCACCGCCGTAGACGTGAGAGTGATCAAAGAGATTCACCCCCGAGGCAAGGGCCGCATCAAGAATCTCGTTCGAGCGCGGTTGGCCGTCACCCTCGGATAGCATCATGCAGCCCTGACCAATCCGGCTTATGTGTTTGTCTATGCCCGGAACGGTTCCGTATCGCATCAACATTGCTCCTCAAATGGGTAGACGAGATTCCATTGTCTGCGCAGTTCGTCAAGAGTTTTCATGATTCGCACACTCTCGTCTCGTGGGAGAATCAAACTCTCCTTCTCGCCGGCCGCCAAACATCGAGCGACCTCGATCGCCTCGTACTCGTACCCGTTTTGCGCGAAGGGCTGTTCAAAGACGATCGTCTCGTCGCCGACGTGCAGCGTGGCCTTTGTAGAGACAAAGAACGGCGCGTCAAACTCGATCCAACCCTCGGTTCCGAAGACCGCAGCGCGGTTATTGGTCGCCGTGCGTACCGCACAGGAGAGCGTGGCAATCGCTCCGTCGTTGTACCTCAGCAGAGCCGCGCTCTGCTCATCGACGCCGGTCTCACCAACATGGGCCTGCCCGGTAATTGCCACCGGATCGAGGCGCGTCATCCAATAGGCAAACGAAACCACGTAAATGCCAACGTCGAGTAGCGCCCCACCGGCCAGGTTGGGATTGAGGAGCCTGGCCTCGGGATCCCAGCCGGAGCGAAAGCCAAAGTGAGCATCCACGCGTCGAACCTCGCCAATGCGGCCGGCGTCGATCCATGCACGCGCCTGCTGCATCGCCGGCATAAACCGCGTCCACATCGCCTCCATGAAAAAGACATCATGAGCATGGGATGCATCGACCATCTCCTTCGCATCATGCGCGTTGACCGCAATCGGCTTCTCGCAGAGCACGGGCTTACCGTGCTCGAGGCAGAGCAACGCGGCCTCTTTGTGGTAGTTGTGCGGATTGGCGACGTAAATTGCGTGGACGTTCGGGTCCGAGACAAGCTCCTCGTAGGATCCGTAAGAGACCTCGGCTCTAAAACGCTCGGCAAACTTCGTTGCTCGCTCTTCGGATCGCGATCCGACCGCATAGAGCTTGCCGGTATCGGTCCCGCGTAGGCCTTCGGCAAACTTCTCGGCAATCCGTCCTGGGGCAAGGATTCCCCAATGCGTGGTGGTTGTAGGCTCTGGTGTGCTCATACAAAAGTGATTATACCAAACGCGGGCTGGTTGCGCTGCCTCGTGCCGGCACGGGAGGAGATTAGCGGGCAACGTAGTCCTCGCCAGGGTGAAGCTCCATCGCGAAGGTGACCGTTTCCCGGACTGGTTTGACATGAGGCTTGCGGTGTTCCACAATTCGACATAGCCGATCAGTTCGCCGTCTGCAGCCGCTACGACGCGCGCGTCACGAGACGGATCGAGACCGGTTGTAGACCACTCATTTTTGGATGTCGGAAGCGGCAAAGTCGCGTTGCACGACTTGGCCCCAGAAAGTGCGGACCGAGCAAATTTCCCCGAATTGTTACAATCCGGTTAGGAACATTTGACTAAAAGCTCACCTTCGCGTAACGTAGTAGAAACAATTCTTTTTGCTACCGGAGTAATATATGGCAGCACTAGTGAGAATCGATGCCGGCGGAACACACGGTTTTCAGGCTCGAATCGGCCCCCAAACCGGCTACCGGTCCAAGTTGTTTAGCGACCGAAAATGGGGCGGCAAGAAAAAGGCAAAGGATGCGGCGCTCGAATGGATCGAGAGCCAGGGCGAACGCTACGCGCCAAAGCGTTTTGGCCCGAAGAAGGGCATTCAAATAAACAACATGAGCGGAACTCCCGGCGTTCACGAGAGCAAACTCACTCGAAATGGAAACGAACACCGCTATTGGGCAGCGCACTACTCGATCGGTCCCGACGGAAAACGGACGCATCGTTCACGGCGTTTCTACTTTGGTACGAAGCGAACAAGCGAAGAGGCTCGCGCCTTGGCGGAAGAGTTTCGAACGAAATGGGTTGCCGCGTTCGAAGAAAACGGAACCGACGGCGTCAAGAAGTTCTTCAAGGAGTGGGAAGCTGCACATCCAAGCCCTCAGCGAGGGAGAAAGGCGGGAACAACCGCAAAGAAGCCGAGCGCGCGGGCATCATCCAAGAAGAAATAGTACGACCATCATCACTCGAAGACTCGAGCAGCGTGCCGATACTAGAATGTGGCAAACAAACGATTCTACGAGCATGAGAGCGGCGGCCAGGTCAGCAGGAAAGCGAGACAACTCGGGCTCCTGCTGATCGTTCTCGCCGCCGGGCTCTCACCTCACGCCACCTCCCAAGAGCGGTGGTCACCACCCATTGTACCTTCTCCCCGCCCCTTTTCATTGAATAGCTACGACGTCATTGACGCAGTTCTCATGATCAGACGGGCTCGTGTGCTCCTCTATCGCTATGCGGACGGCCGCGTGGAGACACTGCCCGTGAACACAGCAGAAAGCGTGTGGATTGGCTACGACTCAGCGGCGTATGCCGGTCACAAAAATCGTTACGACATTCTTCTCAACGGAACACCGCTCGATTGGGGCAACACCTACATCGAGTACGACGGTCAAATGCTCAACATGCAGCTCCTTTGGACCTATCGAAACCAGCGGCCGGTCCCCGATGTGCCCTATCGACTGCCCGAAAAAAGGTGAATTGCATAAAATGAAAAAGTTGTCCAAAATAGTGTGGTACACCGACGGACGGGTGATGCCGTGATCGATAGCGACAGAGAAGTCAAGATCCTCTATGTCGAAGATGACCAAGAGTTGGGTGATATCGTACGCCGAGCTCTCGAACAGCACGGTTATCGCGTGCATATCGCGGACGGTCGCGGGGAGTTTGCACAGCTCATCAAGGCCGAGCACTACGATGCGGTTTTAGTTGATCACCACTTACGCGACGGGTCCGGGCTTGGCATCATCCAGCAGTACGCACAGAACGAGACAGGCCCTGCGTTTATCATGGTCACGGGAGAAGCGAACACTTCGCTCGCCGTTGCAGCAATGCGAGGCGGAGCGATGGACTACGTGGCCAAGGAAAGCACATTGCAGTTCCTCGATATGCTCCCGGTTGTAATAGGAAACGCCGTCGAGCGGCGTGCTATCCGAAACCGTGAACGGAGTCTTCAACAGGAGATCGTCGAGGTAGAGCGAAGACTCGGGAATGCATTACGTTCGTCGCCCGTACCAACCCTGTTGCTCGACGGCGGCGGTGAGATTCACCTGGTGAACACCGCGTCGAGAAACGCGATCGGACTCACGAACGCGAGGGGCTTGACGCTCGAGTCTTTGCTGTACGCGACGTTCGAGGAACCGCATGAGGTGCTCGAAGGCCTCGAGGCTGCCGAACGAAATCATAGCCACACGCATACACAATCGGCGTCCGTCCGGTCGCTATCGGGGAGCCCGAGGACATGGCAATTGCACTTCGCACGCCTTGACGAAGAGGATGGAGACCGTGCCCGCCCCGATTTCTACATCTGCCACGCTCTGGATATTAGCGATAGCATTGAGCTCGAGGAGCAGCTTCGCATCCTTTCATTGGAAGATGCATTGACAGGTCTCCCAAACCGACGAAGCCTCACCGACCGCCTGCCGGCCGAGATTGCCCGCGCTCAACGGGACAAGAGCGACATCACGATCGCAATGATCGACATCGACTCATTCAAGCCTTTTAACGATAACTACGGCCACCTCGCGGGGGATCGGTGTCTCGAGCGAGTTGCAGACGCGATACGCAGCGCACTCAAACGGCCGGCGGATTACGTTGCCCGATTCGGTGGCGAGGAGTTTGCCGTAGTGTTGCCCGCAACTGATAAGGAGGGGGCGGCGGACGTGCTCGAGTCCGTACGCCGTCACGTTGCCAATCTCAACATCACGCACGAGTACAGCGAGGCCGAGCCCTACGTGACCGTAAGCATCGGATACGCGACGGCAAGCGCGCTGCCGCGAGCCACCGGCAATCAACTGCTCGCCGCCGCCGATGAGGCTCTCTTTGCTGCGAAAGACCAGGGGCGAAATCGTGTGCGCATGTACGCTCGTGGGGCAAGACTCACGAACAAGCAAAAAAAAGACCGCACGAGCGCCTGACACGTCCCGTGCGGATTAGTTGAACCAAAATTGGATCAGCGAACCATGACTTCACCAAAAACGGGGTAGTGATACCAGTCGGAATCGCTGGCTCCAAGGGTGGCGGTCCACCGCTCGAAGTTGGGATACGCCGTCTCAATCTTTGGGTCGCCTTCGATCTGCTCTACAGGCCACTGCCAATCGCCGGGGACCAAGAGCGCACGAGGGTAACCGTTTGCATCCCGAAATCCAGCCGGGATTTCTCCCGGATAGAGATGGTTTTGCGAGTCCGGCAACGGATCCTTACCAATCAAATGGACGTCTAAATCCAGGTTGTGATCGGTGTTACGCACGAGCAAATACGGGTCGTACGGTTCCCAGATCTGGGCGGCGTTTGAGTTGACGGAGATCGACTCATAAATGATCGTGAACCTAGTCGAGTATCCGGTCGATGGATTCGCCTCGGGTTTCACATTATCCATCCGTACCCCGTCTGCACCCCGGTCAAAAGCGGCCTGCTTGGTGCTCGGGAAGATCGGAATGCGGACATATCCGTCACCCGAAAGTGGAACATTTTCGAGCAACTCATTCTGATGGTTATAGCGCAGGATGTTACCTCGTGCGTTCAACCCGTCAAAGCTGACAACCATTCCAAACTCGTGGTCAAACCCGGCCCCCCGTGCCAATGCGTCAGCGATCCCGCGGATCTTGACGAGGTTGTTCCGCGCGCTTCGGTACTCCGTGATCTGGTAGGTCGCCACGAAGTCGTTGTAGTCGCCGTCACCGAGCTCTGGGAAGTTGTCTTCGAATGCAATGGTAAGCGGGGCTCCGGCTGGGACCTGGCGTACAAAGGCGATATCGGGATCATCGGGATATGCGTCATACAGGTCGATAATGCCATCACCGTCACGGTCAGACTCAGGCTCTGCGGTCGGATCGGCCGTGAGCCGTATCAGTCGTGCGAGTTGCTCATACTGGTACGGATTCTCGATCGTAACCTCGTAGGGTTCAAATCCGGGGGCGTGGATCGAAAGCGTTACTGCTCCCGGTCGCGCGGGGATCAAGATCTCCCCGGATACCATTTGACCGTTCTCCGCAGATGCTGCGAAAAGCAAGCCGTCTTCGCTATCGGTTACCTGAACTGTGGCGAGTGCTGCGCCGATTGCATTTCCGAGGGTGGTATCTGTGAGGTCCACCTCGACGTTGAGCTGCACCGGAACCACTGTTGAGTAGTCGAACTCCGAATCTCGCAGGATGTCCTGGTACTCACTCTCCTGATCAAGTGAGATGACCCCAGCTTCACAACCTAGAAATACGACTGCGACGGCTACCGTCATGAACAGAATACGTTTCATGACCGTCTCCTTCAAGAGCCGTTCGGCTCTTACGTAGTAATGATACTTTCTAAGATTGTTTACATGGGGCACTGAGTCTCCTGCCAAAGACCCACCGGCTCCGAGGTAGAGTGTACCACCACAGGACTGAAGAAACTACGAAAGTGAGGGGGATTTGTGCCAAAAAAAAGAACGTTGGTGCGGGCACCCGAGCAGGGAAGTCACAAGAAGCAACACGGCGAGGAGGCTACCGGGATGTTCATCAAGTGCCCGCATGGACCAACGTTCTGTTGTAGCTCTCATGAGCTATACTGTAATTAAAGCAGATATCTCTATTTCAATCAATAGGGAAAATCCCTATTTTCGAGCGCGTTTCTCTCGTGCAATACAATGGTTACTTGGAACTCGCGCCAAACAGACGCTTGAACCAGCCGTCGCCCTCGCGCCGCTTGCCGCCCTGCCCGGTCGTCTTTCCTCCAGGAGGGGTTGCCGCCTTGCCGCCTTCGGGTCCGGGTAGCGCTTGCTGCGGTTCCCGAGCCAACGGAGTGGCCTGAATCCGGGACTCGCGACGAAGCTCTGCGTTCTTCTCCTTGATGGTCTGCTCCTGCGACTTGATGCGCTGCTTTTGCATGGCAAGCCGCTCTCGACGTGCCTTGGAGAACGCTCCCATCAAATAGAAAAAGAAGGCGTAAAACGCGCCGGAAACGAAGCTTACGAGGGCGAGTACGGGCACCGCGAGGTTCTCGAACTGCCAACCAAAGAGGTTGAATGCGGTGCGATTGTCGATGTTAGTCACGATGATCACGGCGAGCGCGATCATACTCACGATGCTAAATATCGCTCTTCCCATACGATTAAAGGATCGGGGCCGCGTAGAAGAAGAAGTGGAGCACGCCTACGACGATCGCTCCAACTCCAATGGCAACGCGGTAGGCGAGCACGGACTGGGCGGCATCGCGCGCTCCAATGCGGCCGGGGTCTTGCATCTGAGACACAACCAAGAGTCCGCCGGCGGTCATACCAACGAGGACCGGCAAGAGATCGCCTACAACAACTGCGCCGGTGAAGGGCACAAAAATCTTCACGATCGCGACGATCAACGTTACGGCTCCGGTGGTGATTACGGTTTTTGGTTGCTGCGAGAGTTCGGCGAGGGGCTCCAATCGGGCGAATCTTCCTGCCAGAACCTCAGCAGATAGCAACATACCGCCAAACAAGAGCGAGAGAACACTGAGTAGGTATATCTGAGCCATAGCTTCTCCTTCACTACAAGGTACGTAAAGCCCCGGCTCGCGTCGAACACCGCGTCAATACGCTACACGAACCGAGCCGACGACAACGTATGCGATATCGGAAGAAAGAAATGCCCCCTCGTTTGGGAAGAAGAGTCCGCCGTCGAGCTGGAGATCTGCAAAAGGAGCAAACCCCACTGAGATACCAACCGCAGCCTCGGCTCCGAGGTAGTTTCCAGTGAACGAGGATAGAACGTCGCTTATCGGCGGTTCCCCCTCACTGGTACGAAGAATTGCGGCGCCTCGGATCTCTGCGGTAGTGTTCTTTGCAACGTAGCCCGAGAGCGCGCCAAAGGGGCGAATCGACGCGGAGAGTTCTGCGAGCAAGAGATTGCTGTAGAACACGCTCGTTGTCAGCAATGAGCCCCGGTTGTCGCGACTCCACGGAACTCGTACCGGTGTCGAAATGGGGACAAACGATGTCGCATACCCCGACGTGTTACCTTCGAGAGTAGACTCTGAATCATCATCGCCGGAAGCGAACACGGCCCCGGCACTGATCGTCGGGTGTGATTCTGCGTCGAACGTCGCGGTGATCGTGGCTCCCGTCAGGAAGCCGAGTATCGGCGCCTTTTCGAAGGTGACCGTGTCGAAGTTTGGCGAGAGCATTGACCCCGTCACCATCGACCCAAAGAGGTCTAAACTCACGAGCTCGTGAATCGGCCCAAAGAGTCGAACGCTCTGATACTGGGTCTGTACGGGGCCGGTGAACGCACCGGAGAACAGCGAGTCACCGGGAGCTGCGAGATCGTCTCGATCATGGAGATCAAATTGAGCGGCAAGGCCAAAACCGAGGGTGAGCCCGGCATCGGTAAGCTGGTGCTCGCCGTTTGCCGCGACGTAGAGCCTCGGTGGACCAAAGGGGTCATCATCCTGGAGTTCGAGCGCATCCGCAATGCTCACCACGATGGAGCTCGACTCCTCAAACACCAATCCGGTGTAGCCGGCAGTTGCCGAAACGTGGACTCCCGGCAGACCAAAGGAGACGAGAAACCCATCGACCGTCTCGTGAAAGATCAAGCCCGTCGGGTCCCGCTCCTCGAATCGACCCATTGCGAACTCAAACGATCCATGCTGACCAAACCTCGACCGCAATGTGTAGCGCAGTTCGTCGAGCGAAAAGTAGTACGGATCACCGCTCAAGAGGTACTCATAGCTGCCGCGTACCGTCAGATCAGCGGTTTCATCGGGCGCAAGAAAGAGCGAGAGCTCAGCGGTTGCCAGTTGATCAAACTTGGGATCCGCGCCAAAGGTTCCATATACAACCGAGTCGCTCGTTGCCGATGCGCTCACGCCGAACTCGGCGCCGACCGCCCCGGAGAGTGGGAGTAGCAGCAGAGGGAGTAGCAAAAACGTGTTCACGCGCATGACGGCTCCTGTTGTTTCATTGTACTGCTTCGTCCTAAGATTGTTCACCACTTCCTACGCTGCCGCGCCGGATAAGAGCTGCTCCCTTACAAGGGACTGGTCGTCTCCCACACGACAATGTCCGGCCTCAAGACCCGGTGGATGGGAAGCGGCGACTCGGGTCGCGCGAGCCGGTCCAGCAGCGTTTCGACGGTAGTTCCGCCGTAGCCCGCAGCCGGGACCGCCATGGTGGATTGGCCCTGACTATACCAAAAAGTCGAGGAATTGAGCCCCTTGATGAAGCAAAGCGGTGGCGAACGGCGTATCTGTTCACATGAAGCGAATAATAATTGCGATGCTCCTTGGGGCTCTGCTCGTAGGTCACGCGCCCGGCCAGAGCATCGACCGACTCGAGTTCTACAGCATGCCGATCGCTGAAATCCTTGTTGCACTCGGAGCGGCGACGGGCAACGCCGTTATTCCCGATCAGAGCGTGACCGGAACCACATCCTACTTTGTTCAAGACACCTCGTTCGAGCGTGCGCTCGAGACCTTCGCTCGCAACCACGATCTCTTTGTGCGTCGAGAGAACGGTCTCTATCTCGTCTCGCGAATGCAGGTTCTCAAGGAAGAGAGCGGATTCTCGGTCACTGCGTCTGCTGTCTCGACACGGGCACTCTTCCGCGCCCTCTTTGAGGCTGCCACCGAGGAGGTCCAGTATTTGAGCGAGCGTGACCCCGTGATCGGTCCCCTCGACTTTACGAGTAAGAGCCTTGCGGAGGTCACGGTTCTCATCGCATCGCAGGCCAACATGCAGGTCGAGATAGACGGTGGCGTCTACTACGTTTGGGATCGAGACGATAAAGGCCAACGTGGGCGGGCGACGACCACGGTCATCGAGCCCAACCACCTCAGTGTCGAGAGCATTGCCGCGCTATTGCCCTGGCAGCTTGCGAAACAGGCGTCGATTCGGACCGATTTCGAATCGGGACTGATGACGGTGTCGGGACCCGAAGCGGTGGTGAACCAACTCGTCGACCATATCGCGAAACTTGATCGTCCATCGGCAATGATCACGTATCAACTCCTGATTGTAGAGTACTACGATCGGGCAATCGCGAATGTCGGTTCGACCTTCGCCTCCCAACTCACCGGGCCCGACTCGGTGCAAGCATTTGTTGGGGCCATCGGGCCGCTACTAACGCTCGACTTTCGCGTACTCTCGGCATTTGGCTACGAGTTTGCTCTCGAGCTTGCTGCAAAGCTCGAGTCTTCGCAGGCAAGGGTTGTCATGGACGCAACACTCCAAGGCATTGCGGGGCAGCCGGTACGATTCGCAAGTCAAGAGGTGCGCCGCCTCGTGAGCCTCGTGAGCTCCGGAAGCGAGGGGAGCGAACGGACCGAGATGATCGAAGAGGTTGCCGCCGGACTCGAAACAGAGATCACGGCGCGAGTCAGTGGCGACAATGAGCTTCTCGTACACGTAAACGTCTCGGCATCACGTTTCGAGAGCACCGAACCGGGAAGCGCCGGCGCGCCAACGAGCCTCGAGCGGCTGGTCGAAACGACGGTGCGCGGGGAGTCAGGGGTGCCGATAGCATTGACCGCCTACGTCGAAGAGCAGTCGGGCGTCGAGAGTACCGCGCCGCCCCTGCTATCGCGCATTCCTCTTCTTCGCCGACTGGTAGGAACGAGTTCCGACGGAACCGCTGCGGCGGAGCTGGGGATCTACGTCATTCCGCGAGTCGCAGAAACGACCGGCATTCCAAACATGAATGCCGAGCTGATGGACCTCTATGAGCGCCACGTGGAGGCAGGCGATGCGCGGCGGTAGTCGGGTCGGTACGAGCATTTCGGTCGCGCTCGCGGCGATGTTGAGCACCCTCGCCTCGCTCGCCGTGTTCGCGGCGTTCGCCCCCGCAGCTGCCGAGCGAGCAGTAGCACTCGTGGCGAACGCGGTCTCGCCGACCGAGCCGGCGAGCGGTGTACCGCAGGATCACCCGGCGGCTGCGAAATATGCGAGCACGGGGCGTCCGACACACCCTGCCACGATAGACCCGTTGCCGCAGGTCGCGCCATCACGCACGATGGTTGCAGACCCGAGCAGGCCGAACCTGCCGGCTGGGGTACCGCAGGTCGGGAGCGATCGCGCGGCGCCCCGGTTCGGGCGCCGAGTTCCGCCGGTGCACGTCGGGACGATAGCGACCCGTGCGGGCGTCTATCACGCCTTTGTGACGAGGCCAGAGAATGTCGTGCGAATGCTGTCGGTAGGAGACACCGCCTTTGGGTGGCATCTCTACGAAGTTGACTCGACTTCGTTCTCATTTGAAAAGGAGAATCATTACTATGAGGTTACACGCAGATAGCGGCATGTCCAGAGTGGACAGCATCTGCCCGCGGCTCGTGATCTGGATCGGTGTTGTAATCGGCCTCGCCGGCTGTTCTTCTCTAGATGTGCGAAGCTATGAGCACGGGGGAGTGCACGGGCTGGTGCTCGACTACGCCGGGGCGCCGGTCTCGGGTGCTCTTGTCCAGGTCGGCGATCTGTCTGTCACAAGTGGAGCGGATGGCACGTTTCACCTCGCCGACGCAACCGAACTCTCGTTCGATCTCTCCGTTCGCCGGGCGCATCACCTCCCCTACTCCGGCACGATCGTTCGCAGTCTCCGCGCCGAGGTGGTCGTTCTACGCATCGCGAGTGTCTCCGACGTTGTACGGGCAATCGATCAAGCTCTGTCGGCGGCTGATGAGGAACAAGCGGCCCGCTGGATCGCAGACGCAGAACAGGAAGGACTCGCCGATGCGAGACTGACCTTTCTCTCGGCGATCCTTGCCTACAGGAACAACGATTTTCTGACGGCCGGCGAGCTTCTCGGGGAGATGGAGGAGCCCCTACCGGAAGCGGCTATGCTCCTCCGTGAAAAGATACAGCTGGCCAACTAGGGCTGCATGGCCCCGGTCCTGATGGCAATCCGCACCAAATCGGCAACGGAGAAAACACCGAGTTTCTCCATGATAGAGGCGCGATGATTGTCTACGGTCTTGGGGCTTATGCCGAGCGTAGAGCCAATCTCTTTCGACGTGCGGCCGTGAGCCAGCAAGCAGAATACCTGGTACTCACGATCGCTCAGTATCTCGACACCGTCGCGACCATCGGGTTGAGCGCCACGGGGCGTCCCACCGTCAAGAATTGGTACGAGACGCGCGTCGATAAACGGCTCCCCACGCAGAATCTGATCGAGCGCGGTAACCAGGTGTTCGCCGGTAGACTCCTTGAGCATGTAGCCGTCTGCGCCCGCCTGCAGCGCCTCGTCTGCAATTCTTCGTACCGAATGCATCGAGAGAATGAGGATCTTGGTATCGGGAGCAACTCGTTTCGTGTCTCGGACGACATCCACCCCATTCCCGTCGGGCAATGATATGTCGAGTACACAAACGTCGGGCGCGAGCGTTCGCACAGTGTAGAACGCGTCATCGGCGGTTCCCACTTCGGCGACGACCCGGTAGGTTCCGGAGCGTTCGAGAATAGCTGCTACGCCCGCCCGAAGCGGCGGATGATCATCTACCAACACGACTGTGTGCTTCATGAAGCTCTTCCTTCCCTCTCGTCATTGCTTGAATCCGGCGTGAGCGAAAGGTAACTCGGGTTCCCTCTCCGGGCGCACTTGCGATCGAAAGCTCGCCGCCGGCCAGCTTGGCCCGTTCCTGCATGCCCGTGATTCCCAAACCCTCCCTCCGCCGGGCCGAGTCGACGGGGGAGAAGCCCTTGCCATCGTCCTCAATGCAGAGCACGAGTACGCTATGTTCATTGCGGAGCGATACCGAGATCTGAGCGGCCCCGGCATGCTTAATCGCATTTGTAACTGCCTCTTGCCCAATTCGGTAGAGACTAATCGCATCGCTTTGCGAGCATGGGCCGATATTGTCGGCGACGTCACATGCGATCGCCACACCGAGCCTCGTGGAAATCTCCTCACAGTAGCTGGTAAGCGCACCGCCGAGGCCAACCTGCGATATCTCGGCTGGATGCAAATCGTACGATAAATTGCGAAGCCAATTCACGGCATCGAGCAACCGCTTGCGCACGTCGGCAAGCCGGGAGGGATCTATCGACTCGTTGCTCAATTGCATGAGGATCACCGAGAGCTCCTGGGCCAGCGTGTCGTGGAGGGCTCGAGCAATTCGAGCTCGCTCCTCTTCCTGGCTGCCGATCGCGCTCTGCGCAAAAGACTGTACCCGAATTGCAGCAGCCCGGTCCATGGAACTCTCGCGCTCAACCAGCCAAAAGATGCCGATGGTGGCCAGAATCGTACCGCCGAGCACGTACAGCACCATTTCGAGCGCCCGTTGCTGGGCTCTGATGGCTTGGCTCACGTGATACTGCAACATCGTGAGACCCGCCTCGACGCTATCGAGAAGCCGCGCTCGCTCCTCAATTGCACCGGTCGCCGCGTCTTCACGGGCATTAAGGAGACTACGGCGAAGTCGTCGCCAATCATCGGACAGCATGTCAATCGTATCTCGAAGCCCCTGTGAGAGCTGCGCGCTGGTTGCGAGCGCCTCCGAGTTCAAAAGCTGGGAGAGATGTTCGTCAAGCTCGATGACGAGGGAACGAGGCGGTACCCGGGCTGGCGAATCCTGCGCCGCGAGACGGAGAAGGAACCATTCACGAGTCAATAGCTCGTAGCGCTGACGCGTCTCATCTACCTCGCGCAGCGATCCCGACGTCATAATGAGGAACCCCATGAGGAGCAAGAGGCTAAGCGAAACAAAGAGATATGCGCTGCGCGACGATGCGACTGACCTCATTGGAGTTCTTTGAATTGTGTGCCAAAATGGCGGTATGATGCAACAGGAAAAGCGCGTTTCTTTTGTCGGCATTTTGGTAACGGCGAGCCTGTTGGTGAACCTTGGGCTGACGATGCTCAATGAAACTCTTCAGCTCCCGTTCTTCTTTGATTCGATTGGGACAGCGGTAACCGCTGCTTCCGCTGGACTCGTTCCAGGCATCATCGTCGCGGTATGGACAAACCTCCTCCACGAGCTGTATTACGGTTTCGTAGGCGCTTCATGGCCCTTCTTTGTCTGCGGCGTCGCAACCGTCCTCATCGTGCGAGCCTTTATCAAGGCAAAGCGTTTCTCTTCGGTTGGTGATGTCCTTCTCGCCAGCCTACTCGTTGGCTTAGCAAACGCAGTACTCGGCGGTGCAGTAGCGGCATTTCTCTTCGGTGGGATGACAAACGTCGGCCTTGACTACCTCGTGGCGGGTCTCGTCACTGCCGGCCGGTCTCTTGTCTCGGCAGCGTTCTTAGCTCGCATTCCGGCAAATCTGGTAGACAAAGCAATCGCGGTCTTCGCCGCATTCTTTCTCATGGGACCGATCGAGCGCTGGCGAGTACGGCACTTCGCGGTGCGATCGACCGACGAGCCCGCTGTGTGAACATGGGGAAATTCCCTATTGCCGCGGAGCGTTGATTGGGTCACATTGTTGGTTATTCAGGCAAGGGAACCGGAGCAGTGTGGTCGGCTGCCATAACTCGCTCCCTTCACCAACAAAGACTGGCACCCTGTTTGTGGGTGCCGATCTTTCGGTGAGAGAACCCATGCTTTTCCCGCGTTGACGCCATGCTTACCTTAGAAAAGTGATCACCACAACCGAATACGGGATTGAAGTTCGCAATCTTCACAAGACCTACGCGGTCGATCGACCGGGCAACTCCGGTGTCCGCGCCCTCCACGGGGTAAGCCTGCTGGTAAACCCCGGTGAGCTCTTCGTGCTCCTCGGTCCATCGGGCTGTGGCAAGTCTACGCTCTTGCGTTCGGTGGCCGGCCTGGAGCAACCCGAGCAGGGCGAAATACTCATGGGCAGACGCACCGTTCTCCACGCCGACTCGGGTGTGAGCGTCCCACCGCGGGAACGCGAAGTTGGGATGGTGTTCCAGAACTTCGCTCTCTACCCTCACATGACGGTCGCTAAGAACGTAGCGTTTGGGCTCAAGACTCGCAAGATCGCTCAGGAAGAGGCTGATCGGCGGCTGCGAGATGCGTTACGACTGGTGGAAATGGAGGAGTTCGCCGGCCGCTCACCGGCCCAGCTGTCGGGAGGTCAGCGGCAACGCGTCGCCCTTGCGCGGGCGGTGGCGGTACACCCGAAAGTGCTTCTCTTTGATGAGCCGTTGTCCAATCTCGACCCACTCTTGCGAACGATGCTCCGAACGGAACTTCGCACCCTCATTCGTCGAATCGGAATCACCACACTATTTGTGACACACGATCAGGAAGAAGCCATGATCATGGGGGATCGCCTTGCCGTCATGCGAGACGGGACCATCGAGCAAGTTGGAACTCCCGAAGAGGTGTATCGACATCCAGAGACTCTGTTCGTGGCGGGTTTTACGGGACGTCCAGTGACCAACCTGATCGAGGGTGTTGTGGAACGTCACGAGAGCGGCTGGATCCTCGTGCCGATCGAATCAAGAGCTGAAACGCTGCGACTGCCCGAATCACTCGCTGAGTATCGAAGACAGCGGGTTGTCGTTCACGTCCGACCGGAAAACGCCACGCTCAGACCGCTAACCGACGAGGGGCGCGCGCTCGCTAGCGATGAAACACCGCTCGGCGTAGAGGCCGTGTTGCCCGAAGGTAGTCACACGTTTGTTCACCTCCATCTCGGGGGGCCATACAAGCCCCTTGTCGTGCGTGACCAGACCAATCGCCTGACCAAAGCCGCCGTCGGGGGCCGAGCGATCGTGCAGGTGAACAGCCTCGGCGTGTACAGTAGCGAGACCGGCTATCTGCTCGGCGAGCACTCATAAAAAAAGCCCGCACTGTGGCGGGCCGTACGGGGCGCGTTGTGCGGTGAGCGTTATCAGCTCCCCTCACCAGAGGACTCGACCGGGGCACCGCGAAGCTCACTGTCAATGACAAAGAGACCGATGTCCGAGTTTCCCGCAAGCTCGAGCCGCTTCAAGAGTCGAGTCACAACGTGCTCTTCCTCCACCTGCTCGGCGACAAACCAGTCGAGCATGGAGACAGTGCCGAGGTCACCCTCCTCGTCCGCCATCTTGTGCAGTGCGTAGATGTCGCCGGTGAGCTTCCGTTCGTGCCCCAAGGCATCCGCGACCGCCTCTTGTACACTACCCCACTCGTTCTTGAGCTCCGGTACCGCCGGCAGCGTAACCTTTGCGTCGTTTTCTTTCAAAAATCCAATGATCTTCTCGGCGTGACCATACTCCTCAGCCGCGTGCTGATCCATCCACGAAGAGATGCCCTCGAAGCCCTTATGATAGAGATCCATTGAAATCGCGCGATAGAGAAAATGAGCCTGAAACTCCTTGGCAATTTGTCCATTTAGCGCCATGTGCATTTTTTTACTGAGTGCCATGATTGCTCCTTGTCTGCAATAATACCGTTGTTAGCTCATCGATGCAAAAGATTCAAGCCGCGAACGTTACCTGCCGTCCGCAACATAAGTAAAGGGACAGGCGCAATCGCGCCTGTCCGAATCAAGCTGGGCGATTGAGACCGGCTGCCTATGCGGCGATCGTTTTCGCCTCGTCGAATCCCTGCTCCTGGCTCAGGATCGTGCTGGAAACATTGAGCATCACGCCGTAAATGACCTTGGAAAGGATATCTGCGGCGGTGTATGTAAGCTGCTGACCAACGATCGTGAAGCCGTACTCGGCGATCCCAAACTCCAGCAGCAACGGGAAGAGATAGGCGCCCGGATAGAGGAACCAGCTAATAAAGAAGAGCGGCAGGATCTTACCAAAGATGCTCTGCGCCTGCGATCCCTGCATGTTTTTCTTGCCCTCTCTGATGACCTTGGTGATCAGCACCAACACCCATACAAAGAAGATCGTGGAAACCGTTCCCCAGACAAGCCACCAGGTCAGGTTTCCCGCAAGACGACCAGGCTCGTAGAACTGTCCGACATACCCCGTAACGATCATGAGCGTACCGGCTACCGTAAATCGGACCATGTACTTCTTGAAAGCTGCTCCAGCTATTCCCGCAACAAAGAGAATCTGGATCAAGAGCATCGGAACGTCGATTAACCAGTTCAGGTAGCGATAGCCGTTGGTGAAGAGTGCTGCCCCTTCTCGAAGCTCGTACTCCGAACCGGTAAACGTATACGCTGCAGTCCAACTCTGTTGTTGCGCATACAGCAACAAGAGCGCCGAGGTCATTACAACCACGGAAAGCACCGACGACATGCGATACTTCGGCATGTTCGAGTTCTTCGTCAGAACAAAGTATAGCAGCGAAGCCGCCATTGCCGCGTACCCAAGCGTCAGGACGTGCGCAACGACTTCAAATGCTTCAACAGACAATGAAAACACCATAACCCTCCTTCAACTCTAAAAGTTGACTAAATTTGTCATGTGGCCACCTTCAAAACGTCTAGCTATAACGACAAAATGTCCAGAAAAATCTTTACCTCCCTTCTAATACTTTTGTGCTTAAGAATAGATTTTGACTTCTTGGGTGGGGATTTCTACACTCTGGCATGTGGACAGCAAAAGCTATGGCGAAGCCCTGGCGGCCCTGGCGGGCCGGCAGCTTTGTGTGCTTTCAGGTGCGGGAGTAAGCACTGAGAGCGGCATTCCTGACTACCGCGGTCCAGAGCGCCGCGGCAAGCCGGCGACTCCGATCCAATATCGCGACTATGTGCGAGACCCAGACGCACGGCAGCGCTACTGGGCTCGAAGCGCCGTCGGTTATCGGAAGGTGGCGACCGCGACACCGAATGCGGGCCACAAGGCGCTACAGTTGCTCGAGGCGCAAGGGTATCTGTCGGGCGTCATCACGCAGAACGTGGACGGTCTGCACCAGCGCGCAGGGTCGGCCCATGTGGTGGAGTTGCACGGCTCGCTCGCAAATGTGGTTTGCCTCTCGTGTGGAAAGAACGAAGCCCGCGATTCGGTCCAGGAAAGAATCAACCTCCTAAATCCGAACTGGGAGACAATCGCAGGCGATATCGCACCCGACGGCGATGTTCACCTTGCATCGGAGCTTACAAAAAGCTTTTCGGTGCCCGCCTGCCTCCGATGCGGGGGCGTGCTCAAACCTGACGTAGTGTTTTTTGGCGAAAGCGTACCCAAGGCACGAGTAACAGAAGCGTTCCGGATGCTTGCAGAGGCAGAGGCGCTTCTGGTGGTCGGTTCAAGCCTGACTGTCTACTCGGGTTACCGCTTCGTGGACCGAGCGCTCAAAGACGGCCAGATTGTGGTCGTGTTCAACGATGGGCCAACCCGGGCGGATCCCGTAATCGAGCTCAAAGTGAGCGGCAGATTAGGGTCGCTCCTGCCGCGATTTGCCGAGGATCTTGTAGGTAGGTTTGGTTCTCAAGGAGACTCTTGTGTTCCGATCGAGAGGCTGTCCCAGGAGGATTTGAACCCCCACCGACGGAGCCAAATTCCGTAGT
>JBMCTC010000012.1:0-28294 GCA_048624115.1 Spirochaetota bacterium
CCACTCTTGCCACCAGACCGGGTTATCAACGTGTTGCAGAAGGTAGGGGCTTGAGGCGAGGTTTAGATTGTTCTTATCAAAGCGCACACTCGCAATTTACTGCTGTGAATCGGGTGTGTGGCAATTTCAGGCTGAAAGCGAGTTGCGGTGCAGCCGCGCTTCGAGATCCTCGAGCAGTGAGACAATCTCACGATAGGCGCGCAGGTCTTCCAGCCACTCGTCGGGAATGGCTTCTCGTCCGTGAAATGCCGCGAGCACCATGCCAATGACGATGCCACGCGCTGCGCTGTCCCCGCCTGCGGCAACGTTTGCCATGAGCGCGCTCTTGAGCGATCCCTCGTGCGTTGCGATCAGGTGCACCGAGAGCGGCAGGGCCGCTTCGGTCGCGCAGTGTTGGCCAATGCGCTTCGCGAACGTAATCGTCTCTTCGCCAACCGAGTCGAGCCCGACACGAATGAGTTCCTTCGTCAACGGAAACTCGTCACGATCAAGCGTCGAACGAAGGCTCGCAGTCGGAGTGTGGCCGTTTAGAATGTGCCAGAGCAGATCCCCGAGCATCGAGGAAGCCTCGATCACGATCGGGGAGTTGTGGGTAATCGATGCCTGTTCCGCTGCCGCCGCTACGAGTTCCGTGTGATGATCACGATAGAGATAGGCGAGGGGGGCGATACGTGCGGCACCCGCCAAGTCCGTACTCCCACTCCCAGATTGGGTGAGCTCCGTCGAGTCGTTCATGGTAGCGAGTGTGTCGCGGGTCGCATGGTCAATGTATCCGTCGTACTCGAGCATCGATGTTCGCCAATCCGCCGCAAACTCCGAAGCGGAGAACTTGCCTTGCCGAGCGAGACAGCGAAGGAAGAGCATCATTTGATCGCCGTAGTGGGTAAAGGAACCTCGGCTCTTCCCGGAGTGAAAGCCATCGGAGGGTGGGGCAAGCAGCGAGTCAACCGAACCAAAACGACGTTCGATCTCCTCGGTGTCATAAATCCAGTGGGCACCTAATGCGTGAGCATCTGCAGCAAAAGAGGCGAGTACCATCGCCTCGGCACGTTCTTTCATCGCTTCCTCCCGCCGCCTTTGAGGCGTCGTTGCCCGCCAAGCGCCCGTAATCGGTGAGAACAGCCGCTCGGTGTGCGGGGAAAAAAAAGCCGGCCTATAGGCCGGCTTGGATTAGCAGGGGCAGGACTCGAACCTGCGACCTCCGGGTTATGAGCCCGACGAGCTGCCAACTGCTCTACCCTGCGTCGTTGGACCGTTAATATACGGACGGGTATGAGCGCGGTCAAGTCTCGAGAGCTATCTTGGTTGCGCATGAGGCCTGCGACCGGTCCGAGGCGCGGGGCGATGGGAGGCGGAATCGCGCCTAAGCGCGATGACCCACAGGAGGGTGCAGGCTGCGGCAAGGACGAGCAGCAGCGGTATGACCCACGGGGCGGTCTCGCGCCCTAATATCAGCAGGAGATCGTAGACGCCGTGAAAGGCGATTGCGGCCAACACTCCCATGAGCATCGGAATGCGGTCCCCTTCGCGTTCGGCTGCGATTGCGTAGCCAATCAGGAGTCCTGCGCCCAAATGAAGGGGCCAGGTGGTAAGCACGCGAATTCCAACGATATCTGGTGTTCTTCCGATATGAAGAAGCGTCTCGACTACGGCAAAGCCGGTGCCCGCAAGCGCGCCTTTTAGTGCGGCAGCGGTGCGCGGGAACGATTCCTCATTCTTGAGCACGGGAAGCAAGACGAGTGCCTTTGCCGCCTCCTCCACCAGGGCGGCGGTCACAAAAGCAGAGAAGAGCACACGCACGAGACCCGAGAGTTGAAGTGCGACTGGAACGACCGCAAATCCGATTAGCAACGCCAAGCCCATACCAAGCGCGCCCAATCCAACTGCCTGGAGTCGCGCACCAAACGAAACGCCAATTCGAGACCCGGTTGCAGAAATTAGCAGAGCCGGCGGCACGATCAAGATGGCGAAGTTAACGAGAAGCATGATCCGCCTCGAGCAGCGGCACAACCGCCTCGTAGAGCGCATCCATCTCGTCGGGCGTGCCGATGCTGATCCGAAGATGGTTTGGCAGCGAGAACGAGCCGAGTGGTCGCACCGAAATCCCCCGCTCCTCGAGCGCGCTCACGAGGCCGGCCGCCCGTTCGCCGAACTCAGCGCAGACAAAGTTCGCCTGCGTCGGGTAGTAGGGAATCCCACGCTCTTCGAGCCATCGATAGAGCCGGGCTCGCTCGGTGCGGTTGTTTGCTTTTGTCTTTTGTATGTGAGCCTCATCTGCGAGGGCGGCACGGGCGGCGTTTTGTGCCGGGGTGCCAACGTTAAAGGGTTGTCGCATCGTCGTAACCGCCTCGATGAGCTCACTCTCTGCGATCCCATACCCCACGCGAAGCGCGGCAAGCCCGTAGATCTTGCTAAACGTTCGCAGGCGAATCAGGTTTGGGTAGTTCCTTATCAGGCCGAGCGTGTCTGGGTAGGAGCCGTCCTCCACAAACTCGGCGTACGCCTCGTCAACGACGACAATCGGCTGTGTCGTAAGCCCTTTGAGAAAGCGGGCGAGGTCGTTGTGAGAGAACATCGTCCCAGTTGGGTTGTTCGGGTTACAGAGCCAGACGATGCGGGTCGACTCGTCAATCAGGTCGCTAATTGCCCCGAGATCAAACGTGCCCTCGCGCATTGCCGCGTGGCGAACGCTGCCGCCAAAGACACTCGTGGCAAAGGTGTACTGGCTAAAGGTGTGCGCGGCCGTGACGGCATTGGTGTCCGGTTCGATGAACGCCCCGGCAATCATCACCATTATCTCGTCGCTTCCGTTCCCAATCACGAGCTGGTCGGGCGTGACCGCGCATCGCGCTGCAAGAGCGGCCTTGAGAGCGTGCATTCCGCCGTCGGGGTAGCGGTGCACATCGGCAAAGCTCGCGGTAAAGGCCTCGAGCGCCGCGGGTGCCGGGCCAAAGGGGTTCTCGTTTGAGGCGAGTTTAACCCCACCCTCGATGCGCTTGCCCGGCACGTAGGGTTCGAGTTGGTCGAGAATTGCGCGTCGTTTCACGACTCACCCTCCTTCCGCGCGGGGGGCTGGGGCGGATTGTTCTTCAGATACTCGTGATCCTCACTCATATCTTCGATGAGATCGGCGAGCTTCATGTGGAGCGAGTTTTCGGTTGTCTTCGCAAAGATCAGGTCACCGGTAGATATCGACTCCGACTGCGGTGTCTGCTTGGCAGCCCCTGCAACCTTGAGCAGGCGTTTGGCAAACTCGGTTGCCTCTGGAAGCTTCTCTGCCGCCTGCACGAATCGCGTGTAGTCTTCCAAGTCTTCCGGCGCATAAATCGCCTTGACCATGTTCATGATCGCGAGGATCTCTTGGTCGGTAAAACCATTGAGGATAAGTACTCTGTTCCGAAGTGCGTCGTCTGCCATGTCCTTGAGCATACTCGGGCTGCGGCCACCGCGACAACTGGAGGCGCATTGAAACGACCCCTTTCACATCGTATCTTACAAAAAGGAGTTCCCATGAATTACGATAGACTCACAGTAAAGGCGCAGGGCGTGCTGCAGGATGCCGTTACCTTGGTTCATCGGGCTTCCAATCCTACGCTCGACATGGAGCATCTGCTTCTGGCAATGGTCGAGCAGGAGGAGGGCGTAATCCCGCCGCTGCTCGATCGGCTCGGGGTGAGAAAGGCCGATCTGGCTGCGCGCCTCAACGACGAGATTAAACGAAAGCCCCGCGTAGAGGGGGCCGGACAGCAGCCGCAGCTCTCCGCGCCGGTTTCCCGTGTCTTTGTAAAGGCAGAGGACGAGGCCCAGGCACTCAAAGACGAGTACATCAGCACCGAACATCTACTGCTCGCGATGCTGCGGAAAGACTCAGGCATTGACGGGCTCCTGAAGGAGTTCGGGATCAAGGCCGATGAGGTTCTGAACGCGCTCACTGCCATCCGCGGCAATCAGCGGGTGACCGATCAAAACCCCGAGAACAAGTATCGGGTGTTGGAGAAGTACTGTCGCGATTTGACCAAACTCGCCCGGCAGGAAAAACTCGATCCGGTGATCGGTCGAGATGAAGAAATACGTCGCGTCATGCAGGTATTGAGCCGGCGGACCAAGAACAATCCGGTCCTGATTGGTGAGCCCGGCGTCGGCAAGACTGCAATTGCCGAGGGGCTCGCTCGTCGTATCGTAAGCGGTGACGTTCCCGACAGTCTCAAAAACAAGCGCATCCTCGCGCTCGATCTCGGCGCGCTGCTCGCTGGAACGAAGTTTCGCGGCGAGTTCGAGGAGCGTCTGAAGGCGGTGATCCACGAGATCTCAGAGAGCGGAGGTCGGATCTTCCTCTTCATCGATGAGCTCCATACGCTTGTCGGCGCGGGCAGCGCCGAAGGGACGATGGATGCGAGCAATCTATTGAAACCGGCACTCGCTCGGGGAGAGCTTCGAACGGTCGGTGCGACCACGCTTGACGAGTACCGAAAGCACATTGAGAAGGACGCCGCGTTGGAGCGCCGCTTCCAGCCGGTCATGACCAACGAACCGTCGGTGGAGAACACCATCGCCATACTCCGTGGTCTCAAGGAGCGCTACGAGGTGCACCATGGCGTTCGTATCAAGGACGAGTCGCTGATTGCCGCCGCGACGCTGAGCGACCGCTACATCACGAGCCGTTTCCTGCCGGACAAGGCAATTGACCTGGTCGATGAAGCGGCGAGTCGTCTCAAGATGGAAATCGAAAGTCAGCCGATCGAGCTCGATCAACTCGAGCGACGTATTCTGCAGCTCGACATCGAGAAGCAGGCGCTCTCGAAAGAGCAGGATGCGGCGAGCATCGACCGACTCGAGAAGATCGAACGCGAGCTCGCAGACCTTCGTGGTAAGCGAGACTCGATGCAATTGCAATGGCAAAACGAGAAGAAAGTCATCGACCAAATTCGCGACCTCAAGCAACAGATCGAACAACTCACGATCGAGGAGGTGCAGTTCGAGCGTGACGGCAATTTGAGCCGAGCTGCCGAAATCAAGCACGGTGAGATTCCGCAGCTGCAGAGGAAGCTCGACGCGCTCGACGAGGAGCTCGCGGGCCTGCAGGGAACCAATCGACTCCTTCGGGAAGAGGTGAGCGAAGAGGATATTGCCAAGGTGGTGAGCACCTGGACCGGCATTCCCGTCAGCAAGATGATGACGAGCGAGATGGAGAAGCTCCTCAAGCTCGAGAGCATCTTGGGCGAGCGGGTCATCGGCCAGGAGCGTGCGATTCGCGCGGTAGCCGATTCGATCCGACGCAACAAGAGCGGACTTGCCGATATCAATCGACCTACCGGAACCTTTATGTTTATCGGGCCGACCGGGGTCGGCAAAACTGAGCTTGCAAAGACCCTTGCCGAGTTTCTCTTTAGCGATGAGCGGGCATTGACCCGTATCGACATGAGTGAGTACATGGAGAAGCACTCGGTCAGTCGTTTGATTGGCGCACCTCCCGGCTACGTAGGCTACGATCAGGGCGGTCAGCTTACCGAAGTCGTGAGAAGAAGGCCGTACTCTGTCGTTCTCTTTGACGAGATCGAGAAGGCGCACCCCGACGTCTTTAATGTGCTGCTTCAGCTACTCGATGAGGGTCGCCTTACCGATGGGCAAGGGCGGCTCGTTGACTTTCGAAACACGATTATCATTATGACGAGTAACGTGGGAAGTGACATCATTCTCCAGGCAGACGATCTCGATGCCATTGCTGATACGATCCGAGACATCTTGCGGGCAACCTTCAAGCCGGAGTTCTTGAATCGACTCGATGAGGTTATCACGTTCCACCGTCTCGACAAGAGTCAAATCGAGAAGATTGTCGACCTCGAGTTGCGCAAGCTGCAAAAGCGGCTCGACGAGCGCAAGATGACGCTTCAGGTCTCCAGCGAGGCCAAGCAAAAGATTGCCGATGCGGGCTTTGACCCGGCGTTTGGCGCGCGGCCGCTCAAGCGGGCGATTCAAAACGAGCTGCAAAACCCGCTAGCAAAGCATCTGCTCGCGGGTAACTTTCAAGATGGTGATACGATTCGCGTCGGTGCCGGAGCAAAGGGCATCGTGTTCAAGAAGGGGTAGGGTTTGGCTAAGATCTGGGAGAAGGGTTATTCACTTGACGCGGTGATCGAGGAGTTCACCGTCGGCGACGACCATCTGCTTGACCGACGACTCGTAGCAGCCGACGCGGTGGGAAGCATCGCACATGCGCGCATGCTTCGAGAGATCGGCCTATTGAGTGACGAGCAGGCGCAATCGATTGAGCGTGAGCTTCGCGAGATCGCGCGTCGGGCGCTCTCCTCAGGTGTGACCATCGAGCGGTCGCAGGAAGACAGCCATACGGCCATCGAGGAGCTCTTGACCGATTCGCTCGGCGAGACGGGCAAGCGGATTCACGTCGGGCGCAGCCGCAACGATCAGGTGCAGGCCTCGACTCGTCTCTTCGCGCGCGAGGGTGCGCTTGCCGTTCGGCGGGCCCTTTTGAATGTAGCCGACGAACTCTTGCTCTTTGCCCGCAAGGACGAGTCAACGCCTATGGTCGGTAGAACCCATCTGCAACCTGCCATGCCCTCGACGGTTGGGCTCTGGGCAGAGAGCTACGCAGAGATGCTGCTCGATGCCGATGTCATGCTTGCAGCGGCGTTTGGCCTTGTAAACCGCTCACCCCTCGGCGCTGCCGCCGGCTACGGGGTCCCGCTCCCGCTCGATCGTTCCCTTGTTGCGGACTCTCTAGGCTTTGACGGCGTCCACCATAATGTGATTGCCGCAGTTGGTTCGCGTGGTCAGGTAGAGCTCGCGCTCCTCGATGCGTGCGATCAGGTGGGCATTGTCTTGAGCCGACTCGCAACCGACCTGATTTTGTTTAGCATGCCAGAGTTCGGCTATTTCTCGCTGCCTCCGGAACTCTGCTCCGGGTCGAGCATTATGCCCCAGAAGCGCAATCCCGACGGGCTCGAGCTCTTGCGTGGCAAATCGGGAGTCCTGAGCAGCTACGCGGATCGATTGCGCGGCATCGTTCGCAGCCTGCCTTCCGGCTACAATCGTGACGTTCAGGAAACAAAGGAGCCGCTCATGCGCGGTCTTGACCTCACGCTCTCGATGTTGCGCGTTGCCTCGCTTACGATGCGAAGCGTGTCGGTAAATCGCGAGCGGCTACTCGCGGCGTTTGAGCCCGGGGTGCTCGCGACCGACCGAGCAATTGAACGGGTTGCCGCAGGAGAGAGCTTTCGCGACGCCTACCGGGCGGTGGCGGAAGAGCTTGCCGGCGGGGAGCGCGCCGGCGACGGGCTCTCGGCCGAGAGTTTGGCCGCGCTCATTCAAAAGCGAGTTGCCGTAGGCTCGCCGGGCAACCTCGACCTTGATGCGGTCGAGTCGTCGATCGAACGGGCCCGCACAGATATTGATGGTCGCGCTCTGAAAATCGAGCAGGCGGTCGCCGGGCTACTCGGGGAGCCTGCCTCCCTCTATCCGGGTACGCCGTCCGAGCGCTGAGTAGGCAACCATCGCAACGACGGTCACGAGGTAGGGTAGGCCAAGCAGGAGCGTTCGCGGGATTTCGGTGAAGCCCTGAGCGGCGCTCGCAAACGATTCGACAATTGCAAAAAAGAAGGCCGCAACGAGCACGCCAAGTGGGTTTCGAAGCCCGAGGAAGATCGCGACCAGGGCGATCCACCCTCGACCTGCGCTAATATTGGGCAGGTAGACGCCAAGCCGAAGAGCGAGTTCGGCGCCCGCAAGACCGGCGAGCAAACCGCCGGCAAGCATCGCAGTTCGTCGGTAGCGGTCGCCAACGAGTCCGCGCGCCTCGAGGAGGCCCGATCGCCCTCCTGCGGTGCGCAGTCGGATGCCCCATGGTGTTTTGTAGAGAGCAATCCAGGCGAGCAACGCCACGGCTACCGCAACGTACGTCATAATCGAAATGCCGAACAGATGCGGAAGCCGTGTCGAACCCGTCAGGCGCACGACGCCGCGTGTTTGGTAGAAGAGTTCTGAGAGAAAGGGGATTACCCCAGCCGCCAGAAGGTTGATAGCAAGCCCGGCGACAAAAATGTTCGATCGCAACTCGATGCAGGCGACGCTGTAGACGTAGGCAAACACGAGTCCGGCCGCCGCGCCCCCGAGCAATCCGACAAAGAGCGATCCCGAGAGATTGGTCGCAACGATTGCCCAAAACGCCCCGGTGAGAATAAGCCCCTCGAGGCCGATGTTGAGCACGCCGGCGCGTTCGGTGAGCGTCCCGCCAATCGCGGCGAGGAGGATCGGTGCGGCAACCACAAGTGCATTCTCAAGCATTGCGACGCTCCAGAAAGCCCCGTGCTACCTCGGCGGTAACAAAGAGCAGGATGAGCGCTTGGACCACCGCGCCAAGCTCGAAGGTGAATCCCGTCTCGAGCATCGCCATCTGCGCACCTGCCTCGAGATAGCTAAAGAGCAGCGCCGATACAATCGCGCCAAGAGGATGCAGCCGGCCCACGAGCGCAACTGTAATCGCGGTCCATCCCAGACCCAGACTAAACTCGCTGATCGTCGCGTGGAACGTGCCAAGCACCATCAGCCCGCCGGTCAGGCCGTGAAGTGCGCCGGAGCACGAGAGCGCTCCGATTACAACGCCTTCGGTGCGTATTCCTGCGTAGCGCGCGAACTCGGCGTTTGCTCCGTACATGCGAAGCTCGTAACCGGGAAGCGTTCGAAAGAGCACCACGGCCGTCACGACCGCGAGGAGAAGTGCGATCAGAACGCTCGAGTTGAGCTCGGATGGCGGAAGGAGTTCTGCAAGCCAGTAGCTCTCGCTCACGCGCGGCGTTGCGAGCAGGTTGCCTGCGGCGTCGCGGCCGGGGCCGGTCACGTAGAACGTGGCGGCCGGCACGAGCGCGGCCGAAACAAGGTAGGTCGTTATGAGCTCAGGCGTATCCCAGATGAGTTTGAGGACTCCCGCGAGTCCTGCAAGCGCCGCTCCGGTAGAAGCTGCGGCGGTAAGTATGAGCACCTGGCCGGCGAGGCCCGGGGCGTCTGGAAGCGCAAGCGCGACGAGGGTTCCCGCGAGCGCCCCGAGATAGATCTGCCCGTCTCCCCCCAGGTTGTAGAGGTTCGCGCGGAACGATACGACGATGCCAAGCGCCGCCAAGAGCAGGTATCCAGCCGAACTCACCATGTTTCCGAAGAAATAGGCGTTAGAAAACGGTCGAAGCACGAAGCTCCGCAGGGTTGCTATAGGCGAGTCGCTCAGGAGCAGCAGGACTACCACCGCCGCGAGAATGCCGACAAGCACGGCGCTTCCGCTTGCCGCAACTCCTGCAGAGATCCTTCGTCTCGATTGGCCGCGCCCGCGGCGTTGTCGCGTCATGACACACCCCCGTGTGCCGCGTCTTTCGTGCTTGAGGTCCGTGCCACCGAGAGCGCCGCGTGCAGCTGATCGGGCGAGAGTTCATCACGCCTGCCGTCGGCAACAATCACCCCCCCTGCAACCCCCACGAGCCGCGTTGCAAAAAAAGTGGCATCGTCGACGTCGTTGGTGAGGATGAGCGTTGTGGTTCCGAGCTCCGCGAGGCGGTCGATCTCTTCGCGAAGAGAGATTCGCGCCTCGTGGTCCAACGCGACCGCCGGCTCGCAGATCAGGAGCACACTCGTCTGCTCGGTAGCTTCGCGGGCAATAATCGCTCGTTGTACGTTCCCGCCTGAGAGGTGCGCCATCGGATGGTCCGGCACCCCGAGTATGGAGAACGCCTGCAGCTTTTGACCGACGAACGCTACGAGACGAGGTTTCACGAACCAACCGAGCCGCGCAAACGAGCGACGTTCGCGCGCGACGAGGTTCTCGTCGAGCTTCGCTTGCAGGCTTGCTCCCCGCGTCATGCGGTCCTTCGGTACGTAGCCCAGTCCGTGAGTCCGCATCCACCGTACTCGTCGCGAACTACCCCTAGAGGTGTTGCTCAAAGTTCGACTCGAGGGGCAGGCGATTCCATCGACGATGATCTGCCCTGACTTCGGCGCGCGAGTACCGGAGATCACCGCCTCGAGCGCTTCGAGGGTCTCTTCTTGAAAACTCACGAGCGCACAGATCTCACCGGCGCGAAGTGCGAGCGAGAGATCCTCTACAACCGTTCGCTCGGTCCCCACGGTGAGGTGTGAGAGTTCGAGCCGCGTCGGAGCGTCTTCCCTGTCGTGTGAAGCGGTTTTCCAGCGGGCGTCTCTGCGAGAAGGCTCGGTTCCGTACATTAGCGCCGCGAGTTGCTCGACGTTCAAGGGCTGTTCCCGCTCCCCGACAATTGACCCGTTGCGCATTACGACGACGCGATCGGAGAGCCTGGTTACTTCCTCGAGCTTGTGGGAGATGAGAACTACACCGTGTCCTGCAGACGCCGTCGATCGGACGGTTGCGTGGATGCGCTCGGTTTCCTCGGGCGTGGTTGTTTCGGTCGGTTCGTCGAGAATGAGCAAGCCGGGGCGGTCGGTCGGCAGCTTAAGGAGTGCCGCAACGAGCGAGACCATCCGCCGTTCGCCTGCGGCGAGCCGCTGCAGCTTCTGCCCGAGCCGCCGTTCGGGAAACTCCGGCGCAACCCGGCGGACTAACTCGCGGGCTCGTGCCGCATCAAAGAAGAGACCGGCTCGGATTGGTTCTTTACCGAGGAAGAGGTTCTCGATGACGGTCAGTTCCTCTTCAAGCCGGGGATTCTGAAACAACATGACAATCCCCGCCTCTCGCCGCATATGGACAGACGGGCCAACTCGCACGCCGTTTCGCAACACGCTTCCGGAATCGGCTTCGAGCGTTCCGGCGAGCAGGTGCATCAGTGTTGATTTGCCGGCGCCGTTTTCGCCCACAAGCGCGGTGACCAAGCCGCCGCGAATTGAGAGATTGACGTGATCGACGGCGGTAACGCCGTTCTCACGGAATCGCTTGTACAGCGATTCGAGATCAATACTCAAGCTGTTCGCGGTTGTGGTCACCGGTTGCATGGCGTATCGTCAGTTTGGATCCATCTCGAGGAAGAGCTCGCCGCTCTTCATCCGCTCGAGCACTTCGTGTTGCTGCTCTCGAACTTCCTCGGATACGTGGCGCCGGTAGAGCGAGTCATCCTCGACAAAACCGACAAAGCCGTCGGCAACACCGAGGATTTCGGCCTGACCGTATTCGAGCTCACCGTTAATCGCGGCAAGCGAACGCTCGTAGACAGCCTGATCGAGCGCGACATAGGTGCTTCCGATAACGATGCCCGGCGCCTCGTCGAGCCCGTAGGTATCGTACCATATCACGTAGAGATCACGCTCGCGGGCCGCCGAGATCACGCCCTGGCTTCCGCCCCCTGCGATCGTGAGAATGATGTGGGATCCGGTTGCGTACATCGAGTCGGCAAGCTCTGCCGCTCGACCCGCATCGTACCAGTTGCCGAGCACTCGGAAATCAACCTCCGCATCCGGGTCTACCGCGCGAAGCCCGAGCTCATAACTCGGAAGGATCACGGTGTTCATGATCGGATACTCTTGGCCCGCCAAGAGACCGGCGCGAAGCGGTTCGGATTCATCGACCATATCGCTTTGTCCGACGAGACCCGCAAAGTAGCCTGCGAGAAACGCCTGCTCGCGCTGATTGAACATCACCGTGTGTACCCGAGGATTGCCCTCGAGGTAGGCGTCCATTACCAGGAACTCCTGGTTGGGAAAGCGCTCGAGCACCGAGAGAACGATTTCGGGAATCTGCGGGTTGCTGCTTACGATTAGGTCGTAATCGCCGCTTGCCGCCATTGCCGTAATGCCCTGTTCCCACTCGGCCTGGTTGAATCCTCCCTCGACCACCTGGTAGCGGGAGCCTTCGGACTCGTCGACCGCCTGTTCGACTCCAGCTACGAGAAGCTCGTAGGTGGGACTGCCTTCGACCACACCGGGTACAAAGACACCAATTGAGTAACCATCAGACTGCGGTGATTCTTGCTGACCGCCGGCCCAAAGACCAACTGCCAGGATTCCAATTACCACCGCCAAAAAAGAACGCTTCATAGAAGCCTCCTATGGCGGACGGGTAAGTAGCGGGCATGGACGACACGGTCACGAGGACGTGCCTATGCAATTGCTCGCCAACCTTCTCCCATCCAGACTTGCACTGTCGGTACCGGAATTGCACCGGTTCCCCTCTGCGACGCAGAGATCGCGGACTATACCGCCGGTCGGGACTACGTCCCTCCCCCGAAGATTCGGCTATTCGAGCAAAGAGTATCGATTGAAGACGCGCTTGTCAATTGTCGAGCGCCCGTGATACAAGCGGGCATGGGTTGCATCCTCTCCTTTGACATTGGGACGAGTTCGGTAAAGGCGGGACTCTTTGATCGCGCGACCGGGGAGCCGGTGTGGTTGCACCGCGAGTCGTTTCAAGACAGCAAGAGCGAGTGGGTCGTAGAGCAGTGGATACGCGCGGTACAGGCGGTATGCGATCAGTTGCCCGACGGGCAGCTCGAGGCGGTGAGCTTGAGCGGCAACGGGCCCACGGTTATCCCAGTTCGCGAGGATGGAACTGCGCTCACCGACGCGATGCTCTGGCACGACGATCGTGAGATCAGGGTGCCTCAGGCCGAATCGTTTTTCCTTCCCAAGGTCGCGTGGGTCAAGCAGCACGCTCCCGAGATTCACGATCAGGTAACTTGCTACATGACCTGCCCGGAGTATCTCGCCTACCTCATGGGAGGTGATGCGCACTCGACCTCTCCTTCGGTTTCCTTTGATCCGTATGTCTGGACCAAGGCCGAGCTCGATCGTTATGGGATTGATGGAACGTTGCTTCCTCCACTCGTCCGTCCGGGCGTCCGCGTAGGCCAAACGAGGCGGAGAGAGGGAGAGCTCTTTGGTCTTGGCGAGGGAATTCCGATCTTCGCGGCGGGTCCTGATTTCTTGATGAGTCAGCTCGGGACGGCTACCGTCGAGCCCGGGCAAACGTGCGATCGCGCCGGTACGAGTGAGGGAATCAACCACTGCACCGCCGAGCGAGTCGAGAGCGAGGCGGTGCGATGTTTGCCTCATGTCGTGCCGCCCTACTGGAACGTTGCGGGAATTCTCTCTTCTACGGGACGGATCTTCGAGTGGTTTCGCTCGATCTCGCGCCAGCGAAGCGTCGGTTACGATCGCATGCTCGCAGAGATCGGCGCCGCCGGGATTGACGACGCGCCCTACTTCTTTCCATCGACCCATGAGGGAGCCGCGTGGGAGTTCTCCCAGGGAATGTTTGTTGGCCTGCGCTCAGATCACGGAACGCCCGAGATGGGCCGAGGCGTTGTGCAGGCGATAGGGTTTGCCGTGCGGCAGTCGATCGAGTCGCTGCACACGGCCGGTTGCGAGGTCGTTGAGCTTCGCGCCTCAGGCGGGCAGGCAAAGAACGCGACGTGGAATCAAATCAAGGCCGACATTACTGGAATCCCGATCATCTGCCCGGAGGTGCTCGACGCGGAGCTCATGGGAAACGTTTGCTGTGCGAGGGCCGGCCTCGGGGATGCAGCCTCGCCGTGGGAGGCTGCGCGAGAGCTTGTCCGATTCGATCGGCGTTTCGAGCCGGTGGCGGCTTCTCACCACCGCTACAGCGAGGGTTACGAGCGCTACCTGGTGAACTACGAGGTCTTTCTCGAGGCGTTCTCTAAGCTTTGAATAATCCTCGCACTCGTCTGTATATTGAGTATGAGGTTTTTATGATGACGTTCGGATTCTTTCCATTCTTTTTTGTCATTCCTCTGCTTTTCTTCTTTGGTATTGTGCGACTTATCATGGGCGCCGTTCGTGGCTTTCAGCGAGATCGCTACGTAGATGAGCGAACCTATACATCGTTCCCACGCACACCCTCGGCTTCGAGTGAACCTCGTCAGCCGACGCAAGCGCAGCTCTTTCGCCTTGCGCACAAGCTGCGCGGTCGGCTCACTGTGAGTGACATCGTGGTCGAGACCGGGCTCAGTGTCTCCGAGTCGGAGGCTCTCGCAGAGTCCGTGGTCGACGGCACCCATGTTCGGATGGAGGTCGATGATCGGGGAATCGTGACCTACGAGTTTCCCGAGATCATCCGGCGCTTCGAACCGGGCGAGTAGCGTCGACGTTTCGCGAGCTCGGGTTCGAAGCGGCTCCTACGCACTTTCGACAAACGCGAGATAGCGTTCTCGCACGCGCCTTTGTGTTTCTTCGAGCTTCGTGCGGAAGCTCTCGAGCGTGTTCTCGCTTCCTTCCATCCGCCTCGCGAGCCGTGCGAGTTCCTCCTGATCTTCGGGAAGGGAGTGTTCCTGCCGGTCCTCGAAGAGCTGCAAAAGGTGCTCGATCCGCCGCAGGTAGCTGTATGCCTCGGCAAGCTCGGTGGCCTCATCTCCTTCGATGACTCCGTGCGCCGCGAGACGCTCGAGCGCGATGAGCGAGTTTCCGGTAAGCACCTGCGGAACGCGCCGCGCGCTCTTCATCTGCAATCCCTGGACCAGGAACTCGATATCTCGAATGCCGCCCGGCCCGTTCTTGATGTCGTGCCCGCGCACCGCCGAGTGTCGTTCCGCCCTGTTGCGCAGATCACGGATCTGCTCGGCTATCATTCCGTGATCAAATGAGTCGAGCGAGTGTGGCTTGAGTCATCGAGCAACTCGAAGCCAAACCGCATATTGCCTGCGACAGGTGCAAGCTTGATGAGCGCCTGGTGCTCCCAGAGGCCGGCGTGTTCGCGGTAGTACTTGATCACAGCATCGCGGGGTTGTACAAGCGGACCGGCGGTGCCGTAGGGTCTGAGCCGAAAATCGACTCGGTAGACATAGCCGTCGATCGTGAGCGCAGAGAAGTCTTTTCGCAGCTCGGTTAGGATCAACGAGAAGCGTTTGAGCTCGTCCTCGCGGCTCACTTCTGGGTCTGGGTCGTAGACCCCGAGCAGGTCGATGTCGGAGCTGTAGTTCAACTCGTTTCCACCGAGTTTCCCGAACGCGAGTATGCAAAACCGGGCCACAGCGGCCGGTGGTATTGAGAGCTCGGCGGTCAGTGATTCGAGCTCCACTTGGAGCAGCGCGCGGGCAAGCGCGGATATCTCTCGAGTTATCGTGGCAAGCGCCGTTCCGAGGCAGAGATCTCGTGTCCCAATGCGGAGAATCTCCTGTTTTCGCTGCTTCCGCAGAAGTGCCGTACGCTTGTTACGTGAAAGCTTCTGAACTCCCCGCGCTGTCAGGTCTAAGACGATTTCGGATTCGCTTCGCTCGCGTTCAACGGTCTTGGGGTCGAGCGCCCAGTCGAGGAAGTCGTGGTTTGCGATAAGCGTGTTCGCTAGAAACTGGCTCGCGGCGAACACTTGGAGCATAAGCTCGAGCATGCGGGGTTGATGGAGGAGTGCGCGGTAGTGGCCGATACGGTCGGGGTGGTTCGAGGTGAATCGCTCCCAGTTGTTGAGTGCCATGTCCGGATCCACGTTCGTGGCAAGGCTGGTCCAGGCGAGAATCACGAGCTCGGCAAATGCCTCCTTTTCCTCACCGCTGCCGGCCATCGCGTGCAGATTGCGAACTGCTCTCTCGACATTTCCAAGCCGCGCCCGACGACACACCTCCTGCACGACGCGCTCGTCAGGCTCTCGTGTAAGCACGAGATCGGCCGCGTTTCCCGTGGGATTCCCGGGAGTCGACTTGCGCCCGAGGTGGTGCTCGACAAAGGCGCGAACGGCGGCGGTTCTGCTCTCGAAGTCGAGTCTTAGTTGCTCAGCAGCGTCGAGCTCTCCCTCGCCGGCATATCCCATGCGACGGGCAAGGTGGGCGTACTCGAGACTACCGGTCTCGGGCAAAAAAAGATCCTGCGCGTTGCCTCGCAGCATTCGCAGTCCGTTAATGAGTCTTCGCAGGAACTGATAGGAGCGCTTGAGCCGCGTAACCTCTTCTTGGTCCATGAGGCCGGAGTCGCCGAGCGCATCGAGTCCGGTATGCATGCTCGGCGTCCGTAGCGACGCATTTGCGCGTCCGTGCGTTACCAGGAGGATCTGGAGCCCGTACTCGAGATCTACGAGTCCGCCCGGGCTGAACTTCGCGTTTGGTGCGTCAGGCCGCGTCTTTTCCCTCAACTGGCGGGCACGCAAATCGCGCAATGCCTCGAGATCGATCGCGTCGGCGGCGTAGACCAACTCGTCGCGAAGGAGCTCTACCCTCCGCCCAAACTCACGATCGCCACAGATCGCACGCAATCGGGTCAGTGCCAAACGTTCGTAGCTGTGGGCCTCGCCGCCGCGACCGTAGTACCGGTTTAGGCTCTCGAGACTCACTGCGTGCGGACCCGCCGAGCCGTAGGGGCGCAGCCTGAGATCGACCGCAAAGATACCCTCGCGCTTTGTCTCGATCGCGGAGACCGCCGTCGTGAAGAAACGCTCGAAGAACTCGGCGTTTTGGATCGGCTCGGCTCCGTCGGTGGTTCCGCTGTCACTGTAGACAAAGAGCAGCTCGAGATCGCTCGCGTACCCGAGCGCCCGTCCACCGAGTTTACCAAGACCAAAGACGGCGTACTCGGCGGGGAGCCCAGCTACGGTACGTGGCACGCCGTACTTCGCGGTTGTTTCCTTCCAGCCGATGGCAAGGGCACCTTCCACGATCGCCTCTGCAAGGGTTGTAAGGCGGTGGCTGAGGAAAAAGAAATCGCGATCGGGCCTGAGGATGTGTTCGACGTCGATTCGAAAGTTCTCGCCGTCCTTGAACTCGTTGAGGGTGCGGCGCATCTCGTCGGTGTTCTCGGCTTGCTCGAGTTGGCTCCGGAGTTGGGTAGCGAGCTGCTCGGGCGGCGTACTGAAGTCGGCATCGTGGTGGCGAAGGAGTGGGAGCACGTTCTCGTACTGGAGCCGAATAAAGTCTTCCCAGAGGAAGTCGCTCGCGCCCAGGAGCCGGGCGAGCTCACTCAGCACGTACGGGTCTTGAATGAGCTCTCGCAGCTCGTGATCTGCACGATCGGTGAGTTCCTTGCTCAGCGACTCGAAGCGGACAAGGGCGGCGTAGGGATCGGGTGCGTTGCCGAGATGGTGCGTGAACTGCTTGGTGAGAAGCACCGAAAATCGAATGCGGTCGAGCCGTCGCTGATCGCGAATCGGCTCGCTCGATACGTCGGCGAGGAAGAACGTGTCCTTGATTTCATGCCCGACGGTCACGATGCTCACCGATTCGACCATGACCTTCTGAAAGGAGAGGGCAGCCCCGAGGGCGTAGAGGAAGAAGGGCGTATCCTGGCCGGTTACCACCATTGTGGTCCGTTGTTCGTCGGACTCGAAGTCGATGGTAAGCGGGTAGAGCGATCTCACGTCATTCTCAGCACGCCTACGTAACTTTCTCGCTACCGCCTCGTCGACAAGACGGCGCGGAGTTGCTTCTCGTTCAGACGCGAGAAGCTCGCGCGTGACGCGATCGGTCAAGGCACTCATCTCGGCGAGAAATGTGGCTATTGAAACGCCCGGCTCGAGCTCTCCCACGAAATGATCGACGATTCGCCTCGCGGGGAGGGGAGCGATGGCGGGCATGCCGCTGCCCAGTCGCCGTTGACGACGCGCACCGTGGCGCATCGAGCTACCGCCCCGCCCACGGGTGGCTCGATCTGTGCTCGCTTCTGAGGATTCGTCATGCTGCGCCCGGGACATGGTAAACGCGTTTCCCTGCTTAATGTCGAGCCCCGCGGATCCGAGCATGCCCGCGAGCAAGCTCAAGAGTCCCGGATGGTCGAAGGTGACGACCGTCAGACGCACCTGCCGGGAATCGAGTTTGGCAAAGTCGAATGCGTACGGTTCGTCACGGGAGAGCGAGGATATGAGCTCCACGTGACGGGCCACCGTGGATGCATCGTGTGCGGCGAAGTAGTGCTCCGGTAGGCGGGCGACAATCTGCGACGGCTTGAGAGGAGCCTCGGAGTCTTCGATCCGCCCGAGCGCGGGGTTGAGGTTTCGAAGGAGGTCTAGAGAGGGAGTGCCTGAGGCCATGCCTCATATTCGCGCATGCGAGTGTTTCGAATCAAGGCATTCGCCAAAACGCACATGCCGCCTCGTTCAGGAACGTCCTGTTACCCTCAGCATCGTGGCGCCCGATGATCTCGCCCACGAGCTGAGCCACCGATCGATACTCTTCGCGACTGCGCTCGAGTTCCTCGCGGGCGCGAAAGAGCTCCATTGCCGTCTCGACCGCCTCGACTGCTTCTTCGCCAACCGGCAGAGCGATCTATTGAAGCAAATTAGGGAGAAAACTCCACTGTAGTGTAGATGAGGTGAATGAGGAGCGTAGTTGCAAAAAAGAAGCGGCCCCTCGGGGCCGCTCTCGCGAAGTACAATCCGCAACGCTCGAATCAAGCGTTAGCCGATTGCATCCTTTCCCTTTTCGCCGCTTCGAATCCGAACAACGTCTTCGAGAGGCACAATGAAGATCTTACCGTCGCCGATCTCTCCGCTGCGGGCGCCACGAACGATTGCATCAACCGTGGCCTGCACGAACTCGTCGTTCACCGCAACTTCGAGTCGAACCTTCTTGAGCAGGTTCACCTCGATGTCGACACCACGATAGCTCTCATGGTAGCCCTTCTGCTGTCCGCAACCAAGCGAGTTGGTCACCGAAAGCTTAAATATCTCGCTCTTGTAGAGCTCTTCCTTTACGTCGTTCAGCTTATGCGGCTGGATGTAAGCAATAATCAGTTTCATCTCTCATCCCCCTTACATGTTGCTGAAGATCTGGAAGCCACTGTAGGATTCCGAACCATGCTCGCTCAGGTCGAGACCCTCGAGCTCTTCCTTCTCGCTCACCCGGAGCGCACCCACGGCTTTCAGGATACCAAACAGAATAAAGGCAGTCACGACAACCCAGGCGAACACAGCTACGATGCCGAGCGCCTGTACGCCGATCTGCCCACCACGAGCAAGTCCGGAACCGATCTTCTCGAGGTCGCCGAAGATACCAACTGCAAGAGTTCCCCAGGCCCCACAGATTCCGTGCACGCTCACCGCGCCAACCGGGTCGTCAATGTGCAGCACTTTGTCAAAGAACTCGACAGAGAGCACCACGAGCACACCGGCGATCGCACCGACGATGATCGAACCGAGCGGGTTAATGACCCACGTCCCTGCGGTGATACCAACGAGTCCTGCCAACGCACCGTTCAAGGAGAACGACGGGTCGGGCTTGCCGAACCAGATCCATGAGGTGAACATGGCTGCGATTGCGCCGGCGCCTGCTGCGAGGGTAGTAGTGGTAGCAACCCACGCAATATCGCTGTCGGTACCGCTCAAGGTCGATCCAGCGTTGAATCCATACCAGCCGAACCAGAGGATAAAGACACCCAAGGCTGCCAGTGGCATGTTGTGACCAGGAATGGCCTTTACCTTCACCTGACCATTGACCTTCACGTACTTGCCGCGTCGTGCACCGAGAACGATTGCACCGACCATAGCTGCCCAGGCACCAACGCTGTGCACAACCGTCGAACCGGCAAAGTCGTGGAAGCCCATGTTCCCGAGCCAGCCGACTCCGCTCCAGATCCAGTGTCCACTGACCGGGTAGATCAGGGCCGACACAAAGACGCTGTAGACGAGGTAGCCGGTGAACTTGGTTCGTTCCGCCATAGCTCCAGACACGATCGTTGCAGCAGTTGCCGCGAACACGACCTGGAAGAACCAGTCCCGATACGTCGCTGAATCAGCTCCCTCGAGGAAGAACTGACTTCCGCCGATGAATCCGCCGACGGTCTCACCGTACATCAGCGCCCAACCAATTGCCCAGTAGGCAATGGCGCCGACGGAAAAGTCCATCAGGTTCTTCATGATGATGTTTCCCGCGTTCTTGGCTCGCGTGAGCCCAGTCTCTACCATCGCGAAGCCGGCCTGCATGAAAAATACAAGCGCTGCGGCCACGACAAGCCAGATCATGTCGAACGCGGCAGAAACATCTGCCATTGTGAGTTCCTGTGCAACAACTCTCCCCGCTCCGAGAACGAGGGAGACTGCAACGAGCAGGATAAACTTCTTACGCATAGTGCCTCCACCTTAAAGTAGTTTGACCCTGCTTTAGCATGAAACGTGCCAACTATCGGTGAAGGAGTAGCGGTGAAGTGTAAATCGTTGTGAATCAGAGAGTTAGATCAATCCAGTGTACGTGAGTCACATTCGTGATCGCGAAAATCTGCGTCAAAAAGCCTACGAAAATGTAGGCCCCGATGTTGTTACCTACGAAGACGTAGGACACGTAGAATCGTCCTACAATTTTGTCCGATACTGATGAGCGTCGATATCATGCTTTTTCACGCGCAACCCCATGATCCGCTCGGTAATGCCCAAAAAACGGGCCGCCTTTGCCATGTTGCCCCGCGCAGACTTGAGTGCGTCGAGAATCAGCTCGCGTTCGAGGTTGTCCAGGCTCTCGTCGAGGGTTCCGTGAAACTCGGTATTCGTAGACTCCGCCGATTGCAGCGAGGGTGGCAGGTGATGGCTATGGATTACCTCGTCTACACTCAGCAGGACCGCTCGCTCGATGCAGTTCTCGAGCTCACGCACGTTTCCCGGCCAGTGGTAGCTCGTCAGGAGATCAATTGCCGGCGTACTGATCCGGCGGACTGCGACGTGATTCTGCGCCGCGTACTTTTCGATAAAGTGGTCGGCAAGTAGCAGAATGTCACTCTTGCGATCGCGAAGCGGCGGAATATGAATCGGAAATACGTTCAGCCGATAGTAGAGATCCTCTCGAAACTCGTTCTTCTCGATTGCCTCTTCAAGGTTCCGGTTCGTCGCCGCGATAATCCGCACGTTTACCCGAATCGGATCGTTACCGCCAACGCGTTCGAACTCACGTTCCTGAAGCACGCGCAGCAGCTTGATCTGCGTCGAGGGAGAGAGGTCTCCAATCTCGTCGAGAAAGATTGTGCCGCCGTTCGCGACCTCAAACCGTCCTTTCCGGCTCTGAACGGCCCCGGTAAACGCGCCCTTCTCATGCCCAAAGAGCTCGCTCTCGATGACCGTCTCCGGCAGCGCGGCACAGTTCACCTTGACAAACGGCTTGTCGGCGCGCGCGCTGTTGTAGTGAATTGCGTGCGCCACGAGTTCCTTCCCGGTACCGCTCTCTCCCCGCACGAGTACCGTCGCATCGCTTCGAGAAACCTGGGCAATCATGTCAAACACGTCTTGCATCGCGCGTGAGTTACCTACGATGTTCGATGGGCGAAATCGCTCACGTAGCTCTTCGTGCAAACGTGTGTTCTCTTCGAGCAGCGCTCGCTTCTCCTCCATGATGTTCTGACGAATTTTCACCGCTTGAGCGACCAACGAGGCCATAATCGAGAGCAGCCGCACCGTGTCTTCGAGCTCCTCCTTGGGACCTGGGTCTCGATCTACCCCGAGTGCACCAACCGTCTCGTTCCCGAGCTTAATCGGGACACAGACAAACGCCACCTCGCGACTACTCTTGTGGTTTCGTGCTCCGGTTCGGTTGAGAAAGGCGGGATCTTCGCTCACGCGTGGGATAATCCGCGGAGTGCCGGACTGCACGACCTGTCCGGTTACCCCCTCGCCGAGCTGGTATCGGCCCCGTTGCTGCTGGCTCTTCGATAGGCCGTGAGCTGCCTCAATGAAGATCTCGCCGGTCTTGCGGTTCAGGAGCGTGATTGCCGCGCGATAGAAGGAGAGCCTCTCGGCTGCTGTGCGCACGGCAGGCTGAATCACCTGATTTAGGTCGAGGCTCTGGTCGAGTAATTGAGATATCTCGAAGAGAAGCGAGAGCTCCTCGTATTTACTTCGGACCTCTTCGCGCTCGTCTGTGTCGATCATTCCTACCCCTTGTGAAGGGGAATACTACATTATTGTATGTTTTCCTACAAGCGAGCACCAAAATGTCAGCGATGCACCCCTTCGTAGACGATTTTTTCCTCACCGTCGAGGGTCACCGTCGTTCCGTCCTCCATTCCGTAAAGCGCATCCGGAACCTCCGATATAAGGACGAGGTCGGGGTTGAGCTCCTGGAGCTGCTCCGGCGGGATTTGGGACTTGTCCTCGAGAACCACTCCGAGCAGGTTGGGGATTAGCTCTCCGTGGTCTTCGGTCAGGACGGGCGCGAGCAGAATCTCGGAAGAGTCGAGCCTAAGCCGACGCGCGGCTTCCTCTGCATCCATCGCCTTGACAAGTCGGCCGGTGACCTTGGCACCAAAGCCGTTGTGTCCGCGATTGAGGATGTTGCCGAGAATATGCACCTTGATCGTGTTCAAGGGTATTGCGCTGCGAAGCGGGATCCCTGCGCATGTGACCACCCTCGCATCTGAGTTGATGAGCCCGCGTGAGAGCGCGTGCCCGATCGCGTTTTGAACCATCATCTCTGAGTCCACAACCTCTTCGGAGACTAGCGGCACGATGCCCCAGTGCAACAAGAGTTGTCGTTGGACGTGTTCGGTTGTCGTGACCGCGATGATTCCTTGCGCGGGTCGATACTTGCTCAACAGTCTCGGACTGTTTCCTCGAAGCGAGGGCGCGACGATCGCCGTTGCTTCGACATCTGCCGCCACGATGATCGTTGCTTTTGCAATGGCCGAGCCAATATCGGTGCTCTCTTCTTTGATCGTGATCTGTCCGAGTGTCTTTTGCCGGTACTCCTCGCTGCGTTCGACCGCCCGTGCGATTCTGTCGAGCGTTTGACACGCGCGCTCGGGATAGGATCCGGTCGCGGTCTCCCCACTCAGCATGACGGCGTCGGTTCCGTCAAAGATCGCATTTGCGACGTCGGTTAGCTCCGCTCGCGTCGGCCGGGGGTTCTCGATCATCGAGTCGAGCATTTGAGTTGCCGTGATGACCGGTTTGTTCTCCGCATTGCAGAGCGAGATTATGCGTTTTTGGGCTAGCGGAATGTCCTCCACGGCAAGCTGGACGCCCAAATCCCCCCTGGCAACCATGACCCCGTCGCTCATGCGCACGATATCGACGATATTGTCGAGCCCCTCCTGATCCTCGATCTTTGCGATCACCCGAATCGGACTCTCCTGCTCTCGAAGGAGTGAGTGAATTGCCTCTACGTTGGCCGGCTTGCGGATAAAGCTCGCGGCGATGAAGTCCATGCCCTCGTCGATTGCGAACTGAATATCCTTCTTGTCTTTGTCGGTGATTGCCGGCAACTGCACCTTCACGCCGGGAATGTTGACATTCTTGCGGCTGCCAAGCGTTCCGCCGCTGCGCACGACGCAGTGCACCTCCGTCCCTTCGACCTTCTCCACCTCGAGGTCGATAATGCCGTCGGCTACGTAGATGTGGTGGCCTTGGTTGACTTCCAAGGGGAGCTGTTTGTAGGTGATACCAATCCGGTCCGCGGTCCCTACCACCTCTTTGGTGGTAATCACGATTTTGTGGCCGCTGTCGAGCTCGAACTCTTGGTCGTCTTTGATTTGGCCGGTGCGAATCTCGGGTCCCTTTGTGTCAAGGAGGCATGCGACCGGAATGCCTTCCTCCTCGGAGATGCGTCGAAGTCGGGCAAGCCGCTCGCGGTGTTCGTCGTGGGTACCGTGAGAGAAGTTAAAGCGCGCGACGTTCATCCCGGCGCGCAGGAGCGAGCGAACCCCCTCGTCGTTATCGACGGCCGGACCAAGCGTACAGACTATTTTCGTTCTTCGGATAGGTGTCATAAGCTCCTCTTATGCTCAGTATATGGAAAGACGATCGTGAGTATAAGGATTCATTGCGGTGGCTTCGAGGACACCGCCTTCGCAAGGTGCTTGCCCAAGCGGTCGGGATTCTCCTCGAGCGCCCGCAGATCCGCGGCGGTGTCGAGGTCGCCGAGTCTCGGCATATGCGCCCAACGGTGTCCCGACGCCTCAATTGCCTTTGCCGTCGCAGTCCCTGCGTTCGCTCCGTCTTCGCTTGCGCCGGCGTAGAGTAGACTGCTGCGATAGCGGTGACGGCAGAAGCCGATGAGGTAGAATCCTCCGTCGCGCGTTTCGCCGAGCACGGCATCGTGTCTGCGAAGCGACCGAATCGCCTCGGTGAGCGTTTTCTCACGGAGCTCCGGGATGTCGCTGCCGACAAGCACGGCACGCTCGATACCTGCCGCGAAGCATCTCCGGAATGCATCGTCCATACGGTCCCAGAGCGTCACCCCGACTTGCGGCGTGCCGCCCGCATCGGGCACTACTCGACGATGCAACCGCCCCGGCAGCCGCTTCTTCGCAAACAGGTCGATCCCGCAGTTGGCTTCGTCGATGAATGGCGCCACGTATACCTCGGTCCTCGCCAGTTCGCGCTGCAGATCGGTGACGCACGCTTCGTAGAGCTCGAGTGCTCGTCTTGCGCCTATGCCACTGGCAAGCCGTGTTTTCACGCCGTTCTCTCGAAGGGCTCGATAAAAGACGATGATTGCCTCGCGGGCAGGTTCGATCGTCGCCTGCGGAGGGTAGCGTCCCGTCAATTTGTGTGCAGAGATTCCTGCACGAAATGCCATCATCAATCGCCGGTTCCGCAGTGTCGTCCGTACCGCCCCGCCACGTCTCCAGCGGCGATCGCTGGTTCTTGCCGCCGCGCCGACAATCGCTATGGATGCGCCGGCAGCCTTGAAGCGATCCATGATCACGACATCTTCCATGATCGGGCTCTCGGGATAGCCTTCCACGTCGGCAAAGCTCAGAGTGCGAAAGAAGTGTGCCTGATCGCCGTACGGTATCCGTGTTACGCGAGAGCGAACCATCCCGCTTGCCGAGATCAGTCGAACGATCGGGTTGCTGCTACGAATCGACAGGTCAAAGGCGCCGGCGGGCGCGTTCGCGAGCGCTTCTTTTATGAGTGAGACAAACCGCCGCGGCGGGAGGGTGTCGACGTGGAGAAAGAGCAGCATCTCGCCACTCGCATGTGCCGCGCCGGCATTGAGCTGTCGCCCTCGACCCGGAGGGCAGTTCACGAGTCTCACCGGCAGAACGCCGGCAGGGCAGCGCGAGCTCCCCTCGTCTCCATCGACCACGATAACTTCGCACTCTTCGATGCGCGGACAGGCGGCGAGATAAGCGAGAAGCCGTGGCAACTCGAGCGGCTCTCGGTAGACGGGAACAACGACTGAGAGAATCGGCGTACTCATAAGCCGAGGAATCGTTCTGCGTTGTCGAGGTAGAAGCTCATCGTGCGTAGGGTGTCTTCGTGCATCAGCGGTCGTTCTCCTCGTTCGTACTCTGCCGTGGCCATGTAGCACCAACTGTAGGCGCGAAGGAGGATCGTGCGCTCGAGCACCGAGGTGTACTCGTCAAGCGCATCGAGGCTCACCGGCGGACGAGCCGCTTCGTGGTAGCTTGCGAGGAACGTTCGACGGGCGGCAGCGTCAAACTCGTAATCGCTCTTCCAGAGGGTGGTCGTTGGCACGAGAAAGTGCCCAAGATCCTGGTAGCGGTAGCTTGTGACCGCCTTCTCCCAATCCACGAGGCGAACTCGGTCGTTATCGACCAGGAAGTTACCCGAGTTTACCTCGGTGTTGGTGATGCACAGCAATTCATCTGGAAACGAACTCGCACCGCTCCCGGCCAGTTTCTCGACTTGCTCTCTGTAGGCGTCAATCTGCCGCCGCGCTTTGGCTCGCTTTGGGTTGTCGAACCTATCGAGGAGACCGTTGCACTCGGCGAGGATGTCGGTTACCGGCGCCTCCTGCCGAATGAGTCGGTCGTCGATCGGTAGGGAATGAATTGCTGCGAAGCACAGTGCGGCGCCGTCGCAATCGGTGCGATAGTCAAGCGGGCGACCGGGCAGGTGCTCCATGAGGAGCGCCCCGTTCGGAAAATGCGTGCTCTTTGGGAACCGAGCGACGGGTTTGGGTGTGACTCCGCTCGATCGCACCGCCTCGAGAACGGCGTACTCGTACTCGACTTGATTGGCCAGACCGAGCTGCGTTCCGTGATTGACGCGAAAGACCAGATCTCGGTCTTCGCTTCGAACATGATAGTTCTCGTTGTACTCACCCGAGGCAAGAAAGCTCACCTGGGCGTTCTCGTAGCCTGGTTGCGCGCTCAGGAATCGAGCAACTTGTCGGCTATCCAACTGGTTCACCTGCGAAAACTACTCAAACACGGTGCCGGTGTCACGAGCGCGTTCAGACTCAAGGCCCGCCGCGACGCTTGCTAATCGCGCGGCGGTGTGACAATCTGCTGCGTATGCGGTCTGGATTATTTCTCGATTTTGATGGGGTGCTCTGTGACTCCGTCGCCGAGTGCTACGTCAGCTCATGGATTGCTTTTTTTGAGCGCTATCGCGGCGAGCAGGTGGCTCATGTCAGCATTGACCATTATCGTCGTTTTCGAGCCTACAGGCCCTACATCAGAAGCGGCGAGGATTATCTGCTTCTGCACTCGCTCATCATGGACAACGTGCCTGTTGGAAGCCAGGTTGATTTCGACGCGGCTGTTGCGCGGGCCGGTACAGAGCATATGGCCACCTACCGTGCGCTGCTCTACACCGTTCGCGACCAGCTCGTCCAGCAGTCTCTCGAGAAGTGGCGCGCGCTTCACACCGCGTATGCCGGTATTCCTGAGCGCCTACGCGTGCTCGCGCGTGACCCGAGCGTCTGGATCGTGAGTACGAAACGTCAAGAGTTTATCGTCCGCGTGCTCGAAGGGTGGGGCATCCGATGGCCGGTTGACCGGATCTCGATGCCCGTCTCAAAGAGCAAAATGCAGATCGTCGAGTCGATCGTGACGGCCAAAAAGATGACCCAGGCACTCTTTGTAGACGATCACGAGGACGATCTGGAGTGTCGTCCCGAGGCTCCGATCGAGTGCCGGTTGGCGGCGTGGGGTCATGTCGCGCCGGAAACGCTTCAGTCTCCGAGACACGAACTCATCCAGCTTCACGAGTTACTGACCATCATGGACGCGAGGGACGCAAAGCTGTAGCGTTACGTCTCCTCCTCTTCCTCACTTTGAAAGAGAAAACGATACTCATCTTCTCCGACGACGTTCTCCGGCTCATCGCTCATGGACGTCCGTTTCATGGCAGATTGGATGTCCGCAATATCGCCGATGTGTTCCTGCTGCCGGATGATGAGTTGCGCCCGCAGATGAGTGAGATGCCTGGCAAAGCTGAGTTCCTCATCGGTGATCTCTTTGAGTAGATCTCCGTAACTGCGCTTCGTGCGCATCAGTTCCCGTAAGTAATCGGTACGATTGATGAGGAACGTGTTGGTGAGCAGTGCTTCGCTCAGTTGCTCGATTGTGCGATGAATGAAGTCCAAGTCGTGCTCGATCTTGGTAGCAAAGTAATCGCCGTCAATCTCGAGCTGCAGGCCCGCGCGAAGCGAGCGAATCATGGAGAGGAGATAGTACAGATTGTCTCCGTAGTTTACTTTCGCGGCCATCTTCTCTGATAATCGGCCGAGTCTCGACCTGCCTTGACAAGCGCGCGGCGTGATCCCTATATTCATCGGAACCTCTTTACCGCCGACAGACGTCGGCGGTCATTAGTCCATAAGGAGGGACTATGCGCACCTACGAGGCGATGTGCGTCTTCCGGGTAGATGAAGACAGTTTCCAGCGAGGAAAAGATGCGGTTCGAAAAGAACTCGAAAACCTCGGAGCAACCATCGCAAAAGAAGAAGACATGGGCCAGCGAACGCTCGCCTATCCAATCAAAGATCAAAACCAAGCTCACTATTTCTATTTCGTGACTGAAATGGATCCCGAGAAGGCTCATCAAGTGGAAGAGGCGGTTCGGCTATTCGACGAGCTGCTTCGATTCATGATGGTTCGCCAGGATAGCTAAATGGCTACTGATATCAACAGTGTTGTGCTTGTCGGTAGACTCACGCGGGACGCGGAGTTGACCTACGCCGGCAGCGGCACTGCGATCTGCAAGTTTTCAATCGCAAACAGTTACTCACGACGCCAAGGGGACAGTTGGCAGGAAGAGACCAACTTCTTTGACTGCGTGCTCTTTGGTCGCTCAGGCGAGGCACTGCAACGCTATCTCGTAAAAGGGAAGCAGGTTGGTGTTCAGGGTGCACTGCGACAAGACCGCTGGGAGAGCCAAGATGGCCAAAAGCGGAGTCGTGTAAACGTGATCGTAAGCGAGCTCAATCTCCTCGGATCACCATCCGGTGGTGGTAACCAGGGAGGCTCACGTCCATCCTCGGCACCGCAGTCGGGTCAGAAGCCCGACTACGACTCGGTGAGTGATTTCGAGGACGACGTACCGTTTTAGGGACAGGAGGAATCTATGTCTGACGAAAAGAGAGACAGTTATCGAGATAGTGGATCAGGTCGTGGCGACGGAAGAGACTCCGGGCGAGAGGATCGTGGCGGGCGCGATGACCGAGGTGGCCGAGACGACAGGGGACGTGGGCGAGGACGCGTTTACTTTCGGAAGAAGGTA
>JBMCTC010000013.1:0-27969 GCA_048624115.1 Spirochaetota bacterium
AATGGACGACCTATACCTTTCATTACTTGAAGACTAAACAACAGCACAGGCGCGGTCAATGATGGCCTCGTCGGGGACCGCGCCCTGCGTATCTGCTACATCTTCTTCTGGTAGTAGTCCATGAACGACTGTCCCATGCCCGCGTAGCGGTCGTCCTTGCTCTGTTGCCGGGCGGCGTCGAACGGTTTGAACCACGTACGGAAGTAGTCGTTGATGTAGGAACGTCGGGTCTCTATGTTGGTCACCAGCGTTGCCGTGTGTTCGGCTGCGGTGTCCTTTGTGAACGATAACGCGGAGAATGTTCGGGTACCGATCAACTCGAGCGTTTCCCGCGGTAACGCCATAAGTGTGTCCAGACGACACTCGAAGCTCTCAATCGAGAGGTTGGCGAAGTTCTCTGGTTTGAGAAGCGTCAGGAAGCGGGTTTTCTCGAGGCGCTTCCAGCCGAACTTGTCGTCGTTGCCCGTAATCTTCATGCCGGGCGTACGCAGGTCTGCTTTGTTGTAGTCGATGACGATGATCAGCGGCTTCTGCAGCTCGTCATGCATAACCAGGTAGTTGTTTGGATTACGGTCCTCGTCAAAGAACATCCAGCGGTTTACCAGGTCGTTGGCGAGAATGGTCTTGAATGGCTCATTGAAGTACTCGTAACTCGAGATCTGCAGGGCGTGCCCGAGGATTTTGGTTGCCCGATAGGGAACGCCATCGATCTCTTTGACGATGTTTGGTGCGGCAAGCGTACCGAGCGCGAAGTCTATGTAGAACGCTGCCTCTTGGTAGGCGTGATCGACGAGCTCTTTCTTGTCGATCGGCTTGATCAGCCACGGGTCTCCGTCGGAATCCATGGCGCCTTTGTATCCACGGACACTCGCGTTGAACGGAACATGCGAGTTTTCGCCGATGCAGCTAAACGATAGCGACTTCATCTTCTCGATGAGCTCGGCCGTCGAAAGGTCGAGGTAGAGGTACATTCGAATGCTCTGCTTTTGCACGCGATCTGCGTACGTCTCATGCGTTTTAACGCCCATATGTGGCAATCCTCTCCCATGTGTCTTCAGTCTTTTGAACAGAGAACTTCTCTTGCGCAACGCCATTCTTGAGAACCAGATACGGGCCCTTCGTCGCGAGATTTGCGTAGAGAATAAAGTGATTCTTGATACCAAGCACGTTGCGCCAGATTCCGGTCATATTCCCTGTGCGCCACATCGGGTTGTGACCCACAATGAAATACGCATCCTCAGGCAAACCGAGCTTCTGCTTCATCCGAGCGATGTCGTCGGCGTCATACTCTTTCATGCTCGGCGTACCGCCGCGAAGTTCGTGAATACGATTCCACATTAGCTGTCGCCGCAGATCCTCGTTGTCCTCGATGTCAATGAGTTCCTGCTTGAGACATCCATTTCGGATTGGTCCAGCGTGGGTAATGATAAAGTCTTTCCCCAGAACAACGAACGGTAGCGCCTCGAAGAACGCCTCGAGTGCCTCGGTGTACTGCGGTCCACGCGTAGCGAGGCAGTAGTTGCGTAGCTCGAGCCCCTGTTGGATGCCCGACTTCGCGAGCCGAGGCTCAAACGTGTCGTGATTACCTCGGATGTAGATCACCGAGTCGCCGTAAGCCAAGAGGAGCCGCACCACCTCGTCCATCACGAGGATCGAGCTCTCCATCTCCTTCATCTGCCCTGTCTGGTCATTGTGCGGCCCGTCGCCCAAAATGACGAGTATCACCTCACCGCGCGCAACGCGCTCTTCGACCGACTCATGTTTGAGAATCTGCTTGAGATTCTCGTGCGCTCCATGGAGGTCACCTACCATCACCAGCTCAGGGTCCTGTGAGGCCAGATCAATGAGGCCGCCAGGCCGCTTGTAGCTGTTTTTCAGCCGATACCGATGCTTGAGAAGCGTTTTTGTCGCCTCTCGAAGATCGTGAACTGAGTCTCCCATGTTCCCTTCCTGCGCTAAGTATGCCGCAGATTTTCAAGAAACTCAATAAACTCTTTTTGTGGCTTTATCTCATTTTGCTCTCGATCGATACGAACAAGCAAAACCTGTGGAATGACATCGGTTAATCGCTTTGTATTGTCAAAGAACGCCATCCGCACATGGTACGCGTGTTTGGCGAGCACGCTCTTACGAAGATGCGCCTCGTAGGTCCCCAGATGCGTGATCCAATACAAAATATCGAGCACCACGGAGTTTACCGGATCGAATTGGTCCTTCTCCGTGTTGAGATGCTTCCCAATGTTGTTGATGTCGGAGATGTCGAGCGGGTGGAACGAGAGGCCCTCATCGGCGGCGTGAAAGCTCAGCTCGATGATCCCCATGATCGCGCTCAACACCTTCTCGTAGATCTCTCCGGGATGCCAAAGGGTGATCAGTTGAAATGCGCGATCAAGGAGCTCTCCCGAGGGCTTTACGATGCTAAAGAGGAGGCGCGGGTCGCGCTCCCCGCAGAGTGCGTCCACGACGTAGCGATTATTGGTCTCGAGCATACGCAAGAACATCCAGTAGTTGCTCGGTGTAATTCCCACGCTGTGCAGGTATCGTGCGAAGAGCGTCGCGCTGCCGACCTGCGTGGGGTTGGACACACCGAAAATCCCGTCCGCAATGAGTTGGTGGTTTTTGCGTATCAAGTCTCGGTCGTTGTCGGACGCTCGCAAGCCTATGCTCCCACTCGTACTTCGGACGTTCGGGATACGTTCTTGACTCATTTTCCCATTGCCGCCCATAAATCCCTTTTATCTCGATTATCAACAATAATTGTTATATAATCAAAATGAAAATATATCCTGGAGCGTTGCTATGAGCAAGAGCGCCTTTGACCTCCTTCAAGAGAGTCTGCACACCGTTCGCCTGCACGGCTGGTGCGCACAAACATACGATCTCCTCGAGCAGTTACGCACGGCCTTGCCCGAGACGGCGCCTGATGCGCTCGCAAAGATCGACGCGAAACTCGAAGAAAAGATTGCCGGTTCGTTGAGTATGGACGAACGGGTCCTCTCTCTCCTCATTTTCTCGATGCGTGGCGCACAAATGACACACATATCCGAGCTCGCCTTTACAAAGCTGCGCGGCAAGCTATCTCGGCAGGCCTACAACGTCTTTCTGCGATTCTTCTACGAGAACACCGTGCCGATCCCGACCGATCTCGTGTATGACATTACTCAGCGCACCTATCTCACCTACCAGCGTGCGATCTACCGAACCATGCAGATCCAAGAGTTTGACTCTCATGTGCCGGCATCACTCGTCGTCCTCTACCTGACGCTGCTTCTCTGTACCGACAATCTCAATGAACAGAACCGGGCTATGGTGCACCTTTTGCTCTCGCGAATTGATGAACCGCTTCCTGCGTCGGTACAGATCACGGTTACCAATGCCATGGACACGCTCGAAGCAGTCGTAGAGGAAGTCGCTGAGAAGAAGGAAACCGTGCTTTCGGCCCCGCTGCGAGTGAACCAGGTGCCCAGGGCGGAGTGGGGGAAGCGGCAACGCGCGTCCGACGCCTTGCCGGCGGTCCGAGAAGATGAACGGCAGGTCGATGCCGAGGCGCCGCCTTCTGAGCGTTTCGAGGAGCGCCCGCGAAGCACCTACGTAAACGATCAACCGACTACAGCCGCGCCGACCGGCGCCACCGCTCCCTCGAACGACCGTGAGTCGGGCTTCCGTCTCGAGGAGCGCAATCGCGATGTTGCGAAGCACCGCTCCTCGCCGGCACCGCGAGAAGCAGCCGAACCCCCGGCGGCACCAAGCCTCAGCACCCGCTCAGATGAGCACGCGCCCGCGGATGCTGCGGGGGCGCCGCCCGAAGCCTCGGCCCCCGCCGGTCATGCGCGTCCGGCGGTCGAGGGCGCTTTGAACGCTCGCGAAGACGAGAACGAGCGCGGCGCCTATGCCGCCCGCGCTATTGACTCATCCGCCGGAGCGAGTTTCCCAGACGTCACGATACGCGATTTCACGCCGCAAGCGCGGCCGTCACGTTTCTCGATTCGCTTCTCGAAGCGCAGCGAGGAGCTCGAGGCGATTCTCGACAAGCTCGATGGCGCAAACCCGGCACAATCAGCTTCTACTGCGGTGTCCGAGCCGGATCAGTCTGAGGGCACTCTCGCGACAAAACCCCGCGAGGCCGGCAGGCTGAGACGCCTTCTGCCGGGAGGCGAGACGTCGTGGCGATGGTACATTCCCTGGGCCGCAGCGACCCTCGTGGCGGTGTTGCTCTTTACCGTTGCCGCGCCGGCCACCGGTGGCGAGACGCAGGAGCTACCAAACCCGCCGGCACCCGGCCTCGAGGCGCAGGTGCAGCGAACCCCGCCGGCCGAGGCGCAACCCGCCGCGTCGGTTTCCCAGCCCGAGGCGGTCGCGCGCACGACGGTGACACACAGCGAGGCGGTTTCGCCCGCCACGGTGACACACAGCGAGGCGGTGAGCCCGGTTTCGAGCCCCGCGAGTCGGTTTGCGCTTGCAGAGAGCGATGGAGCGCTCGTGTGGCGACCCGAGTCTGGTGACTCGCTGTGGGCGCTCTTCTCGCACTATCTCGCGACAGGGGCGCCGCCGCTTGCGCTCGAGGCGGACCAGACCTGGCAGGGGTTTCTTCAACGCGTGTCGGCTCTCAATCCTGAGATCGCCGAGATCGACCTTATTCAGCCTTCGCAGCCGATTCTGATCGAGCGAGACTCGGCAGCCCGCGCGCAATGAGCCGCCAAAACGACGCGTTACACGGAATAATGAGTCATAAGAATAGGGAATTTCCCCATTTTCGCTCTTTTCGTACAATTTTTCTTGTGTTTTGGAGAAAAGTAGCTATGCTTATGAAAAAGACATTTTATGTCAATTTAGATTCATGGAGGTAAGTGTGGATCCTCAACAGCAACAGGTGATTCAAGACGCCTGGACAAATGAATCGATCATGGACGTCGAGATAAATATCGTCGAGCGCATGGTCGGCAGTCGCTCAGTGGCAGCTGTGGAAGCAGCGATCAGCTATGCACGGTTTATGAGACTTTCGGGGCTCAACAACGATAACTATGCACTGTTCCTTCGCTTTCTCGAGGTTGAGAACCATTGGGTAATCGATGCAATTATCGGAGACAAGGACCCGTTCCTGGTTCTTAGTTCGATTCACCCCAACAACTATCTGATTCTCAATGCGTTCCGATTGTTGACCAACTGGCACCCAGGCGGAATCTATCCCAAGACGCTCGCGATCATACTCGGCGTCTTGCAGGCCTCGTATGCGTCCCCCAAGGATGGTTACCGGATTTACAACGTAAGCATCAATGATGTGAACAATCTCGGAAAGCACCTGAACAAGGAACTCGGGCAGGACGATTCGAACAACCGGACGATCCTCGACATCCTCGACCGCCTTGGTTCCCTCGCTGGGACGACGACGAACGAGAGCATCGAGCAGATGGCACGTCAGGCCAACTCGATTCGAACCTTCTTCTTTGACATTCGCAAGAAGATGGAAGATGTCATCCCGCAGGTTCTGTTGGTCAAGTCCGACTACATTGCAAAGGAGATTCCGCCCGAGCAGGTCTTTGTCCAGTAATCTCGGGTTGGAAAGGAGCGAACTATGAAGGAACTTTTTGAGAAGAAGCCTACGTTCACCAAGCAGGACATTGCATCCATCGAATACAACCTCCTCAAGGGGCTGATGGGTTGCAGGACTCCTGAGTCGGTGGAAGCCGCAATCACGTATGCGGCGTATCTAAACAGTATTGGTATAACGGGTACAAACTATCCCGTCTTCCTCAAGGTGCTCGGTGTGCGAAATCATCACGTCATCGATGCCTTGCTCGGGACTCGCGACCCGTTCTTGTTCATGAGCTCGATTCAGCCCAACTACTTTATCGTAGCAACCTGTTTCAGTTTCTTGGGCAAGTATCACCCGGCCGAAATCTACTCGAAGACCCTTGGCATAATCCTCGGTGTATTCCAGGCGACCTACTCAAACCCGCTCGATGGGTACAAGCTCTATCCGCCGACGATCGCCGACGTGAACAGCCTCGGTAAGCACTTGATCGAGGACAAGGGACAGGACGACCTGTTGAACCGATCGATCCTCGACGTACTCGACAAGATCAGCGAGCTCGAGGGGCAGAATCTCGACGAGGAGATGGAAGACCTCGCAGTGCATGCTCACAATATTCGGAACAACTTCTTTGACAGCACGAAGCGACTGCAGGATATCATCCCGCTCGTTCTGCTGCGAACGGAGCCGAATCTCGATCCAGAGATTGACCCGCACGAGCGTGTATCGATCGAGCAGGCAGAGGGCGCGCGTCCGGAAACCCCGGATGAGGCCGCAACGTCTCAGGAATAGGAAAGGTAGCAGGGCCGTTTCGTCACAACGGGAAGCGGCCAACTGCTAAGGAGAGTCACCAGTGAAACGATGGGAAGTAGAAGGGTGGAAAGAAGCGGACGTGGACCAGCTGGAGCTTTCGTTCCTGCACCAAGTGCTGGCAGTCGGGAGTGCCCGCGCCGTAGACGCCACACTTACCTTCGCGAAATATCTCGAAGAAGTCGGCGTGAACTCCGACACATATCCGATTTACCTGAAGCTCCTCGAAACCCCGAATCACTGGGTGATTGATGCGCTGATTGGTGATCGTGATCCGGAGAAGTACTTTGCTCACATCCAGATGAATTACTACATCGTTAATGCTTGTTTCAGGGCATTGGAGAAGGCAAAGTCGGGCTCGGTTTATCCCAAGTGTCTCCTTGTATACCTCGGGATCCTCGAGGTGACCTACGAGAACCCTGTCGAAGGATACCAAGTCTATCCGGTGAGTTCGAACGACATCAACCAGCTCGGAAAGCACCTCGACGAGAGTCAAGATCAGATGAATCCGCTGAATCGGAGTCTGCTCTACTTGCTCGACAAAATCGCCTCGCTCCTCGATCCAGGAAACATGGTCGAAGACCAGAAAATCCTGCAGGTGGCGGTTCAGGCGAACAACATTCGTGGCAAGTTCCTCGACGCGACCAAGAATCTGCGCGAGTCTATCCCAGATCTCTTGCTCGAACGCGGAGACTACACCGACAACGAGGTGCAACCGGGCGTCGCCGTATAGGCGAACGCAACTCACAGCTATGGAGCCGCACTCCCAAGAGGGGTGCGGCCTTTTTTTGCTCGGCGCGCACAGCGGCGGCCGAGGAGTTCTCGAGCCAGGCCGAGCAACTGCGTGCGGCTATAGCCACGTTCAAGCTCAAGCGCGAGAGCGATCGGCAGGCACTCTCTGCGCCGGCCTCTGCCGGGGCCGGATGAGCGCTACGTGGAGGGTTACTCCAACGCCAACCGCCGCGAGAAGTATGAGCACCCAGAGGGTCTCGCGAACGAACCACGCCGAGACGATGAGCGTTGCCCACAGGACGACGACTACAATCGCCTTGCGCCCACGACTCAACCCCGTGCCCCGAGTGTACGCCGAGAGATACGGCCCGGTAACCTTGCTTCGGTGCAGCCGGGCATGAAGCCTGGGGCTCGACTTGAGAAAGAGGGCGCTCGCCATGAGAAGGAACACCGTGGTCGGCAGAACGGGTGTGATGATACCGAGGACACCGATCGCAGTTAGGACGATGCCCAATGCTATGTTGAGCCGATCACGCGGCCGGAGTCTTCGTGGAACTGCTTCTCTCCCTGCTGAGGGTTCATCCATGGACTGCCAAAGATACGGCGCAACGCGGCCGCCGGCCAATCGCGATGCCTGGTTTCGCCTGTTTCCGAGGTTGAACGCGAGCTACGAGAGAACCACCATCTCGTGACACGTGAACCGGTCTACCAGGATCGTCACGCCCGTCTCGTCTCGATCGAGCTCTACCGCGCGACCTCCCGGCTCGAGTGTCGCGGAGGCAACATCGGGCAGACTCAGCCGAACCTCGACACCGGTCAGCGGCACGAGCTCCTCGATCACCTCGATGGCTTTCGTGTCACGGGCTCCGTTGTTTTGGTTGTTCCCCCCCGACATCGGCATGGCCGCGCCACGCGTGATCGTGTTTGCGTAGAGCAGGTGCAAGACGTGGCGGTTCTCTGCCGCTTGCTCCGTGAGCGAGACCCGGGCGGTCGAGGGCATGTTCGTAGTCAGTCGCTTATCCTCCGCGAGCAGTCTGTCGATGACCTTGGTGACAAAGCTCTTGTAACTGACCGCGCCGTACGCGTAGTAGAGCGTAAACACCGGATGCGCGAGGTAGACGATCGTCCCGTTTTGTACGCCGGCGGAGTACCCGGAAGGTTTGGGTTTGTAGGGCGTGTGCTGGTGGCTGCAGAAATGCTCGTAAGTTCGGTTGAAGTAGGGGTCGTAGACTTCGCCCAGAGATGCCCCGCTTGTGACGGTCAGTCGTTGGCTGCGTAGGTACGCAACCACCGGTGAATCGACCTCGGCCGGACGCAACCCCTCGGCAGGCCTCAGAAAGTCGGGCGAGTAGGGGCTCGCACCGTCTACCGTGCCGCCGATCTCAAACATCGGCTTGCCGTCGCTATCGAGCCCGCTCGTCCCGGATAGCAGGAGCTTGCCGCCCGCGGCGAGATACGAGTCGAGCTTCTTTTTCAGGGCCGGCCCAACCGCAATGTCGTCGGGCAAGATCAGCATTCGGTAGCTGTCGAACGCCATCTCTTCATCGAGGATATCGAACAGGTAGTGGCCCTCGAGCAGTACCCGCGACGCCCCGGTATCCGCCTTGCTCTCGCGGCTCCCGCCGTAGGCCGGGTCGCCGAGGTGGTTGGCTGCGCTCGAGAGCAGGCCGATGTCCGCGACGTTCTTCGCGTCGGTGCACCACGGTTCTTTTGCCTCTACCTCTTCGTAGGCCTTGCCGATGACCCGATACGTGGAAAGATCGGCCTCGCCCGAAGGGTGGAGTTGATCACCCACGCTGCACTTCGAGCCGAAGGCGAGCATTGCCGCGCACTCGTAGCGAAGCGCGTTTGGATGCTTGTAGCCGCCGAACTCGCCCCACGTCGTGTGGAACTTTCCGGTCATTCCCAGGAAGTCGAGATCGAGGTTCGATACGTACTTGGCCGAGAAGGGAAAGTGATCGTAACCCCAGCCACCGGTGGGCAGGCTCTCGAGCTCGAGGTGGCTGAAGTAGGGGAGCACCTTTCGACTGCCGGGAGAGACGTGACCCGAGTTGTGGAAGACCGGCATGTCAGGGTCGTTGACCTTGCATGCAGCGGTGATGCGCCTGAAGTACTCCATGATCACTTCATCTGCATTTTGCTGTCGGTCGGCCGGCTCGAGTGGGTCGAGGCCTCGCTCATGCATGCGCTTCATGCAGTACTCGCAGCAGCACGGCCCCTGATGGATAATGTCGAGGAAGATGCCGTCCGCCTCGGGATAACGCGTCGCCGCCTCTTCGATCTTGGCAACGAGGTACTCCATGTAGGGAGTGTTGAAGCAGAGCGTCTTGAATCCCGGCTTGAGGGGCGAAGTCGTCCATCCCTGGTACTCGCCTTCTGCACTAATCTCGCGCCACTCGGGATGAGCCTCCGCTGCGATGTTGTCTACCCCCGCCGTGAGGTAGACCGGCACTTTGACGTCTATCTCTTTGCACGCCTCCATCTGCGCGCCCAACAGATCAAAGCTAAGGGACGGGTGCATGGTCCCCACCTCGGTCGGGTGGTAGCTCAATCCGTGGTGGCAAGAAGAGAAACACGTGATTGAATCGACGTGCCCCACGCGAAGCGCCTCCTGAAACTGCTTCTTGTCAAAGCGGGCGCCGACTTCAGGAATGGCCGGCGAGGTGTGAAAATCTAGATGGATCTGACGATAGCGGAGTTGTTTCTTTTTCATCGGCCGTAGTATAGACCGCGGCCGGGGTTTGGTGCGAGGCGTTGGCTCATCACTCGTTCGTAACGAGCCTGACACCAAAACCGATGTACGTGGTGTACGGCTGGCTGCGTGATCGGTCGATCACGGCGAGCCGGCTCACATCGTATATGCCGAGTGCGTTAGCCGGCTTCTGTCCAACGATGTGAGAAGTATTACCTGAGTTGTAGGGAGTCCACGCGGCGCGTTTGTCGCTGCGATGTCCGCAATCGGTCCGGTCGCGCCCTAGGCGTAGTCGCCCGGATACGGTTCACCGGCACGCTAGTAACTCTTCGCGAACACCACCCGCCGACTGCTTGGCTCACCGGAGAAGGGGCAGGTTCCTGCCTCTTCGTACTCCGGCCCATTCGGCATCGCGCGGACCGTGACAGCAAGGTCGCTCTTGATCTGTTCTTCTATCTCGCTGCTGCCGTTCCAGTGCGCGACCGCGAAACCGCCGCCCTCGCCCTTGAAAAACTCGTAGAACTCATCCTTTGAGTCGATGCGGCGCGTGTTCTCGTCGCGGAATGCGAGGGCTCGGTCGTAGAGCGATTTCTGAATCTCGGCCAGGAGGCCGGGCGCGCTCGAAACGAGCTCGTCTCGGCCTACGCTCGTCTTGTCTTTCGGCGGCTTGTCACGCCGCGCGAGAAACACCGCGTTCTTCTCGATGTCGCGCGGGCCGATCTCTGCCCGAAGCGGAATGCCCTTGCGTACCCAGTCCCAGCTTCGCTCGCCCGCGTTCATGTCGCGGTCGTCCACCTCGACGCGGATGGGCGCGCCGTCGTAGTGCGTAGATCGCAACTCGTCCGCGAGCGCATCAACGTAGCGCATGACTTGCGCCCGGTCTTCTTCCTTACGGATGATCGGAAGCAGGGCGATGTGCGCCGGCGCGATCCGCGGCGGCATGATCATTCCGTCGTCGTCGCCGTGCGTCATAATAAGCGCGCCGATCAGCCGCGTCGAGACTCCCCAGCTTGTGGTCCAGGCGTACTCGAGTTGCCCCTCACGGCTCTGATACTGAATTCCCGACGCCTTCGAGAAGTTTTGGCCAAGGAAGTGACTCGTGCCGGCCTGCAGTGCCTTTTTGTCCTGCATCATCGCCTCGATGCTGTAGGTAGCAACCGCGCCGGGAAACCGCTCGCTCTCGCTCTTCTCGCCGGCGATCACCGGTATCGCCATGTACTCGTGGGCAAAGCGACGGTAGAGCTCGAGGATTCGCAGTGTCTCCTCTTGCGCGTCTTGCTTCGTCTCATGAGCCGTGTGGCCCTCTTGCCACAGAAACTCTGCGGTGCGAAGGAAGAGCCTCGTGCGCATCTCCCAACGAACAACATTCGCCCACTGGTTAATAAGAAGCGGTAGATCGCGGTAGCTCTGCACCCAGTTGGCAAACGTCGCGCCGATGATCGTCTCGCTCGTAGGTCGGACTATCAACGGTTCCTGCAGCTCGCCGGCCGGCACGAGGCCACCATCTGGGCCCTGCTCGAGTCGATGGTGTGTTACAACCGCGCACTCCTTCGCAAAACCCTCGACGTGCTCGGCTTCTTTCTCGAGGTAGCTCAAGGGAATAAAGAGCGGGAAGTACGCGTTTCTGTGGCCGGTTGCTTTGAACTGAGAGTCGAGCGTCTGCTTGATGTTCTCCCATAGCTCGTATCCCCAGGGCAGAATGACCATGCAGCCGCGAACGGGGCTGTTCTCTGCCATACGGGCGTTCTTGATGACCTCTTGGTACCACTCGGCAAAGTCTTCGCCCCGAGTAGGCGTGATTCCGGTTGTTCCTGCCACGGGAGTTCTCCTTCAGGTTGCATCAGGATACCGAACGCCACGTGCCTCGGTCAAACCTGCTGTTCCTGCTTCTCTTCGAGGAGCACCCCGATGAGATCGGTCTCGTTCTCTGCCGAGAGGGCCGAGGCAATCCTCTGTTCGTCACGCATTTGCTTGGCAATTGCGGCGAGCAGCTGAAGGTGGGGACCGCGGTCCTCGGGAGAGCTCGCGATCAGGAAGATGATGTGCGTCGGGTTCCCGTCGAGGGACTGGAAGTCGAGACCTTCACGCGAGAGGCCGACTGCCACGGCCATACCCTTGACGCCGTTCGTACGAGCGTGCGGAATTGCGAGTCCCTTTTCCATGCCGGTGCTCACCGTTGCCTCTCGTTCCATCACAGCTTTGAGTACCTGTTCCGCGTCGGTGATCCTTCCCGCTCGATCGAGTTGATGAACAAGCTCTCTGATTGCCTCTTCCTTCGTTTGGGCCTCAAGCGGCACCGCCGCAGCTGCCGGACTCAGATAGTCCTTGAGCTCCACCGTCGAGGCCCCCCCACCGCCTACGTCGCGACGAAGCTCCTTTGGCACGGTCACGTCGGCAATCCGAGCCACACGGTCGCGAACGTGCACAATCACCTCGTAGAGCATCGTCTTGGCAATGCCCGTATCGCGCGGATCGCTCACGATACGGATACTCGTTGGGTCTCGGTTAATGGTGAGAAAGACCTCGTTGCGCCTTAGGCGATAGACCGTCCCCTCGAGCTCGAGACGGTGCACGAAGAATCCGTCCTCCTCTGCTACGCGGAGAATGCCGTCGGTAATCAGGTCGGAGAGTTCCTCGTTTGGCAGGTCGATTTTTGTGACCTCTGTGTCGCGCTGGCCCCAGCGCCCCTTGGTTCCCGCGCGCTTGCTTCGCATCGTTGCAGAGAGAGCCGGCGCGCCTATGGTGACTGAGACCACGATCATGACCACCATGATCTGGAAGATCTCGAGCGAGAAGTCACCGAGCGCAAGCCCCACCGAGGCAATGATGAGTGCAACCTCTCCGCGGCACACCGTGCCGAGCCCGACTCGCAGCACTCCGAGGCGGTTGAATCCCGAGAGGCGAGCGGGGATGCCCGAGCCAATGATCTTAGCTGCAGCCGAGAGGAGGGCAAAACCGACGCCGGGCAGCAGGATCGAGAGATCAAAGAGGACTCGCCAGTCCACGAGCATCCCCATGACGACGTAGAGGACCGGGACAAAGAACTCCGCAATTGGCTGTGTTTTCTCGGCCAAGACGTCGCTGAGCTCGGTCCGACTGAATGCGACGCCGATAATGTAGGCGCCGATGATCGATGCCACGCCAAACGCTTCGAAGACCGCGGAGACAAAGAGCGTGATTCCCACGATGAGCGCTGTGAGCAAGTTGGGAGTGATTCGCTCGCGGAAGAACGCGGCGAGCCTTGGAGCGCCAAAAAAGGCGAGTGCCGCGCCTCCGGCGAGTGCCGCGAGCGCGATGAGCGCAACCGGGACGACTGTGGTCATGATATCGGCGTCCCCGTCGCGTCCGAGCTCGACGCCGCCGACGGCTAGCGCGATTGCCAAGAAGACGATTGCAAAGCCGTCCTGCATGAGCGAGGCACTCACGATGGTAACGCCCTCGGGAGTAGCCATTTTTTGGTGCTCGTGAAGGATTCGAGCCTGAATTCCTAATGAGGTGGAAACGGAGAGCGCGGCAAAGAAGATGACTCGGCGGTCGAGGATCGGCAGCCCAAAGAAGAGAACCGGAACGAGCGCACCGACGACGAGGCTGAGCAGGCTGCTTCCCAGAGCAACGGGCAGGCCACGACGACGTGCGCGGGCAAAGACGCCGCTGTCCGATTCGAGCCCGACCACCAAAACGTGCACCACCGCCCCGACTGCCGCGAAGCCGTAGAGCTGAAGCGATATCGGGAAGGTTCCCTCAGCAAGCGGGACAAGACCGTCCGGGAAGCCGGGAAAGCCAACGGCGCCAAGAGCGTAGGGGCCGAGCGCCACGCCTGCGGCAACCTCACCCAAGAGCTCCGGCAGACCGATCCGCTTCGCAATCGCCCCACCGGCCTTTGCCGCGAGAATCACCACGCCGAGCTCGAGCAGCAGCCTCGTGATCTCGTGCGTCATCGAGAGGTCTTGGTACTCGTCTACCGCCCAACTTACAAGCGGCGTAAGCGCCACCATCGCCAATACAACGAGAAGCCGCCGCCCCCCAAACACCCGCTGCCGTTTCATGCTTGGGAACATAATGAGTTTGGTCGGCTTTTTGCAACCGCGTCCCGCCTCGTGTTTACTCGGCTAAGGCAGCGCGAGCCCCTCCGGGGCACATCCGCCGGTTTCATCGAGGTAGAGTCGCGCGAACAGCCAGACCTCGGGCGAGCCCACGAGGAGCATGTGATGCGATCGCAGGCTCAGCCTTTCAGTGTTTCAAGCGCCTCGTGCTTCCGTTCCTTGATGCTCCTGTTCGACGAGCGGCCGCTCGAGGGCACGTTCATAGAGCTCGAAGTAAGCCTTTGCTGTGGCTTCTTGCGAGAATCTCGCGCGAGACTCCGACATGACACGCTCTACCACCTCATCTTTCCACGACTGTGTGCATCTTTGGAACAGGCGAGCTTGGTCAATGGCCCATCGAAACCCATTTGCATCGTAGGTCTTGAAGACGAAGCCGTTTCCGGTCGTTCCGGCCGCCTCACCTTCGAGTTCAATGTGGTCTACCGTATCCTTGAGTCCGCCTGTCTCTCGGACAACCGGGAGCGCGCCATAGATGCTCCCGATCATCTGCGGAAGGCCGCACGGCTCGAACAGCGACGGCATCAGTACAAAGTCGGCGCCACCAAAACCGAGCCTGGAGAGTCGTTCTGAGAACGCGACAAAGGCGATATTCGCCGAGCCGATCCGCCGAAGCGTTGCGCGAAGCGCTTCCGCGTAGGGGCCGTCGGCAACGACGGCAAACTGTACCTTGTCAGAGCTTGAAGTGTAGAGCGGAAGAACCTCCGCGAGCAGGTCGCACCCCTTTTGGACCGGATCGAGGCGTGACGGCCAGAAGAACAGTGGCGCTTCGGCGTTGACGGGGAGGCCGAGGCGCTTCTGGAACTCGGCCTTGTTTATGCGCCTCGCCTCGGAGGCGGTGCCCGGTCCGTAGGTGCGCACGAGTGATGCATCGGTCTGTGGATCGTAGTGCTCGGGCGGTGAGTTCAGGATTCCAAACGCGCATCCGGCGGCGTGCTTGTGCCGAATCTCATTTCGAACTGGGTCGGGCACGAATGGATGGACGCCTTCGACGATCTCCTCGAGGAAGGTCGGACTCACCGTGTTCACGTGGTGGGCGGCGAACAGCCCGCTTGCGAGCATGTTGACTCGATTTGACTTACGGCTGCTCTCGTAGTCTCGTGGGAGCTCTGTGAAGTAGAGATGCCGGAAGAAGTCGCGCACCGGAATGCCCGCGTCCTCGATTTGGTCGAGCGTAGCCTCATACGTGTGGATATTGTGCGCCGTAAAGAGCGTTGGAACGCCCGTTGTTCGAGCGATTGCCGGAATGAGCCCCGTCGTCCAGTCGTTGCAATGGATGAGATCCGGCTCTACCTCCGGCACGATCCGGTTGATGATCTCTCGTTGAAACCGAAGCGCGAGCTTGCCCACATCGCCGCCGTACACCGATGAGCGATAGTAGAAGATGCTATCTTCAGCAAAGTGAAGTCGCTTGTCGGGAAGACGCGAGCGATATGTAGTGAGCGGGCGATCAGTGAGATCATCGGCACCGGCGGCAAACACCTTCCGGTAGTTTGGCAGCGCCACATGCACGTCGGCGCCGAGCTCAAACAGCGACGCAACCACCGCAGCGGTTACATCTGCCATGCCCCCCGCCTTTGCCACCACGTTGTCGACGCTGCGCGGCATTCCAGGGGGAACCGAAGCGATCTCGGGAGTTATAAGCAGAATTCTCGGCTTCTTGCGTTTTCGTTGGCTCATGACGGTGTTCGTATTCTATTACAATTCAATGCCTCGCGTAGTCAACTACTGTTTTCGAGGGAACGGTTTGCGACCGTACATTTGGCGTCATCTATGGTGCAGGCTATGGTGCAGGCCGCCGTTAGCACTCGGGATCTACACGTACTCAATGCCAGGCTCGTTGCATTGAACGAGGAGAGTGGAGCCGAGTGAGGCGGTTGTGGCGCGGAGCCCGGCCAAGTAGGCGGCGAGTTCGCCACGTTCGAGCGCGTCGGTGGCCATCGAGGCGATGCCGAGCACTACGAGTGCGGCGTCTTGGGAGCCGGCAGCCAACACCTCGGCGATTGCGGCTCCCTCGGGGTTCCCAACAGCCCTAACCTCTGCGGTGAGGCGCAAGTCACGAACGATCTCCGTAAGGCGCGATATCGCTTCTTCTCGTTGTGGCTCGTCGCGAACGATCGTCGCGACCCGAACACCGGCGGGGTGGCGGCGGGAGCTATCGAGAAAGTGCGCGAGGATGATCATGAGTCGAGCATTGTTCTGCTTTCCGCCCCACCAGACCACGATCGGACCGGTGCGCTCGTTCCAGGGAATTTCGCCACGTTGGTAGAGCAGGACGTTTCGCTGATATCGCGAGAGGGTAACGAGCATGCGGGCATAATCGGCGTCTCGGCGACTCTCACGCGGAAGACCGAGCATCACCGTGTTGTAGGAGCGGCCGGCGAACGCCGCGGCCTGGGCTGCTACCAGTACGCCTTCGAGGAACTCATTGGTCTCCACGACTTGGGCCGTTGCGTTTGCGAGCGGCAGGTCGGCCACGGTTTCATGGAGCGACTGATCAAACCGGCCACGGTGGAGGCTGTCGGGGTTCTTCTTTCGATCTACCATTGCGTAGACTGCGAGTGCTCCTCCGCTCCGGGCGAGAGCGGCTGCGGTCTCCATGAGCTCGCGGTGGGCCAGGGGGTCGCCTGCAAAGAGCTGCACGATCGGCCGCCAGTTCTTGCCCGAACGCTCGCTCTCGCGACCGAGCCTTTGGGAGATCGCCAGTAACCGTTCGGTCCAGAAGCCTTCCCAGACGCCACCGCTGGTCGTGGCGCCGAGCGCACGACGCCTGAAGGCGAGCGCCACAAAGATGATAACCACCGCCGCGATTGCGATGGCGCTCGAGAGCGGACTAATCAGTATCATGACGCCAAAGCAGCCGGCCGTCCCGAGGAGGCTAATCCATCCGGGCGTGCGGATCGAAGGGCGAAACGACGGGTTGCCAACGAGGGCCTCCATGCCGGCCGAGAGGTTGAGCACGCCGTAGGTTGTGAGAAAGAACATCGTCAGAACCTCGGCCACTGCGTTTAGGTTTCCTCCAATGACGGCGAGGGTAGCGATTCCCATCGAAAGCACGAGGGCGAGTGCAGGCTCTTTGGTGGGGCCCACGCCTACTTCGAGCGCCTTTGGTGCGATGCGGTCTGCGGCGAGCGCCTGAAGCGTTCGCGGCGCCCCGAGAAGCGAGCCAATCGCCGAGCTCAGTGTTGCCCCCATTACGCCGATGGTCACGAGCGTGGGCCAGCGTGCAGCGTCACGGAGCGCCGTGGAGAGGTAGAGCTCTTCGCGAGGGACGGTAAACGCGAGCATTGCAGGAACGAGCAGGTAGACAACAAACCCGGCGGCCACCGCGAGAAGCGTTCCTCGTGGGATACTCTTGGCGGGATTGCGGAGATCTCCCGACATCGAGACGCCCGCAAGGATTCCGGTGACAGCCGGGAAAAAGACGGCAAAGACTGCCCAAAAGTCGAGGTCGGGAAGGTAGCCCGGCTCGATCACGGCAACCTGCGGAGTAAAACCAGCGCCGATCGAGACAAAGCTCGCGACGATTGCGGCGAGGATCGCGTACTGGATCTTGACCATTATCCCTGCGCCAACGAGGCCGAGCACGGCGAGGATGACCATGGTCACAAGCGCCACGATCTGTGCAGACCAGTTGGGTACAATCGCCGTAAGTGCCTCCGCAAAGCCAAGCACGTAGAGTGCGATCGAGAGGGCTTGGCTCAGGTAGAGAGGAATGCCGATGCTTCCGCCCGCTTGAAACCCGAGGACCCGAGAAACCATGAAGTAGGCGCCACCGGTTTCCATTCGCTCGTTGGAGCCGATGCTTGCCACCGATAGGGCGGTTATCGCGGTAATTGAGTTCGCAAGCACCACGATAAGCAGCGTCTGCACGAGGCCCGCGTTGCCGACGACCCAGCTAAAGCGCAGGTACATAATAACGCCGATAATCGTGAGAAAGCTCGGCGTGAAGACGCCGCCAAAGGTCCCCAGAGTCCGGACCCGGGCGACCTCGGCGTGACCTTGGTCGTTCGCGAACTCGGCGGTTACCCGCTCTGACTCTGGCCTACGCTTGACGCGTCCAAAGAGCGATCGCATTGGATTCATAGCGTGGTCGAGTATGTGCACGATGTGGTACTCGAGGCAAGGGGTGGAGCACCTTGTGCCCATGACAACAAAACGCGCATGAATGCTAACGAGGCGCCTTGCCAACGCGCCGGTTATCTACACCCGAGCGCGATACCCAGGGCTCGACAGATTTCAATCAGTTTTTCCGAGCTCAACGATCCGAGAAAGGAGTGGAGACGACTCTGGTCAAGGTGTAGAGCCAACCTCCCCGCGATTTACTCTCGCGGCCATGCGCCTTCTTCAGACCATTCGTCGAGTTCTTCGCCGATGCCAGACCCGTTTCCGTACGCCTCGTTGTACTGCCTCTCAATTGACTCTCGCTCGGCATCGCGGAGGTACCTCGCAACCGCGCGACGCACAACAGCCGATCGGCCGATCCGCCGCACTTCGCGATCCTCCTCGAGACGGCGCAGAAGCGACTCGTCAAACATGACTTGTACAGCCTTCATGTTGAGATACTATGTTGGTGTTTCATGCTGAGTCAAGGAGCGCCGTGATCTCGGCGAGTCTTCCGGTCAGGGATCGGAGGGGCCGCGAAGCGGGTCTGGCGAATGGCGGGCCGTTCGCCAGACGAAACCCCCGCAGAGCCCGGCGACGCCGGCGGGCGGGGTAGGGCGCGGCTCGGGGTGAAAAAGTCCGGGGGGGGTGTCACAAAGCTTGGGGACGGCCGTCCGGCGGCGGACCGCCAAATTTCGAAACCTTGTACAATAATAAGTCAAAAAGATCTACAATGGTCGTAAGGAGCGTTTTATGCGCATCTCGACCAAACTCATCTCGATCTCAGCGATCGTGGCGCTGGGCCTTCTCTTCGTTGGGGGGCTGGCTTTTCTCGTCAGTCGCGACGCGGTAATCGGTCTGACGACCGGGAGCCTCGAGGCGGTGCGGGCGTCAAAGGCGCGGGAGATCGAGAGCTACCTCGAGACGATCGAGGCTCAGATCGTGACCGAGTCGCGGAACCTCATGACCGTCGAGGCTATGGCAGCGTTTGATGCGGCCTTCGAGAGCTATCTCGCGGAGATCGAGGACGCAGGCGATGCACGGCGATCTCTTGCCGAGTACTACGCGGCTGAGTTCTTGACGCGCATCGAGGGAAGCGGAACAAACCCGCTGGTGTCCTCGTTTTTGCCGCGTGACGAGGCCGCGCTTGCGCTGCAGCGAGCCTACATTTCAGAGAATCCGAATCCGGTGGGACAGAAGGACGAGCTGCGCGCTGCCGCCGACGGCACCTCCTACGCAGTCGCGCACGCACGTTACCATCCTGTCTTTCGCGAGTTCCAGCGGCGGTTTGGGTACTACGATCTGTTCTTGGTCGAGCCCGACCGCGGGAACATCGTCTACTCGGTGTTCAAAGAGGTCGATTTTGCCACGAGCCTTCGCAACGGGCCCTACTCGCAGACGAACATCGCTCGCGCTGCGCTTGCCGCAATCGATGCTTCGGAGCCGGATGCCGCGATCTTTGTCGACTTCGAAACCTATCCGCCCTCCTACTACGCCCCGGCCGCCTTTGTCTCCTCGCCGATCGTTCGCGATGGGCGTGTGATAGGCGCGCTTGTCCTCCAAATGTCGATTGACCGCCTCGTGGAGATCGCAACGGGGGACAGGAGCTGGGAGGCCGAAGGCCTCGGCTCAACGGGTGAGGCGTATGTTGTGGGCGCCGACCGGCTCGTAAGAACCGACAATCGGCTGTTGATTGAGCAAAAGGCGCGCTACCTCGCAGAGCTCGAGGCGGCGGTCGGTACCGAGGCCAACCTCGCGGAGATCGACAGGCTCGAGACGTCGATCCTGAAGGTGGCGGTGCCGTACCCGTTCGTTGATGATGCCGCTACGGGGGCGCGAGAGACGCTCTCGGACACGAACTATCGGGGGCGTGATGCGTTTATTGCGTACGGCCCGGTGGCGACCGACGCCTTTGACTGGGCGGTGATCGTAGAGATGGAGACGGGCGAGGCGCTTGCCCCGGCGCGACGACTGCTCGTTCTTATGAGCCTAATTGTGGCGGGTATGGTCGTTGTGATGGTTGCCTATACGGTCATTACGAGTCGATCGATCGTGCGACCGCTTCGGTCGGCAACCGGCAGACTCGAGTCGATCGCCCAAGGAGGCGGTGATCTTACCTCCGAGCTTCACGTTCGCGGCCGCGACGAGATTGCCGATCTTGCCAGACACTTCAACGATTTTCTCGCGAAGCTCCGCGAGATTGTGCGGGCCATTCAGGTAGAGGCACGCAGTAGCGTGGAGTTAGGCGAGTCGCTTTCGTCAAACTCGACCGAGTCGTCCGCCGCAATCACCGAAATATCGGCCAATATCAACTCGATGGCAGATCAAATCGCGGGGCTCGACGAGCAGATCAAGCGTGCCGCAACGGCTACCGATGCGATTGCGAAGACAACCGGCGAGCTCAGCGAGTCGGTTGATACGCAGTCCGCCTCGGTAGAGCAATCGACTGCCGCAATCGAGGAAATGTCGGTATCGATTCAGCGCGTGGCCCAGACCGCCGCGGAGCGAAAGGCGGTAACCGGGCAGGTGGCCGCCCGCGCGAACGAGGGGAGCGAGCAGATTAGCGAGACGTTGGCAATTATGGAGGATCTCGCACGCTCGGCGGAGCAGATGCTCGAGACGACCCGCATTATCAACCAGATTGCCGATCAAACGAACCTGCTGGCGATGAACGCGGCCATCGAGGCCGCTCACGCCGGCGATGCAGGCCGTGGATTTGCCGTCGTTGCCGACGAGATCAGGAAGCTCGCCGAGTCTACAACCCGGAACGCCGGCGAGATCTCTTCGTCGCTCGAGGATACGGCAGAGCGGGCGAAGCAAGCCCTCGAGGCAACCCGCGATAACGAGTCGCTCCTCTCGAGCCTCGGCGCGGACGTTGGCGCGCTCTCAGATGTGTTTGAGGAGATTGCTGCGGCAATGGCCGAACTCTCAAACGCAAGCACTGAGATCCTGAGTTCGACCTCGGCACTTACCGAGGTGACCCACCGCGTCTCTGCCGCCACCGACGGCATCAAGAAGGAGTCGGCAAGCATTACGGGAGTTCTCGACCGGGTGCAAGAAGTGAGCGCCTCCGTGAGCGGCGGCATGGGAGAAGTTCGCAACGGCGCAGCAGAGATCACGACCGCCGCCGAGGAGGTCTCGAACTTGGGTCAGCGCACGCGTGATTCGATCCGAGCGATTCGCGAGCAGGTAGATAACTTCAAGGCGGAGTAGTGGGTCAAAGCTGTGGAGCGCTTGGAGCGCGGCTGCCGAGCTGCTTCCCGAGTGAAAGAATCGCGCCGGTGTCGTGACCGTCATCGCCTCTGCCGTGTCGTCTACCGTGTAGACCCACGCCTCGGAGACGCCAACAAATCGATCGAGTGCCTCTTTCGCTTTCTTCTCGCCGTCGATCCATCCGCACTCTTCCCAGATCGTGTGGGTTGCCTTCTTATCCTTCGCTCCATCGTACTTGCGCAACCCTACCTTCATGCCTCCGCCTCCTCTCGGGCCACCGGATTCCGCAACGTCCCGATTCCCTCGATCTCGACCTCGACCACATCGCCGACTGCCAGCGGGCCGACGCCGCTCGGCGTCCCGGTGATAATCACATCGCCCTCCTCGAGCGTGAAGTTGCGCGAGAGATAACTGATAATGACCGGCAGCGGAAAGATCATGTCTGAGGTCGATGTGCTCTGCCTCCTCTCGCCGTTCAGCCGAGTTTCGAGCGAGAGATTGTGCGGGTCGGAGAGCGCATCGCGCGGGACGATGACCGGCCCGAGCGGCAGAAAGGTGTCGAACGACTTGCCCCGGAACCAGCCCGACTGATCACTCTTTTGAATGTTGCGCTGACTCACGTCGTTCGCGCACGTAAAGCCAAAGATGTGGTGAAGCGCATCCGCCTCGCGAATATTCTTTCCGCCCTTGCCAATCACCAGCGCGAGTTCGCCCTCGAAATCAGTCCGCACATTCGCAAAGCCGTACGTCTCGGCAATCGCCGGGAGCACGATCGCGTCCCCCGGCCCGCAGATCGCATTTGCCGTGATCGAGAACACAACGGGCTCGTTAGGAATCTCCGCTTCGAACACCTTCTCGCCGAGCGAGCCGCTCTCTTTCACATGCTCCGCGTAGTTGAGCCCGAGGGCGAGGATCTTGCTCGGACGAACTCTGTAGCTCTCGGCTGTGCCGAGGATTGGTAGGGTTAGCATCGCTCTACTCTGCCAGGAACGGTCCGCTGAGACAAGGAGGGGAAGCGTCAGCCGCGCCTCATGTGAGTCGCCCCCCGCGGCGCCGGCCCGACCATCGCGGCTCCCCCTCGCTGCGGCAATTTGACTTCGCCTGCGCCTGCGCGTATCATCATGCGGACCTGCCGTTACGAGGATATAAGTGACAACCTTTGAGCAACTCGGGCTTCAGCCTTCCCTCCTTGACGCAATAGTCGAGCGCGGGTTTGTTACCCCCACTCCAATTCAAGCCGAGATGATTCCGTTTCTGCTTTCCGAGGATCGGGACGTGACCGGACTCGCCCAGACTGGAACCGGAAAGACCGCGGCCTTTGGGCTTCCGATCCTTCAGAAACTCGACCTCCACGCACAAGCAACGCAGGCGCTTATTCTCGCGCCAACACGCGAGCTGTGTATCCAGGTGGCCCGCGAGATCGCCGACTACGGGCGCAACCTTGCGGGTCTGCGAACCGCGACTGTCTATGGGGGAGCCTCGTTTGGGCCGCAGATCCGCGACCTCAAGGCGGGTGCCCATATCGTCACCGCCACTCCCGGGCGATTAAAAGACCTTATCGACAAGGGCATTGCCGACCTCGCTACCCTTCGCTTCCTCGTGCTCGACGAAGCTGACCAAATGCTCGATATGGGATTCAAGGATGAGCTCGATGCGATCCTCGCGATGGCCAATCCCGACCGTCGCACCTTGCTCTTTTCGGCAACGATGCATCCGGAGGTTGCGAGGATTGCAGCGACGTACATGCACGATCCGCACGAAATCGTCGCGGGTACGCGGAACCAAGGCACCGGGAGCGTTTCTCATTTCTATTACCGGGTTCACGCTCACGACAAGTACGCCGCGCTCCGGCGACTGATCGACGTGAACTCAGGGATGTACGCGATTATCTTCTGTCGAACGCGCGAGGGCGTGAAGGACGTTGCCGCCCGTCTTGCGAGAGACGGGTACGCCGCAGATGCTCTGCATGGAGAGCTCTCGCAAGTTCACCGCGATTCGGTCATGAGCCGATTTCGTGCCGGGAATCCCTCGCTACTCGTCGCGACCGATGTTGCCGCCCGCGGCCTCGATGTAGACAACCTCTCCCACGTCATTCACTACGATCTACCGGACGATGTCGCGGCCTACACCCACCGAAGCGGTCGGACCGGGCGTGCAGGCAAGACCGGTGCCTCGCTCGCCCTCGTGCACATGCGCGAGGGGCACAGGATTGCGCATATCGAGCGAGCGATCGGACGAAAGCTCGAAGAAGCAACAATTCCCCGAGGAGGTGACATCTGTGAAGCGCGGCTCATGGAACTCCTCTCTCGGGTAACATCGGTAGAGGTAAACCACGAGGCGGTAGACCCGTACCTCGAGGCAATCGAGGAGTCGCTCGTGGGCCTCAGTCGCGACGAGCTCTTGCAGCGCTTTATCTCCGTGGAGTTCAATCGCTTTCTCGATGAGTACGGCGATGCGCCCGACCTCAACCCGGCACCACCCCAGCGTCGGTCGAACTCGCCTCGACAGAGCGGCGGCGCCCCGAGTGGCCCCACGGTCCGACTTCGTATCAATGTCGGCCGTCGGCAGGGAGTGCTACCGCCGCAGGTCATCGGCATGATCAACCGCGCGACCAACTCCGGCAACATCCGCCTCGGGCGAATCGATATCGATGTCGACTCGAGCACGGTCCAGGTCGATGCGGCGATGGCGTCTCGAGTAGCCGAGGCGCTTGACGACTACAACCACCAGGGCACCATCATTCGTGTAGAGCGCGTTCCCGAGAAACGATCGGCAGCCGGAAGCCGCACGGCGGCTGAAAGGCGCTCTTCGAAGGGAAAGCGTGGGGCGCCGCGCAAGCAGCACGGCAAGAGCAAACCTCCGGACAAGCGAGGGAGTCACAAGAAGGGCAAGCCGAACGGCAGGCGGGGGCGCGCGTGACGGGTGAGGCATCGACCACTTGGAAACTCGTCGTTGCCTACAACGGCTCGCGGTTCAAGGGATGGCAGCGCGGCAACGGACGGACGGTCCAGGCAACCCTTGAAGAGGCGATTGCCACACTGCTCGCTGCGGACGAGAGTCTCGCCGTTCAGGTAAACGGTGCGGGACGGACCGACGCGGGCGTTCATGCAGAAGGGCAGGTAGCAAGTGTCGTTCTGCCGGCGGCGATTGATCGCGACGAACTGCTCGTGAACCTAAACCGCGCGCTGCCCGGTGACGTCGCTGTGCTCGATATCGAACGCGCCGATGATCGCTTTCACGCTCGGTACCTCGCGAGGTCCAAGACCTACCGATACGGGATTGTAGACGGCCCGGTTGCCAACCCTTTTCTGGCACACCTCGCCTGGCGTCAGCAGGAGCCGCTCCATGCGCAGGCAATGCGGGACGCTTCGAGGCTCTTTGTCGGCACGCACGATTTCTCGGGGTTTACGAAGGCTCGCAGCGACAAGAGCAGCGAGCGCACCGTACGCTCGGTGCAGATTGACCGGACCACCTTTGCCCGCGGCCCGGTCCTGGAAATCACAGTTCGCGGCGATGGGTTCCTTTGGAAGCAGATCCGGGCGATGGTTGGCGCACTCGTGGCGGTTGGCGCAGGCCGGGCAACACCAGACCAAATCGAATCGCTCTTGAGCACAGGCGACCGCAAGCACGCGCCCCCGGTCGCACCCGCCTCGGGGCTCACGCTCGTCTCGGTCGATTACTCCCCAAGCCCTGACGCAGAGCCGTAGTTTTCGGGTGCCGCTACTGCCCCGAGAGTGCCTTGTGGCCCTCGAAGATCAACTCCATCTCTGTTTCGTTTGCAAGCGCGCTCATCTGATCATCAGAGGGCCGTTGTGCGTCTTGTTTCGAGGCACGATCAGCAGCTTCGAGCACGCGGGGCAGTACGTCAACATCTCCGACCGTGTTTAGGAAAACGTCCGGGTTCGAGAGCACCCACGCGACCGCCATATCGACTCGCTCCTTTCCCTCGAGCGGCTCGTACCAGCAGGTTCGCCGTCGCTCTCCTTGCCATGGCCGTCGCGCGATCGACTTGATCGTCTGCACGGCAACGCCGCGCTCACGACACATCGCAACAAGTGCCTCGAAGTCTCGACGATAACCGTCTTGCTGCATCAACAGCCAGTTGTACGGCAGTAACACCGAAGCAAACTCGAACGCATCGAGGCTCCGCATGTGCGACTTTGGAGCCGAGAAGCCGTGGCCCGTCACGCCAATGTGATCGACCAGACCTTCGTCCCGCGCTTCGATCACCGCCTCGAGCGCGCCGTGGGGCCCCATCGCCTCGGCCCATTGGTCATCTTCGACCAGGTTGTGAAGCTGAATGAGGTCGACCTTCTCGACGCCCAACCGCTCGAGCGAGCCGTGAAAATCTGCCTTTGCCTCGTCGTAACTACGCTTGCCCGTCTTGGTCGCCAAGAAAAACCGGTCGCGATGCTTCGCGAGCCACGGGGCCATGCGCTTCTCCGCCTCGCCATTGCCGTAGCTTGCTGCCACGTCAATGTGGTTTACACCGTACTCGAGCAGTACCTCGAGCGTCTCATCAGCTCGCTCTTGCGTGACGCTCCCAAGCGCCGCGGCTCCAAAGAGCGTTCGAGTGCTCTTGTGGCCGGTCGAGCCAAACTCCTTCGTTGCTATCATGGAGACTCCTTTCCTTCATCGTATTGGAAGATTGACCCCGCCAGCAAGGTTCGGACATAGCCGAAGCGGCGAAGCCGCGGAAGCAAGAGAATGCGAACGAGAAGCTATAGATCCGCCAACCAAACCGCCCCGTTGTGGTACTACACTTGGTGAAGGAGCACCGATGAAGTTATCAGAGTTTGCCGAACAGACCGAACGACACGATCGAGCGATTCAAATGGCGCTACGAGAGACCGACATGAGCGTTATGGCCGAGTTTCTCGCGGGCGTACCCGTTGCCGATCGGGCGATCATCTATCGCAACATGTCCGATCGAGCGTGCGAGATGCTCATGAACACGATTGCGGAGATTGAAGACGATGTCTCGGCGGTTCAGCAACGGCGCGCCGAGCAGTTCTTTATGCAGCGGCTGTCGCGGTTTCTGAACTACACCTCCCGTGAGCAGCAGCCGATCCCCGAGCATCCACCGGCCCTCGACTTCTCGAGCGACGACGCACTCGTGGCCAGCCTTGTCATGGTATCGCGGTATGAGCGGGCCCACGGCACCCTCTCGCTCGACGAGATCGTAGACACGGTCGAACATCCGATTGCGAAGAAGGGTCTGCAGATGACCATCGATGGTTGGGATCCCGTTGAAGAGCGTGCAATTCTCGAGCGCTTGAAGCAGACCTACCTCGCCGCAGCGGCGAGAACCATTGACATCGTCATTGCCGGCATCGAGTGTCTGGGCACAGATGAGCACCCACTCGTGATCGAAGAGCGCCTCAACGCGTTTCTGCCGTCCACGTTGCGACCGCGCGAATCTGACACCGGCGGCAAGAGCCCGGCGCCGACCGACGTGTAGCCGTGCAAGCCGAGGAGATCGTTGAACAGTTTGATGAACCCGTGAGGCGATGGTTTGCCCGGCGTGTCACTGACCCTGGGGATGCCGAAGATCTCGCTCAAGAGACGATCATCGCCGCCATGGAGGCGATGCCAAGATTCCGCGGAGAATCGAGTCCTCGAACCTGGGTGTACGCAATCGCTCGAAATCAACTGCTCAAGTACCTGCGTGGCGTGCGACTGCGTCCCATCCCACTCGCCTGGGCCTCCGATGGTCCAGCCACAGGCCCCGACGCGCAACAGAGCGACCACGATATCACCGATCGAATCGTTGTGGATATCATCCTCTCTCGTCTCCCATTGAACCTGCGGCAGGTCTATCGCTGCTTTTACTGCGAAGGGCGCTCGACCGCCGAGACCGCACGCGCGCTCGAGCGAAGCCAGGGAACGGTGAAGTACCAACTCTACGAGATCCGACGTCGCGTGAAACGCGCTCTTGGAAGCCCCCCGACCGGTGCCTCAATGCATAGGTAGAAAGGGGAGCGCCGGCGCCGCCCCACGAGACGCACCCCTCCGGCAGCCAACACCTCGCGGCTCCCCTTGGCTACAGCCCGCGCATGGACGAAGCCTTGGAAAGACTTCGTCCATACCGCGCCGGGCTCTTCCGGCTCACTCCCGATCGCCGGCCCGGCGCTCGCGGTCTTCCGCCAACCCCTCGTCCGGTAATTGCCCGGTTCGCTCTGGAGGCGGGGATATGAGCTCTGCCGAGAGAGCGTCACGCCCTTCCGAGCGACCCTACGTAGTGCGCATTAGCTTTTGGTTGGTTTGATTCACTGTCTCGAGGTCCTCGATGAGACCGGCGATGCGGGTCTTGTACTGGACGAGTTTTTCGTGGGAAGCGCTTGTCTGTTCGGACAGCGTTGAGACCTCGCGCTCCATCTCAGTACTCCGATCGGTGCAACTGCCGAGCTCTCCACCGAGCGTCTCCAGTAATTTGCTCATTCTCGCGAGTGAGGTTAGCACGGAAGTTACGGAGCTCTTGCTCTTCTCGATGTTCCGTTCCGTCTCGAACGACAGCTTCTTCACCTCTCGAGCGACAACGGCGAACCCCGCGCCTGCGCTCCCTGCCCTTGCCGCTTCAATGGCAGCATTAAAGCCGAGCAGTTTGATTTGCTCTGAGATCTCTTGGATATTTCTGAGGAAGCTCTTGATCTCACCGGTTTGACCGTCGAGGGCGCTCATCTCCTCCCGTGCCCGGCTGCTGTCGTGGCTGCTGGTCGTAATCGATGCAAAGAGGCATCCGAGATCATCAAGTATGGACTCCATCAACGTCTGATTCTTCTCCATCA
>JBMCTC010000014.1:0-27695 GCA_048624115.1 Spirochaetota bacterium
TTCGTCATTACTACCTATGTCGGCCGATGCTGGTCTTCAGTTGATCGGTTGGTGGAGCGCCTGCTTCGCGAGCGCAGGGTACCGGCACACGCGCGAGAGCCGTGGGAGCGGGAGCTTGCGGCGCTTCTCGAGACGAAGGCACACGCCGCGGGAGCGCGGCTTCCCGACTTCGTTCCAACCACTCGCCTCTCGAATCTCATCGACTACCTCACGCGGAGCGCTCAGGCAATCGAAGCGGCACAGTCGGAGGCGGGCCAAATCTCTGCTCGTGACGAGATCAACCGCGTTGCGCGTTATGTTCGCGATCACCTGCAAGAGCCTATTACCGCAGAGTCGATGGCGGAGCTCGCGGGTATGAGCCTTGCCCACTTCAGCCGAGTGTTCAAGCGGGAGGCCGGACTCACCTTCTCGGAGTTCCTCGCACACAAGCGGGTGGACGCCGCGAAAAAGATGCTACGCGCGGGGAATGAGGTCATTGATGAGATAGCTCGATCGACGGGATTCGAAAACGCGGCGTACTTCTATCGCGTATTCAAGCGGGTTGCTGGAACGACTCCCGGCGAGTTTCGAGGTCGCGCGTAGGCAGGTTATCTGAGGCCCAAAGTTGCAACGTCGAGTGCCGCGCGCAAGGCCGGCATCGCCCCGACCTTCGCGGACTCTCCGAGGATCTCGGCAACCGATGCCGCGGTCGTATACTCGCCCGTCACTACCTCACGGATCAGCGCTCGGTGGTGACCTCTCCAACCGGGACTCCTCGCAGCGCGCGAAGCAAGAACTGACGATAGCGCCGCTTGCCGCGTGCGCGATCGTCTGAACTCAGTTCGTCCGGGAGATGCCGACGTTTCCCAAATACTGAACCAAACCCCACATGGCGTTCCTAAGCGAGCCACGCCTTGAGCGTCGCTGCGTCTGCGAGAAACTGCTCCGGCGCATCGCCCTTCACAAACTCGATCATCGCATAGCGGTCTCCGGGGATAGACCCGACTGCCTGTAGGTAGCGAGCCCACGCCCCAGCACCTTCGGCAAGCGCAAACCGCTGTTGAGAAGTAAGCCAGTGGAAGACGTGTACGTTCGAGAGGTAGGGCGCGACCTGGTGTAAGCCCTCGAGCGAGTAGTCGACCGGCTTGCCGTTGCGTGGCTGCCAGTACGATCGCACAGCCGGATGATCGACCTCATCGAAGAAGCGTGTCGCACTCTCGTTGGTATCGGTGAGCGTGCAGCCGTGATACTCGAAGCTGATAGTCAAGCCTGCAGACCGGGCAAGATCCGCGCATTTGCGCGCCTCTACGACAAGCGCGGCTCGATCCTCAGCGCTAACCGCCTCAGATGATCGATTCCCGGCCCAGGCGCGAACCGTCTCGCATCCGAGTTCACTCGCGGTCTCGAGCACCGTCTCAAATCGAAGCCCTTCCCTCGCGCTTACACCGAGCCGGTAGTAGGAACCGTAGCTTGGAGTCACAACCCCGGAGTTGCTGCACAGATCCCGGACTTCGCGTGCACGTTCGATATCTCCGTGAGGGACGTGAACGTCACCACCCCACTCGACCGCGCGGACGTCGGCCTTCTCTAACAGGCGGACGATCTCATTCGGGGTGAGTTGCCGGAACGTGATACTGACCAATCCAGGAGAGATGGTGCCCATCTATCCATGGTACGAAAATGGGCGTGCTGCTACAACAGACTATGGTGCAGGCTCCCCGACTACGCGAAGCGGGATTGGCTCGCGCCGCTTGTCGTAGACGCCGTTCGGATCGTGGATGTCCTTTGTGCCGTTTGTCTGGATGACCGACGGCGTTCCGGGAGGCGCCGCGTTTGCATCCTGCGCATAGTAGACAAATCCAGCGGACGAGGATATCACCTCGATCTCGAATACCACGAGTTCACCAGGAGCTACATCAAGTGCGCCAAAATCAAACGAGATCCACTCGTAAGGCTCGATGGCTGAGTCGGCCTGCAGCGTAACCTTCGTTGAGGCGCGTCCAAGTTCGGCCGCTTCGGGATCACCTGAGCCGAGGTAGTTGTTCAACGAGGCTATAAGCTCGATCTCCGCATCGCCACCGTTCGCGCTCGAGAGCAAGAGCTCTACGGAGCCGAGCGTGGAACCGGGGTAGCTTTCGATAAAGAACCCGTAGTTCGGGGCAATTGCCGCGCCCTTTGACCCGTTGTGCTCGATGTCAATCAGCCGTTGCGGTTCGTCACTCGAAACGCCGTCACCCTCGCCTGAGGAACCGCCGGCTCCGACCGGCTCCAGGCATGCAGCCATGAGGGCCAAGATGGCCAAGATGGCAGCTGAAGCCGCCACGACCATCGTTCCAGTTTTCTTCATCTGTTCTCCTCTACAAGGCCCCGCTGCCTATGCTCAAAGATAGCCCATTCGTGAGAGGATTACCATTTCGCCGAAGTGTAAATCGTTATGCGTTATAGATTTACTAAGGAACGGCCGGGCTACGACTGGTACGCGTCTGAGGGAATCTGTGTTGCCAGCTTGCCCCCGCTCACGTCGATGAGTGTGCCGGTAATGTATCCCGCCTGGTCGGATGCCAAGAAACAGAGCAAGTTCGCCACATCTTCTACCGTCTCCCAACGACGGATCGAGAGCAGGTCGAGGAGTTTGGCCTGCTCGGCCGGACTTCTCGTATCGAAGTTGTTCATGCCGGTTGGCACCATGCCGGGAGCGTACGCGTTGACGGTGATGTTCCAGGGACCGAGTTCACCGGCCATCACCCTCGTGAGCAAGCCAACCGAACCTTTCGACGCGGCGTAGGCCGCCGTGGCAATGCTCGGGATAAGCGCGGCGAAACTCGCCGCGTTAATGATGCGTCCCCACTTCTGCGCCTTCATCGCCGGGATTACCGCTTGGCTCATGAGAAAGGTTCCCTTCGCGTTTACCGCGAAGTTCTTATCCCAATCGGCCTCGGACAGCTTTTCAACCGTACCGGCCGAGAAGACTCCCGCGTTGTTAATGAGTACGTCGATGTGGCCGTGCATGTCACTGACCGTTGTGATGGTCTGTTGGATGTGCTCCTTGTTCGTTACGTCGCACGCGACCGGATGCACCTCGAGTCCCTCGCGGCGGAGGACTGTCTCGAGCTCGGATAGGGCGTGTGCGTCTCGGTCAATCGCGACGCACACGCTTCCCTCTCGCGCAAAGCGCTCCACCAGGCCCCGGCCAATCCCGGCTGCGGCTCCAGTAACGATGATGACTTTTCCGGTTAGGTTGATGAGCATGTGGTTCTCCTAGGACAAGAGCGGGACGATGGCAAGCAGGATGCCTGCTGCTACCGCGCTTCCGATTACTCCCGCTACGTTGGGCCCCATCGCGTGCATGAGCAAGTGATTGTTGGGGTTGGCCTCTTGGCCGAGCTTGTTCGCGACGCGCGCGGCCATCGGTACGGCGGAGACGCCTGCTGCACCGATGAGGGGGTTGATCGGCGTCTTGCTAAAGCGGTTCATCAGTTTCGCGATAAGCACGCCGGAAGCCGTTCCAATCGAGAACGCTACGAGCCCGAGAACGAGGATACCGATCGTCTCGAGGGTGAGAAATGTCTCTGCCTGCAGGCGAGAGCCAACCGAGAGACCAAGCAGAATCGTCACGATGTTCATCATCTCATTTTGCGCGGCGTTCGCGAGTCGGTCGACGACCCCCGACTCGCGAAGCAAGTTCCCAAACGTGAGCGCGCCAATGAGCGGCGTCGCGGCAGGCAAGAGCAGAATACAGATGACCAAGACCAGCAGCGGAAAGAGCACCCGCTCGAGCTTCGAGACTTCGCGCAACTGTTCCATGCGAATCTCTCGCTCGGCCTTGGTGGTCAGGAGCTTGGCGATGGGCGGTTGGATAATCGGTACGAGCGCCATGTACGAGTAGGCCGCCACGGCGATTGATCCGAGCAGTTCGGGCGATAGCCTCGAGGCAAGAAAGATAGCAGTTGGCCCGTCGGCCCCGCCGATGATCGCGATTGCAGCCGAATCCGCGAGCGTAAACCCGATGCCCGGCAGATCTCCGAGCGCGAGTGCTCCGAGAAGCGTAGCGAATATACCAAACTGGGCGGCACCGCCTAAGAGCGCGGTACGCGGATTTGCCAAAAGCGGCCCGAAGTCGGTGAGCGCACCAACCCCCATAAAGATCAAGAGAGGAAACACCCCGCTCGAGATGCCGACCGTGTAAATCTGCCCGATAAAGCCACCCGCCTCGGCAATACCGATAAACGGCACGTTTGCGAGGATTCCCCCAAATCCAATGGGAAGAAGGAGAAGCGGCTCAAACTTTTTGGCGATTGCCAGATAGATGAGGAGCATCCCGACTGCAATCATAACGAGTTGCTGCCAGGAGAATCCGGCGATGCCGGTTGTGAGCCGGAGCTCTTCGAGGGCGTTTACAAAACTCATTCAGACAACACCTGAGCGAGAACCTCACCGCTCTTGAACTGATCACCCACAGAAACGGCAAAACCCGTTACCGTGCCGGCAACCGGAGCACTCAAGGTAGTCTCCATCTTCATACTCTCGATGACGATGACCGGGTCGCCCTTCGCAACGCGCTGCCCGGGTTCAACGGCATAGCGCAGCACCAACCCGGCGAACGGAGCCGTCACCGGCTCGCTGACCCCAGTCGCGGCCCCGGATTGCGGGGTGGGCGCCTTGAGCGCCTCCGCCACATCTACCGAGAAGCGCTTGCCGTTCACAACGACCTCTGCTTCCTCGAAGCGAACTTCGTGGGCGGTGCCGTTAACCGTGACGGTGTACGAGTCGCTCGCGGCGGCTCCAGCTCCCGACGCAGCCTCTCTGCCTGCCGCCGGGGCCTCGGGCTCGACCTTGCGAACCTGCACGCGCGCCTCTCCCTTGAGGAACTGAATGCCCTTCTCGCGACACGTAGCCGCGATGAAGATGTTCTCGTCGCTCTCCTCGAGTTCGTGTTGGCGTAACGTCGCGCGTGCCGCTTCGATCCCCTTCGCGGGATCCTCGTCGTTTATGTCGATCGGATTGCGAGTTGTCGGCTCGAGCTCCATGAGCTCGCTCGCGCGCGCGACAATCTCAGGATCGGGAGGGACGGGGGTCTTGCCGAAGTAGCCCAAGACCATTTTCCCGTAGCCGTCTGCCATGCGCTCCCAGGGTCCAAACATTACGTTGTTGAACGCCTGCTGGAAGTAGAACTGACTCACCGGCGTGACCGACGTTCCGAAGCCGCCGCGCTCCACGACCTCGCGCATCGCGCCGATTACCTCGGGATAGCGATCGAGGATACCGTTGTCGCGCATCATCTGCGTGTTAGCGGTGAGCGCGCCACCGGGCATCGGCGAGAAGTGGATCATCGGCTCGACGGCGAGCGCCTCCGGCGGCACGAAGTAGTCCGCCATACATTCGCGAAAGATCTGCTCGACCTCGCGCACCTTATCAACATCGATGCCAAGGTCGTACTCCGTTCCCCGGAGCGCGGCCCACAAGTTCATAACGTCGGGCTGACACGTCCCTCCAGACACCGGACTGAGTGAGCAATCGACCTGATTGGCGCCGGCCTCGATCGCACCCACGTACTGATTGATGCTCAAGCCCGCCGTCTCGTGCGAGTGAAAGACGATGTGCACCTGCTCTCCGAGCAGCTGCCGCGCCTGTCGTATAGTCTCGTAGACGGTCGAAGGAGTCGAGGTGCCGGACGCGTCCTTAAAGCACACAGAAGAGAAGGGAATGTCGGCGTCAAGGATCTCACGTAGCGTCTTGATGTAGAACTCGGGGTTGTGCGCGCCCGAGAGTCCAGGCGGCAGCCCCATCATCGTCACCGAGACCTCGTGCTTGAGGCCCGCTTCGTGAATGCACGTGCCCGAGTAAACGAGATTGTTCACGTCGTTCAACGCGTCGAAGTTTCGAATGGTGGTAATACCGTGCTTCTTGAACAGCTTCGCGTGAAGGTCGATGATGTCCCGCGATTGGGACTCGAGTCCAACTACGTTGATGCCACGCGCGAGCGTCTGGAAGTCCGCCTCGGGACCCACGGCTTCACGCAGCGTGTCCATCATCTCAAAGGCATTTTCGTTGCAGTAGAAAAAGAGCGACTGAAAACGAGCTCCACCGCCGACCTCGAGCTTTGTAAGCCCGGCATCAGCCGCAGCTTCGAACGCGGGTAGAAAGTCGGGCGTGAGAACCCGCGCGCCAAAAAAGCTCTGAAAGCCGTCGCGAAAGCCGGTAATCATCGTATCGATATGCTTCATCGTACGGCCCCCCGTAAGGTCCCCCGCGCACGGAGCGCCGCGGCGATCGCCGCGACCTCGGCATCATCCGCGCCGGTTGCCGTCGGGCCGGCGGGAACGAATCGCGACGCGAGGAAACCGAGCAGCTTCATCGCCGCGACCATAAGCAACAGGAAGGCAAGGACTACCAGCATTCCCACGAGGGTTATCGTCAATCCATCAATCACGAGAGCTCCAAACTGCGTGCATGAACGGAGTGTAGCACGTCCGGCACGAGATCTGCCAGTAGGTCACGTAGGAAAATGCTATTTCGCATGGTGCAAATCAACGGCGGTGTCACTGAGCTTGGGGAAAGCGCTGTCCTAACCGCTTGCCGCACAGACAATTGCGAAGCAAGCACTGCCGGCGGTACGCGCGTCTCGCTAAGTCTTGCGGAGATATGAGTCCGAGAGAGACTTATCCCCATGGTGCGTGACACCATGAGCGAGTTGCCCATCTGTTCTCCCCCTATTTGTTGTGGTCGATCTCGTAGCCGTTCAAGATCAGGATTTCGGGACGGTACTCGAAGTGGATCGTGTCGAAGAACCTCCATTTGCCGCCCCAGATGAAGCCGTGGCGCTCGAAGATTTCGACGACGCTCATGGGAATGAGATAGCGCTCTTCGTTTGGCACGGAGTACCAGGTAATATTGTCGCGCATGGTCCAGCGCCAGTATGCCTGCTCCCCGGAAAATCGTTCGGGCATTAGGTCAAGCGCCGCGCCGTACGAGTGATTGCTTCGAAAGCTGGTGCCGTCGACATTGCGGAAGTGGTAGCCGGCGACCCAGGAGAGCCGATCGAGAAAAGCTCGCACCTCGCGGTCCCTCGTGGCCAGCTCGAGAATCTCCTCCTCGATCGAGGCAACGTCCTCGAGCAACTCCCGATGCACCATCGTCATCATACCCAGGAAGTAGATGGTCTTCTGACGCGCGTAGGCACTCGCCTCGTCCGGGGCGCGCCATACCGCATCATAGAATCCGTAGTAGCGGCGGGGCGGATTCTCCTCCATCGCGGCAACTCGCGCCTCGAGCGACTCGCGCTCGGCCTCGGTATACTCGGGCACCTCGGGGAGCTCACGAGGATAGGAATAAAACGGAATCGGCTCGTATTGAAGCGCGCGCTCGCGCTCGCCCGCCGAGAGTAACCTTCCGCCCTCCCAGTAGAACCAGGTGTCGGCTACCTGGATGGCCCAATCACCGTCGCGCCGCTCGATTGCCTGCACCTTGTCAGGGTATGCCGCGCGTAGTGCTTGCAAGACCTGTTGCGGCGGGAACGGGCCGAACGAGTGAGTCTGAAAACCCTCGGTTGCCTGCCCGTCATCTACGAGGTGGCGCGGTTCGGCCGAGCCGAGCGCTTCGGCAAACGCGAGGGTTGTGAGCAGCATGAGAATCGTAAGCGAGAGCGACCGACTCATTGTGCCCCGTTTGCGACGCGATTCCAAAGCTCGTGTGTGGTCTTGTACGCTTCGCGAGCGGTTTCGATTGCCCCACTGTGCCCGTAGCTGGACCGGAAGAGCTCTACCGAAAGCGGCCCGGTGTAGCCCTTGGTGTGGAGTGCCGAGAGGAACGCCGCTGCGGGAGCGACTCCCGTGCCGGGCATGACGCGATCGGCGTCGGTTATTGTCTCGCGAGGTGGGTTGTCTGGATAGTCGTTGATGTGGACAAGGCCGATCTGGTCGGCGTCGAGCCGTTCAAGATCTGCGATCTCGCTTCCCCCAGTGTACATGTGATAGAGGTCGAGCAGCACGCTCGGACGTGTGACCTCGGGCGGCTTACCCGACTCGAGATCGGCGCTCCGCTTTACCCGTGGCAGTATCGTGTCTACGAGGTGATCGAGTACTTCGACCGCCTCGTTTACCGTGTGCAACCTACTCGCCCTGCCCCAGAACTCGAGCACGGGATCGACTCCCATCGGCCTCGAGATCGCGAGCAGGCGCTCGTAGTTCGCCGCGATCTCGGTCGCCGAGAGCCCGGTTACATCGCCGGCCGGCGGAGCGGCAATCTTGGTACAGCCTGTTTCGGCAAGGACGGTGATCTCGTGAGCGGCCTGTTCGAGCCCCGCCTTGCGAGTCTTGGGGTTTCGATCGGTCCACTTGAAGAAGGCAATGCCGTTGACCACGGAAATGCCGAGTTCCTCTGCCAAGAAACGAATCTGGTCAGGTCGGTTCCCACGAGCCATGTACGCCTGAAGATCGCGCATCCAAATCTCGATGCCGGCAAAGCCTGCTTCTGCAGTAACACGCAGTTGACTCTCGAGATCGAGATTGTACGGCCTGAGGGTAGATGAGTTGAGCGTGAGCAGAAAGGGAACGTCCATTGCAAAGGCTCCTTTGTGCCGCCACGCCTCGGTTGCGCCCAGCGAACGCTCCGTGCTACCAATGAGTGACAGCCTCGGTATCAGTCTACGAGGCGCCGCTGGGGCGGTCAACAGGAAGGAGTTCTCCATGGCAATCTACGAGTCGAGCGCGAGCGACGCGCATCTCTTTATCCCCGGGTCGGCCCTTTTGGAAAAGCTCTACGAGGGAACCAAATGGGGCGAGGGCCCGGTCTACTTTGGCGACTTGGGAACGCTTCTTTGGAGTGACATTCCGAACGACCGCATCCTGCAATGGAGCGAAGAGACGGGAGTATCGCTCTTTCGAAAGCCGGCTCACAACGCGAATGGCAACACGCGCGATCGCGAGGGACGGCTTGTGACCTGCGAGCACGGTAGCCGCTCGGTGGTTCGCACCGAGTACGATGGTTCCCGCACGGTGCTTGCAAACGAATACGAGGGCAAACGCCTCAACTCGCCCAATGACCTGGCGGTAAAGAGCGACGGCACGATTTGGTTCACCGACCCGACATACGGGATTATCACCGACTACGAGGGAAACAAGTCCGAGCAGGAGCTCGAGGGATGCTACGTGTTTTGTCTGGACCCAGCCGCAGGCACGCTTCGTATCGTTGCCGACGATTTTGTGATGCCAAACGGCATTGCCTTCGCCCCGGACGAGAAAACGCTCTACATCTCCGATACCGGCCGGGGCAGCGGTCAGTCGGAACCGCCCCACATTCGTTCCTTCACGGTGCGCGATGACAACACGCTCGAAGGAGGATCGGTTTTCGCAGACATGAAGTCGGGCGCCTCGGACGGCTTTCGGCTCGATACCGAAGGCAACCTCTGGACAAGCGCCGGGAAAGGCATCGCCTGTTTCAGGCCCAACGGAGAGCTCGTGCTTCGCGTGGCTATCCCCGAGGCAGTTGCAAACCTGACCTTTGGAGGACCGAAGCGCAACCGCCTCTTTATGACCGCGCACACAAGCCTTTACGCGCTCTACACAGGAAAACGCGGGGCGCAGTGGCCGTAGCCTTGGTGAATGACGTTGCGGGCTAGATCCCCTGGAAGCGGAGCCACGCTGTTACCGCCCCCATCGCGTTGAGCACACCGACGAGCTGAAGCACGGCGAGCACGAGCAGCACCAAGCCAATCGCGAGCAGCACAACCGGAAGCGGTTTGCCTTCACCCGGGTGCGAGTCACCGTTGGCGGATTTGCGTGCTTGCACCACGAGACGGATCGCGGGAACAAGCGCAAGCGACGCAAGAAGCGCAAGTATCACCGCAGGGAGCAGCCTACTTGCGGTCGGGTTTAACTCGGCCCATCGGCCGGCTGCACTCGCGGCACGAAAAAGCGCGATGTTGAGATTCTGAAAGCGCCCGAGGGCAATCAAGAGACCAATCGCGACAAGGAGCGCACCGCTTCCAATCCGGATGGCCCGGAAGTGTCGCTTGATTTTCGCGAAGAGCCCGGTGGCCCGGTTGAAGAAGAGCGCGGTCAGCAGGAAGGGAATCGCGAGCCCGGCGGAGTAGACCGACAGGTGGAGGATCCCGGTACCGACGGTGCCCGATCGGCCGGCGAGGAAGAGGATGCCGGTAAGGATTGGACCGATGCACGGAGTCCATCCCGCGGCAAAAGCAAGCCCGACAACAAACGAGCCAACTTTGCCTTGCGGCCGTGCGGTGAAGTGAAAGCGCTTCTCCATGTTCAAGACTTTGATAAAGTCGAACATGATGTTGAGGCCGAGCACGACGACGATGCTGCCGGCGACAATGTTGATGACCTGCGTCGCGCCCGGCGCAAGAAGTGAAGAGCCCGAGAAAACGACCCCGAGGGTCACAAAGACGACCGAGAAGCCAAGCACGAAAAAGAGGGTGTTTACAAAGAGACCCCGCCTGATGCTCGCATCCTCCTGCATCTCTTTGATCGTGACCCCGCCGACGAAACCGAGATAGGAGGGTAAGAGCGGGAGAACACAGGGCGATACAAAGAAAAGCAATCCGGCGAGCAGGCTCAGGCCCAGGGTTGGAGTGTTCATAGATCCACCTTTGCTGGTCGGTCTGCTCGCGCTCCGCGAAGAATTGTGGTCGTGTAGATGGCGAGCGCGATCCAGATGAGTGCAAAGCTCACAGCATGAATCCACGTGAACGCTTCATTATATATGAGCGTGCCGATCAGCAGCATGAGTGTAGGCGCAAGGTACTGCAAAAATCCGACACGTGACAGCGGAATCCTGCGGGCCCCCGCGCCAAAGAGGAGCAGAGGGGTAACCGTAGCAATACCGGCACCCGCAAGCAGCATTGTGTGACGGAGATTTCCGGCGGCAAAGGCGGCATCGCCCTGCCTCGTCAAAAAGACCAAGTAGCCAAGCGCCACCGGGGCAAGCACAACGAGCTCGATCAGGAGACTCACAAGGGAGTTCAGGATGTTCGTCTTCTTGATGAGGCCGTAGAGGCCAAAGCTGATCGCAAGCGTCAGGCTGATCCAGGGAAAGCGTCCCACCCGCAGGCTCAACAGCACCACCGCCACGGCTGCCAAAACAAGCGCCGCGACCTGCATTTTCGAGAGTCGCTCCTTGAGCACCACAACGCCCAGCGCAATGCTCACCAGCGGGTTGATGTAGTATCCGAGACTCGCCTCTACCAGTCGATTCGAGGCGACGCTGTAATTGTAGACGAACCAGTTTGCACCAACGAGCAGCCCCGCGCCCGCGGCAAGCAAAAGCGCCTTGGGCGAACGAAATGCTTCGCGCAGTTCTCGTCGCTGGATGAGCGGCACGAGTACCGCAAGAAGCAACGCCGACCAGAAGACCCGGTGGCCGAGCACCTCGAGTGCGGGCACTCCTTCGAGACCCTTCCAGTAGAAGGGCAAGAGCCCCCAGAGCAGAAAAGAGACAAATGCGGCGAGCGTGCCGAACGCCAGGGACCGATCTCGAATCATAGCTCTTGAAGGTACGAAGAGTTCCGTGGTAGGTCATTAGGGTGGCGAGCGCAAAGACAATCGGCCTCATCGGCGGCATGAGTTGGGAGTCTACATCGACCTACTACCGTCTCATAAATGAAGGAATTGCCGAGCGCCTTGGCGGCTTACACTCGGCGCCGATGATCCTGTGGAGCGTCGACTTTGCGCCGATCGAGACCATGCAGCGCGAGGGTCGATGGGATGAAGCCGGCGAGGCGCTTGCCACTATCGCAGTACGACTCGAGCGCGCCGGAGCGCAGATCATCCTGCTGGCGACCAACACGATGCATAAGGTCGCAGAACAGATAGGCGGGCGCATCTCGGTGCCCTTCTTGCACATTGCGGATGTGAGCGCCCGGGCTATTCGTGCGCGGGGTCTCGACCGGGCCGGGCTCTTGGGAACTCGATTCACGATGGAAGAGGCGTTCTACCGCGCGAAGATCGAAGAACACGGAATCGCCGTGCTCGTTCCGGAAGAGGCCGATCGTGCCCTAGTCGATGGGGTGATCTTTCGCGAGCTCTGCCTCGGCCGGATACATAGAGAGTCGCGAGAAGCGTTCGTTCGAGTCATGGACGCGCTCGAGAGGCGGGGAGCAGAGTGCATCATTGCCGGGTGCACCGAGATTGGCATGCTCGTAGGTCCCGGCGATACGAGCCTGCCCTTCTTCGACACGACGAGACTACACGCCGAGGCGGCCGTCGAGGCGGCCCTCGCGTAACCCTCGCTCAATCCCTCGCGGTGCCCTCACTTGCAAACCTTCACGTGATTGGCCATACGTTTCGCGGCGTACGACACCGGATCACGCGGGAGCATTATCGAACTGAATGCGGTCAATCCGCGAAGCTACTCGAGCTCGGGCCGATCCAGACGTGCCGCCAATGCTTCCCGACCTTCGCGGTACCATGGGGAGAGATCGAGGGATACCTCGGATTTTTCAGGCCGCACAACTATCTCAAGCAGAGCTCACCGCCGTTCTTCGGTCGGCTCTTCGAGGGAGGATTCCTGCTCGCGCTCGAGGCGCTCATCCCGTCCGACATCACAATCGGGGCAGGCTCGCTGGTGACCCTGAATGACGAGATGGCGCTCTACCCTGAGGTCGAGTTACTCGTCGCGCCGAGTCGCTGGCAAAATCCCCAGCAAATCGTTCCTGCCGCGAGCATCACGTTCCTCTATGGAGGCCTGGGAGCCAGACCGGCGATACACGAAGGACGGTAGCCGGCCGTATATTTTGCCCTCACCATGGGCAGAAAAACACCCGCGGCCAACGAGGGCCGCGATGCTATAGTCGTCAGCGGCGCGCGGCAGAACAACCTCAAAAACCTATCACTCGCCATACCAACCAACGCGCTCACCGTGATTACCGGCGTGAGCGGAAGCGGCAAGTCGTCGCTCGCGTTTGACACGCTCTATGCAGAGGGTCAACGCCTCTACGTCGAGACCTTTAGCGCCTACACGCGGCAATTCCTCGATCGCATGGACAAGCCTGCCGTGGACAAGGTCGAAGGGATACCGCCGGCGATTGCGATCGATCAGACGAATCCCGTGCGAACCTCCCGATCAACAGTCGGGACAATGACTGAGATCAATGATCACATCAAACTGCTCTACGCCCGAGCCGCCACGCTCTTCTGCGGCTCATGCGGGAGGGAGGTGAAACGAGACACCCCCGATTCGATCTACGCGGAGCTCGAGGCCGATGCATCGCCTCCACAACGCATGATCGTCGCCTTCCCAGTGAGTGTGGCAAACTCCGTCTCAGCGGATAGTCTCGACGAACTCGTGCGATCGCAGGGCTTTCGCGGGATTCACGACCGCACCGACGACACAGCTTGGATTATCCAGGACCGGGTGAAGCGCTCCACTGCCGGACGCGACCGGACAATCGAGGCCCTCGAGCGGGCGATGGACCACGGCCACGGCCGCCTTGCGCTCTTTGATGCGGACAGCGGCCGCGGGGCGCTTCACTTCTCCAATGCGCTTCACTGCGCCTCGTGTGACATTGCATACCGCGATCCCGTACCCAACATGTTCTCATTTAACTCTCCCCTCGGAGCATGCGAGACGTGTCGCGGCTTCGGTCGCGTGATCGGCATCGACTACGGGCTTGTCATTCCAGACGCGAATCTGACAATCAAAGAAGGTGCGATCAAGCCCTGGGACGGGACGAGCTACGACGAGTGCCAGCGCGATCTGCTCAAGTGTGCGCGCAAACGAGGCGTTCCCGTTGACACGCCGTGGAACGAGCTCTCGGAGAAGCAAAAGAGCTGGGTTCTCGAGGGAGAGGGCGACTGGGACGATGGAGTCTGGTACGGCGTCGAGCGCTTCTTTGACTGGCTCGAGAGCAAGAGCTACAAGATGCACATTCGTGTCCTCTTGAGCCGCTACCGCGCCTACCACGAGTGCCCCGCATGTAGCGGCGCGCGCCTGAAGCCCGAGTCGCTTCTCTGGCGCATCGAAGGCAAGAACGTGCACGATGTTGTGCTGACTCCGATCGGCGAGCTACTGCCGTTGTTTGAGTCGGTAGAGGCGGAGGGCGATGAGGCTGTGGCAAGCGTCACGTCGGAGATTGTCCGACGGCTCCACTATCTGAACGAGGTCGGCCTCGGTTATCTAACGCTTGACCGACAGTCTCGAACGCTCAGCGGCGGGGAGGTGCAACGTGTAAACCTAACTACCGCTTTAGGTACGTCGCTCGTAAACGCGCTCTTCGTGCTCGACGAGCCGAGCATTGGCTTACACCCTCGCGACGTTGATCGCATGATCGCCGTGCTACGACGGTTGCGGGACTCCGGCAACACCATCATCGTTGTCGAACACGACCCGGCTGTGATTCAAGCAGCGGATCACATCATTGATCTCGGACCAAAAGCGGGAAGTGCGGGAGGCCGGATCGTCTTCTCTGGCGACGTGCCCCACCTTCGCGCGAGCGGTGACTCACTTACCGGCGCTTACCTCCGCGGCGAGAAACGGGTCTTCGAGCAAGATCACTCCCAAGCCACAGCAAAGGACCAAGCACGCCGCACCGCCAGTGCAACCGTCACGGGAGAGCTCCTCATCCGCGGTGCGTGCGAGCACAATCTCAAGGGCATTGACGTCGCAATTCCGCTCCATGCGGTTACGGTGCTTACCGGCGTGAGCGGGAGCGGCAAGAGCACGCTTGTGGAGAACGTGCTCTATCGCGCTGCCGAGCGGTTCTTTGGCAAGCCCACCGAAGAGCCGGGTTGCCACGATGAGATCGAGGGGTTCTCTCAGTTCAAGGCGGTGGTGCTCGTAGACCAATCATCGATCGGCAAGAGCGCGCGCAGTAACCCGATTAGCTATGTCGGTGGCTTTGACGCACTTCGCTCGATCTTCGCATCGCTTCCGAGTGCAAAGGAACACGGTCTCAGTGCGGGGCACTTCAGCTTCAACTCGGCTAAGGGGCAATGCCCCACCTGCAAGGGAAGCGGCTTTGAGCATGTAGAGATGCAGTTCTTGAGCGACGTCTATCTGCGCTGCCCCGACTGCAACGGCTCGCGATTTGTCGCTCGCGTCCTTGAGGCTTGCTACCCCGCTGGTCGTTACGGACCGATCTCCATTGCCGACGCGCTCGAACTCACCGTAGACGATGCACACGCGATATTTGCGGAGCACAAGAAGCTAGTGAAGTACCTCGACCTGCTGCGCGATGTTGGACTCGGCTACCTGAAGCTCGGTCAGCCGGTGCCAACTTTGAGCGGCGGGGAGGCGCAGCGACTCAAGCTTGCAAAGCACCTAATCGGCGCAGGCAAAAACGGACGCACCCTCTTTCTCTTTGACGAGCCGACCACGGGCCTACACTTCTCAGACATCGCGACACTCGTCGAGGTATTCTCTCGCCTCAAGCAGCGAGGGAATACCGTCCTTATCATTGAGCACAATCTCGACGTGATCCGGGCGGCGGACTGGATTGTCGACCTCGGGCCTGAAGGCGGAGCGGCAGGTGGCGAACTCGTCTTTGCCGGAAGCCCACAGACGCTCATGGAGCAAACTCGAGCTGCGCAGGAGACAGGCGACACGGCGAGCGCAACGGGCGTAGAGTTGGTAGCGTTTGCAGACGCGCTCGACTCCGACGGCGCGCATGCCGGCAAGCTTGACCCCACAGAAGTTGCAGCCGCTGAACAGTCGCCGAGGTTCGAGCCCCGCGTGAACACCATCGAGATTGCCGGGGCAAGGGAACACAATCTTCAGGATGTTGCGCTTACGATTCCGCACAACAAGTTTTCAGTTCTGACCGGAGTCAGCGGGAGCGGCAAGAGCACCATCGCCTTTGATATTGTGTTTGCCGAGGGACAACGCCGCTATCTCGAGTCGCTCAACGCCTACGCGCGCCAGTTTGTGCAACCGGCATCACGCGCCGAGGTCGACAGCGCAGTTGGTATTCCACCGACCGTGGCAATCGAGCAACGCACGAGCCGCGGCGGTCAGAAGAGCACCGTCGCTACGGTTACCGAAATCTACCAGTTCTTGCGGCTGCTCTACGCAAAGCTCGGCGTGCAGTACTGCCCCGAGTGTAGCGTCCCGATTCAACCTCAGTCGCAGGCGTCGATCCTCGCGAACATCGAGCAGGAGATGAAGGGCGCCGAGATCCGCGTTCTCGCCCCGCTCGTGATTGGGAGAAAGGGCTACTACACCGACCTGGCCACATGGGCGGCCAAACGTGGTTTCACGGAGCTGCGGGTCGACGGCGAGTACATCACGACCGAGCCATGGCCTCGCCTCGACCGATACAAAGAGCACGACATCGAGCTTCCCTTTGGTCCCTTTGCCCTCCCGAACGATGGTCAGGGAGCCGCTAAGCGCGGGACCATCGAAGGGGCGCTTGCAGAGGCACTCGCTCAGGGAAGCGGCGTTGTCTACGTAACGGCGGATAACGGCGAGCCTATCATCTACAGCACGAAGAACGCCTGTCCACAGTGCGGTCGTAGTTTCGATGAGCTTGACCCGCGCCTCTTCTCATTCAACTCAAAACACGGATGGTGTGGACGATGCCTCGGGACCGGCTTGAAGATCTCGCGTGCGGAGCAGGGAGCAATCGAAGAGAACGTAGGTTGGGACGATGCGCTCACGGTGCAAGAGCCGTGTCCGACTTGCGACGGGCAGCGATTGCGTCCGGAGGCACGCTCGGTCTACTTCCACGAGCGTCCGATTACCGAGATCGCCGGAATGACGATTGCCCACGCTCGCGAGTTCTTTGACGCCGTCGAGCTCGCGCCGCGGGAACTCGAAATCGCTCGCGATATTGTCGGCGAGATGAGCGCGCGACTCCGCTTTCTCCAAGAGGTCGGATTGGGCTACCTCACCCTCGACCGAGCCGCACCGACACTCAGCGGGGGCGAGGCGCAACGCATTCGCCTGGCGGCGCAGCTCGGCTCGAGCCTCCAGGGAGTGTGCTACATTCTCGATGAGCCAACCATCGGCCTGCACCCTCGTGATAATCAAATGCTCTTGAGCGTGCTCCGTCGCCTGACCGACAAGGGAAACACGGTGCTCGTCGTGGAACACGATGAGGAGACAATCCGCTCAGCGGACTACATTGTCGACCTCGGACCGGGAGGCGGCGTACGCGGGGGTCGGGTGATAGCCTCAGGGCCGCTCGACAAAATCATGAAGAACAAAGAGTCGATCACGGCTCGCTTTCTCAACGGCCAGTGGCAGCGGGTCGCCGCGACGCTTCTCGAGGAAAGCGGGCCCACGAGCGATCGCGAGCCCGACGCCCGATCCCTCGTTGTCAAAGACGCTCGCCTTCACAATCTCGCCGACCTCGAGGTCGAGTTCCCATTGGGCAAACTCATCTGTGTTACGGGCGTGAGCGGGAGCGGAAAGAGCACGCTCGTTCGCGAGGTGCTCTTCGACGGCGTCGCCCGTGAGCTTGCAAACCGACGCGGAAAACGGAGGAAGAAGACATCCCCCGGACCGATATCTTCCATTGCCGGGGTAGAGAGCATCGAGCGCGCGCTCGAGGTCGATCAAACGCCAATCGGAAAGACGCCGCGGTCGACGCCGGCAACCTACATCGGCGTGTGGGACGAGATTCGCAAGCTCTTTGCCGCTCTGCCCGAGAGTCGCGTTCGGGGTTACACCGCGAGCAGGTTTAGCTTTAACACCGCCGAGGGCAGATGCCAGGCGTGCGGTGGCCAAGGAACACAACGCATCGAGATGAGCTTTCTGCCCGACGTGCACGTTCTATGCGAGGAGTGCGGCGGCAAGCGCTTCACCGAAGAGACGCTCTCGATCGAGTTCAAGGGCAAGAGCATTTCAGAGGTCCTCGCGATGGATGTCGAGGAGGCGGCCACGTTCTTTGAGGCGCAGCCGAAGATCCGCAATGCGCTCGAGCTCATGACCGACGTCGGACTCGGCTACCTCACGCTGGGCCAGCAGAGCCCCACCTTGAGCGGCGGTGAGGCGCAGAGAATCAAGCTCGTCGCGGAGCTCGCGAAATCATCGACGACCACTCAGAAGCTCTCGCAGAGCAAGGCCGGCCTCGACCAGCGCGCCCCAAGCGCACTCTACATCTTGGACGAGCCGACGGTTGGCCTTCACATGGCAGACGTTCACGACCTGCTCGCGGTGCTCAAGCGGTTGGTAGCAACCGGCGCGACGGTCGTGGTGATCGAGCACAACATGGAACTTGTCTCTGCATGCGACTGGGTAATCGACCTCGGCCCGGAGGGCGGCGAGGGTGGCGGCCGCGTGATCGCGTCGGGGACACCGCGAGACGTTGCATCGACCGAGGGTTCGTATACGGGTGCGTTTCTCGCAAGGCTCTTTGCGGCAGCAAGCTAGCGGCGGTATGTTCGTTGCATGAAGAAGATTCGCCGCTATTCGCCGGTATCGTTTGTCGTAACGCTCACCGCACTTGTCATTGCCGCCTGTAGCAGCTACGAGCCGTTGCGCCCCGCGCAGGCACAGGCCGCGCCGGGGGCGGCGGTCGAAGATCGGGACGACTTTCTGCTCATCACGGCAGAAGCCGCTGGGCCTACGGCGGACCACGGCATCGTTTTTTATCCCGGAGGCCTGGTCGAGCCCGAAGCGTACGTGAGCATGCTTGCGCCGCTCGCGGCAGAGGGCGTGCCGGTCGCGATCCTTCGTGTACCGTTTGATCTGGCGGTCTTCGGTGTACGAAGAGCAGAACGCGTGCTCGAGAGCGATGCGGCACAACGTGCCGATCAGTGGGTTCTCGCGGGGCACTCGCTCGGTGGAGCAATGGCCGGCCGCTTCCTGAACCGACACGCAGAGGATGCTCCGATTGCGGGCATTATCTTACTCGCAAGCTATCCAGCGGATAACGATTCGTTGGCGACGTCCGACCACCCGGTCCTCTCAATCTGGGCCGAGAACGACGGTTTGGCAACGGAAGAGGATCGCGCGGAGACAGCCGGGAGACTGCCGCAGAGCGCGACGGTTGCGGTCATCGAAGGCGGAAATCATGCAGGCTTTGGTGAGTACGGGCCGCAGGACGACGATGGCGAGCGCACGATTTCGCTCGACTCCCAGCACGAGCAGACTCGCGCGCTGATTCGCTCATTTCTCGATCGCCTGTAGTCACAACGACGCGCTGCGGCGGTTTACCTGCGACGGTAGAATTGCCCGAGGAACCTACTCGGTCTCTTCGCCGAGCCCCTCTTGCTCGACCTTTCGCTTGAGAAGCGCAATGTGTTTTGCAGGATAGACGCCGAGCGGACACGCCTGACTACAGTTAAGGGCTCGGTCACATCCGTAAACTCCGTCAGGGCCCGCGACCTCGGGAAGCAACTCCTTGGCTCGCTCGGGCCGCTTTTCGAGTTCGCGGTTGTACGCGGCCAGTGCCGCGGGGCCCTTGAAGGCCTGAGTGACCGGACAGACCGAGACGCAGATTCCACACTCGACACAGTTCTCGAAGCGCGTAAAGCCTTCAATCTCCTCGGGTGGCTTCGCCTCCGGATTTGCCTCGCTCTCCCGCAGATAAGTCGAGTCGGCCGGAAAGTCCGCGTAGAGCGACTCCGGATTGACTGCGAGATCACCGACGACCTCAAAGGGAGAGAGCGGGTCGAGCTGCACCTCGCCTGAGTCGTCGACCGCCTCGTTCACGTGCGTGATGCAGGCAAGCTTGCGTTCTCCGTTAACGATCATCCCGCACGTGCCACAACTGCCGTGGTGACAAGAGTGGCGATACATAAGCGAGTGATCTTGCTCGGTGCGAAGTTTCTCCAACGCGTCGAGCACGGTGGTGCGTGACGAGGGCTTGACGACAAACGAGTCGTAGGACCCATCGGTCCGTCTGATCTTTATGGTCGCGTCACTCATGATGCGCTTCTCCTGAAGTAGTCGCGGTGACTGAGCAGCGGTGTGTCCTCGGTCTTGCAGCGGACATCAATGCCGGTGTAGGCGCATACCGCATCTGCCACACCCTCGCCCATTGCGCGCAACACCGTTGCCTTCCCACCAAGCACGGTGAACATCCCCTCGCCGCCCTCTTGATCGTGATGCCGGACGGCAAAGTCGCGGCTGAGCTCACGCCCCTCGACGTCACCGATACCGGCCAGCGGCCGCGCTGCGGTCCACGCCGCGTGAAACGTTTCGTCGCTAAAGCCGGGCATGAGGTCGTTTGCTCGCTCGAGCAGCCACTCGACGTCGTTGTCGGGCGGTTGTATGCCGTCGGGGTCGCCAACCTCCCATTGGGTCGATCCAATGGTGGAGAGGTTGCGTTGCGGGACTATGATGTCCCCATCGCCGGCCGGATGAAGATGGCTCACCACCATGTTACAGTGTCGTCCCTTGACGCTCACCATCGTTCCCGGTGCGGGGGTGATGGCCAGCTCGATATCGGCAAGCTCCGCTACCATTCCGGCCCACGGCCCGGTGGCATTCACCACGATATCGGCATCGACTCGCTCGCTTTTCTGCTTGGTGTAGTCGTACACCTCTACACCGTTGATCCGCCCGCTCTCACGATGGAGGCCGGTGACCTGGCAGAACGAACGAACCACGCCCCCGCCGGCGACCGCGGTTGCGAAAAACTGCATGGGGAGCCGATACGCATCGAGTGTCCCGTCCGGGACCACGACTGCGAAATGGGCGTCCGGGTTGATTCTCGGCTCGTGTTTGAGCGCCTGTTCAATCGAAATTCTTCGGTTCGTGATACCCGCCTCGGAGCAGGCCGATTGGAAGTCTTTGGCAAACGTGACGTCCTCTTCGGTCAGGGCCAGGAAGAGTCCGTAGTTCATCTCGATAGACTCGGGCGCGATCCTCCTCAGGATCTCAACCTCGTGCATACACTCACGCGCAATGTTGACGTCGCCAACCGCGTACCTCGCCCCCGAATGAAGCTGCCCGTGGTGTCGGCCGGTCGTGCCCGATGTCAACTCGCCACGCTCGAAGAGCGTACATCGATAGCCGCGCTGGACCAGATCGTGCAACACCGCCGCGCCCGTCCCACCGCCGCCGATTATGACGACATGAATCTCGTTTGCCCTTTTCGCGTCGCTACCCATCCGTCTCCCTTTGCGCAATCGTTGCGGTCGCTATGAGGTTCACCCCCGTGTCGGCAACGTTCGTCGCTATCGTCTCGCCGCGCGAGACCGGCGCGTCGAGCCGCAGCTCGTACACCTCGTTGATGAATGCGGTCAGTCGGTCGACGGGCACGCCGCCACTACTGCGGACCGGCATTCGCAAGACCGTGCCCCCGTCGATTGCACAGGTTGCGGTGACGATTCGCCTTGGATCCTCATACTCCTCGCGGGCGTACGCCTCGCCACGCTTACAGCGATTCCCGCTCACGTCGAGCGTTCCGTCATCCTTGACTTCGATGTGGAGTCGGCAGCCTATCGGGCAGACGATGCAGGTCCGCTCTGGTTCGTCGCGTCTGATCCGAACGAGCTTTTGGTTCTCAGCAATCATGTAATCGACACCTCTACCCTCGCGCCGGCAGGGATCTTCGCACCCGGGACATCGAGGCTAATCATCTCCGATGGTTGTACGTGGTGCTCCTTCTGCGACTTGATAAGCTCTCCATTGGCCGTCACTTTGACCTTCGCTCCAACCTTGGCTATGAGCGACCGGAGGTAGATCGTGTTGCTCTTTCCAAGACGAAGCTTTCCTGGGGCGAGGTAACGCACATTGCTCCCGGGAATGATTGCCACCTCCTGCGGCGCGTCGCCGCCGTCGAGGAAGTCGGCAATGAAGCTTCCACACCGACTCGACTCTTCGGCAACGTAGTCAACCAAATCGTGGATGTGGAGCACGTTCCCCGAGGCAAAGACACCGGGTAGGCTCGTCATGAGTCGGCTGTCGACGATCGGGCCGTTCGTCTGTGTATGGAGCTCAACGCCCAACTCTCTGCTTAGCTCGTTCTCAGGTATCAAGCCAACGGAGAGCAAGACCGTGTCACACTCGATCGCAAAGCTCTGCTCGTTTCTCGGTACGCCGTTCTCGAGCGGCGCCACCGTCACTCCTCTCACCCGGTCATGCCCGTGGATCGACGTGACAACGTGCCCGAGATAGAGCGGGATTCCAAAGTCTTCGAGACACTGGACGATGTTTCGATTGATGCCTGAAGGGACCGGCTGGATCTCGATCACCGCCTCGACCTCGGCGCCAATCAGCTTCATCCGTCGTGCCATGATCAGGCCAATGTCGCCACTGCCGATGATCACGGCCTTGCGGCCGGGAACGACTCCCTCGATGTTAATGAGACGCTGGGCGGCGCCTGCGGTCATGACGCCTGAGGGACGTGCGCCGGGGATTTGGATGCTGCCGCGGTTTCGCTCGCGACTTCCCATTGCAAGCAACACAGCTCGGCTCGTGATCTCTTCGACCCCGAACTCTTCCGAGAGAATCGTAGCGCGAAACCCGCCGTCGGGCTCATGCCGATCGAGTTCGAGGACGGTGGTCGAGGGCACGGTGGTGATCTGCGCAGCCAACATCTCCACGTAGCGCTCGGCATACTCGGGACCGGTGAGTTCCTCTTTGAACTCGTGAATGCCAAACCCGTTGTGAATGCACTGTCGCAGAACTCCGCCGAGCGAGGGCTCGCGGTCGATGATTGCCGAGGTGTAGTCGCGCTTTGCCAACTCGATCGCGCCTGCCATACCTGCCGCACCACCACCAATCACGAGGACATCGATCTCGTTGGGAGCAGGCGCTTTTCGCGAGGTTTGGCGCTTGTAGCTTCGATCGCTCGCCGGTGTGCCGGGAAGCGTCTCGACCGCGAGATTGCTACCGGGACCTTTCTTCGTAATCTCGGTAACCGGCAGACCTGTCTCTTCAGAGATGATCTGCAAAATGCGGGGCGTACAGAACGCACCCTGACACCGTCCTGCACCGGCCCGGCTCCAGAACTTGATCCCGTCGAGCGTCGTGTGTCCCGCGGCGATCGCTTGCCGAATCTCGTCTCGAGTGACGGTCTCGCAACGACACACCGCGTCGCCGGCTGCGTGATCCTTGCGCCACTTATCGCTCAGTTCCTCGCGTGTCATAGTCCGAGTTCGGACGACTTGCTCCTGCACCGCCACAAAGTGCGTCCTTTCAGTTAGCGTACAGCCGGCTTCCTTGAGCAGGTCCTTTACGTACTCGCCTACCGCAGGCGCTGCAGTCAAGCCGGGGCTCTGTATCCCAGCCACGTGGATCAGCCTCGGGATCGCTTGCGATTCGGCAATAAAGAAGTCTCCCGACGCGAGTGTCGGGCGTAGGCCCGCAAAGCTCGTGATAATGTCTTTGCCGCTCACCGATGGAATGAGGCGCTGCGCCGAGGTGACAATTCCATGCATGCGCTCGGCGTCGGTAAGCAAGTCGGTCTTGTCCGGCACCGCGTCGGCGGTGGGCCCGAGAAGCACCGTTCCCTCGACCGTGGGAATAACAAGCATGCCCTTCGAGACGGCAGTCGGAACCGGAAACACCACTCGCTCAGGACAGGCTACCGTCCGCCTGTCAAGCAAGTGATACTCACCCTTCCGCGGCTCGATCGCGTAGCGCTCGGCACCAAAAATCGCCGAAACCTCATCTGCATAGAGACCGGCAGCGTTAACGAAAAAGTTAGCCGATACCTTCTCGCCCGCGCTGCTCGTGAGCTCAAATCGGTCGTTCGCGGCTCCCGCCTCGCAAACGGAGAAGTTCCGGTGCACCGCCAGACCGTTCTGCTCAGCGTTCTCTACGAGCGAAAAGACAAAGCGGTAGGGTTCGATGATGCCGCCTGCCGGCGCATGTAACCCACCAATAACGTCGGGGTGAAGCTTTGGCTCGAGCGCTCGAATGCGGTCGGCACTGCAAAGCTCGATTCCCGCCGAGTCGTTCTCTACTCCTTGGCGGTAGAGATGCTCGACGGTAACCATCTCTTCCGGCGTAAAGGCCGCGACAACAATACCGCAGCGTTTGTAGGGAAAACCTAACTCTCGGTGCAGTTGAGGATAGAGTCCCGCCCCCTGCACCTCGAGTCGGGCTTTGAGATACTTCGTGTTGTGATGAAAGCCACCGTGGATGATTCCTGAATTTGCCTTGGAGGTACCAAAGCTTACATCGGCCTCCTTCTCGAGAAGAGCAACCGACAGCTCATATGCCGAGAGCCTCCGGGCAATTGCCGCTCCGGAAACTCCCGCACCCACGATGGCGACATCATAGTGCTTCATTCTGCCTCCGCGTTACTAAACCAATATGTGCTGTTGCTTTTTGTTTGTCAAGGGTGCGTTTATGTTCGTTTTATGGCAAAAACGCTCATCCACTGGGGACAACGACGACTCGCACCCCGTGTTCCTCGAGCGCTGCACAGTACTCGTCGCTCGCTCGCGCGTCGGTAATGAGCACATCCACCATGTCGAGTCCGGCCGTGACAAACGGAGATACGCCGCCGAGCTTTGAGGCATCTGCGAGGACAACGACTTCGCCGCGGGTCTGCTCGATCATGTGACGAGCGACTTCTGCTTCTTGATGATGCGGTGTGGTCAATCCTGCCTCGATTGATACCCCATCGACCCCAATAAAACAGCGACCGCCGTGGACCTGGCGGATCATGTCGAGTGCAAAACCGCCGACAAAGCTGTTCGAACGAGCTCGGTAGACGCCGCCGATTACGAGCAACTCGACCGACGAGTTAGAGAGTGCGGTGATCGCGCCGGCGTTGCTTGTTACAACACGCAGCTCCTGAACGGGCAGCCGTCGAAGCAGTTCGAGTGTCGTGCTGCCACTGTTCACGAAAACCGTCTCTCCCGACTCAACGAGACCTGCAGCAGCCTGGCCGATCGCGGCTTTCTCTCGTTGGTTGCGCGCGCCCTTTTGGTCAAAGAAGAGCTCGCGCTGAAAGCGCCGCTTGGAGACCGCGCCCCCGTGGGACCGTGCAACGAGCCCCTGTTCTTCGAGGGTGACAAGGTCTCTTCTGATCGTCATGACCGAGACGCCAAATCGCTCGCTCAAGTCGTTGACACGAATAACACCCTCCTCATCTATCAACTCGAGGATTTGTCGCTGCCGCTCAACGGGAATGGTCTCCTGTGCCATGCAACGAGCCTGCACCGGCCCGCCTTGCTTGTCAATTGGGGCACAAAAAAGCCGGGCGGAAAACCGCCCGGCGAGAGGAGAGAAGAAGACTATTCTCCTTGCGGGAGAATTACACGGTCAATCACGTGGATTGTCCCGTTAGTCGCAATAATGTTGGGCTCAATCACGTCGGCCAATCGGTCGATCGTAACTGACCTGCCGGAGGGCGAGAGCATAAGCTCGCCGCCTCCGAGGGTAAGGATCTCGGGCATCTGCCTGAGATCGCCTAGAAGGCTCCACCCCAACGAGAGGTGGCCTTGCAAAATATCTAGCAACGCTCCGGGGTTGGCAAGCAGTTCGTCAAGCTCGCCTGCGGGCAGACGGGCAAAAGCCTCATCCGAGGGCGCGAAAAGCGTAATTCCCTCTTGCTGCGCGAGCAACCCGTCGAGTCCGACCGCGGCAACAGCATCACCCAAGATCGAGAGATCAGGATGGGACTGCACCGAATCAAGCACCGATCCATCGGGCGGAAGCAGTACTGCGTCCACCGGGAGCATGGTCACGCCGACACCTTCATAATTCACAAACCGGACTCCCGCCACATCGACCGAGGCGTAGCCGGCGAAAACATCGTCACCCAGACCGGAGAACGAGACGGGAATATCGAGCGCGGTGACCGCGCCACCCAATTCGGGTAACTGGCTCGGTGCAAACAGTCGGGGAACGAGGTGATAGCGCAGAACGCGGTCGAGACGGTCTGGATCGTCAATAAGCTCCTGCGCAGCTCCGCGAGGAAGGCGATCGAAAGCGTGATCTGTGGGAATAAACAAGGTCGCAGGGGCTGCCGCGCTCACGGTATCCCAGAAGCTGACGGAATCGGCCGCCGCACGAAAGAGCGAATATGCCGAATCAGAGAGCTCGTTCTGCAACTGCTCGACGAAGCCCGCATCGGGCGACAGCGAGCGCCCCGCACTCGGATCCGCCTCGTCATCCGGCGGTATCTCTACCATGCCGGTAGCAAACGAGAGCGCTCCACAAAGAAGAAGGAGCATGACGAGAAAGCTCTTTTTTTCACCTACATCCAAAACTTCCAATACAGGAAAGGTACACGGAGCGTGGGCAACTGTCAAAGAAAAATCAAGGAGAGGCTTACTCTTGCGAACGCTCCGGTTTCTCGCGGAACCTCTTCGTCTCGGCCCGCTGCCGCTTCCTTGCCAGGCGCTGCTCTCGGGCCGCCCGGGGCATACGAGTCGCTCGCCGTGGACGCTGCCGTCGCAATGCCTCGAAAATTAGCGACGCCGCCCGCTCCCGCGCAGCCTCGCGGTTCTGCGCCTGGGTCCGATGCTCCGAGGAGCGTACCAGGAGCGCACCATCGGAGGTGATTCGACTCTGCAGCTTGTGCTCGACCCGCTCACGCTCTGCATCGGAGAGTTCAAGCGCTTCAATCGGAACGTAGAGGCTCACCTGTGTGTTAACCTTATTCACGTTCTGACCGCCTGGACCCCCCGACCGAGAGAACCGCTCCTCGCCCACCCGTTCGACCAGCGCGCGAATGCTGTCAATGTTCACCGCACCCCCCCGCCACTAATCTACGGATGTAACTTCAAAGCGAGCAAGGATCGGCACGTGGTCACTGATGCCTGGATTCTCCGGGTACTCCACGTCGAGCAGGGAAAGCTCCTGCCCACGATAGAACACGTAGTCAACACGATGACGGAGGTCGCGTGTCGGATAGGTAAGCGTCGGTTCACTCTCGACGCGAGCCGCAGCATCGGTCCACGTCGAAGTTATGAGGCGAATGTCCTCTGAGCCGTCGGGCGCATTGAAGTCACCGGCTAAGACGGCGGGCCCGGTCGCGAGCTCATCCGCATGCCCGAGTACCAACTCGATCTGCTCGAGACGAGCCTCGATCCGCAAGTCGATGTGGGTATGCAGAATGTCGAATCGGCCTCGTCCGACAATCTCGATGGTCGCAACCTGCAGCGCCCTCGGCTCCTTGCCGCCGAGCTGTGGCAGCTCGATCTGCCTGTAGTCAACAATCGGATAAGCGCTGAACATCGCGATGCCATAGGTGCCGCCACCACGATCAAGCGTACCGGCGAATCTACCCTCCAGCCCAGTTTCCTCCTCGAGAAAAGCAAACTGATCAAAGCCGCCGGTGCGCGCAATGCCCCGGTCGAGTTCCTGAATCAGAAGCACATCTGGCTCGAGATCGTTTACCATCGTTACAAGTAGGTCGAGGTGAGCGCGATCATAGGCCGGCGCTCGAGCGGGTCCTCTGCCGCCTCTAATGTTGAAGGTCAACACGACCAGTTCCGCAGGATCGCTACCCTGAGCGCCGGAAGCCGTGCCCTCTCCCACGACCATGACGGCAAGCACGACGACCAATCCCACCACTCTGCGAACATCAATGTCAAACCGATTGCGCTCTCTCATGCCTACTCCCGCAAGTGTAGAGCAAACAGCATGCCAAGATCCAGAACGGGTAGAGTTTACTCGGGAAAGAGAGGTGAAGGATTCGGGGAGATTCCGGCATCGAGAGACCGGCTTCCTGTGCCCACCTCAGGTGGTGATACCAGTCTCCGGTGCCCGGTTCCCTCGAGGCAGAGGCAGTCAAAAGGGAGGTCGCGCAATGACAATCAAGATAAACACCCGCTTCCCAGGGGCGTGCTGCCCCGTGTTGATTCACCCGGGGAATGAAGATACCCTTTGCGCATGGGCGAGAAGGCGCG
>JBMCTC010000015.1:0-27517 GCA_048624115.1 Spirochaetota bacterium
CGTCGTAGAAGCGTGAGAGCAAATTCACGAGCGTGGTCTTGCCGGCGCCGTTGGGACCGACTATCGCGACAACTTGGCCGCTTTTGGCCTCGATGTTTATCTCTTTGACGACGGTCTGGTCCGTCAGGTACCCAAACGTCACGTTTGAGAACGCGACATCGCCCTTGATGTCCGTGAGCTTGACCGCATTCGCCGGAGCCGTGATGGTTGGCTTCGCGTCGAGAATGTCAAAAACGCGCTCCGCTCCGGCCAGCGCCGACTGAATGAGATTGTAGACCTCGGTTATTTGACGAAGGGGTTCGAAAAAACGGCGACTATAGAGGACAAACGAGGTGATGAGTCCCACGGTGTAGACACCGCCCTGCGTTACCGCAAGGTAACCGCCGACGCCGATTACCAGCGCTCCTGATAGGCCGTTGATGATCCGCATGAGCGGGTGAATGGAAAACGCCGCAATGTCGGCCTTGGTGCCGGTGTCACGCGCCTTTGCATTGAGTTCCTCGAAGGTCCGGAACGAGTCGTCTTCCTTGCGAAAGCTCTTGATCAGGCGAGCGGAACTGATCGATTCGTTTACATTCGCACTGAGTTGCCCCACAAGTGCTTGATTTGCACGGAACGCCTGACGAACTACCTTTCCGATCATGGCGGTCGCGATGACGAGGATTGGCAGAAGCGCGAGAATGACGAGGCTCAGTGGGACGTTGAGCGCAATCATTGCAATGAGTATTCCCACGATCGAGACCAGTCCGCCGAGCAGATTCGCGAACCCGCTCGTAAGCGCGTTGTAGATCATTTCGATGTCGTTGGTGACCCGGGAGATGATATCGCCTATTCCGCGTTGCTCGAAGTACGCCATGTTGAGCCGCTGCAGATGAGCAAAGCTGTCCTTGCGAAGACGATACACGAGACGGTTGCCGGCTCGGTTCATAAATGCGCCGTTGACGGCTTGAGCAACCCAACTACCCACGTAGAGGAACACCACAAAAATCATCTGCTCCACAAAGAGTGCAAGATTGATGTCTCTCTCGATATGTTCGGTGATTGCGCTTCCGAGGACGGCCGGCGCGACAGCCTGGAGCGCTGCTGCGGCGATAATGGCGACGCTCACGACAATGAGCGAAGGCCACTCCTTTCCAAAATAGATCAGCAAGCGACGAATGGCTCGTTTGAAGTTCTTGGGCTTCTCGATGCGTGTGGTCCTTCGTCCTGGGCCATGCCCGGGCCGGTGGGAACCACCCGCCTGCAAGGAGTGCTTCTGGGCGGCGGCTTTTGGCCCCTGGGTACTTCCGTTACTCATATTCGCATCTCCGCGCTCTGGGTTTCGTAGATCTCTCGATACGTGTCGTTGCTCTCCAACAGCTCGTCGTGTGTTCCGATCCCCGCGATCCGACCCGACTCGAGGACCAGAATGCGGTCGGTCATCATGAGACTGTTCACCTTTTGGCTGATGAAGATCACCGTCTTTTCCTGAAGCTCGCGATAGAGACTCGCGACGATTTGCTTCTCCGTGCTCGCGTCCAACGCCGAGGTTACGTCGTCGAGGATGAGTACGTCAGGATCCGATAGGATCGCACGCGCGATTGCAATTCGTTGGCGTTGTCCGCCCGAGAGCCCGGATCCGCGTTCACCGACGTGTTCATGCCATCCATCGTCCTTCTCTTCGATGAACTCCGTTGCGCATGCGATCTCTGCGGCTCGAATCATGTTCTCATCAGGTTCGCTCGGCTTCTCGCCGTTTGTCCGGTATGCGTAGGCAACGTTGTCGAGAATGGTGCCTGAGAGCAACACCGTTTCCTGGAGAACGAGCGTGACTCTTCTTCGAAGGCTTTCGAGAGTGTAGTCGCGTACATCGACCCCACCGATCGCAATCGTGCCGCAGTCCACATCGTAGAGACGGGGAACAAGCGCGGCGAGGCTCGATTTTCCGGAACCGGTGCGGCCGAGAACACCGATCTTCTCGCCCGGCTTGATTGAAAGAGAAATGTTGTCGATCACGTTCTCTGCCCCACCATAGGCGAAACAGACGTCCTTGAAGTCGATGCTTCCGGTGAGCCGATCCTTGTGTACGCCTTTCGGGTCGTCCACGATCGCGGGTTGTTCTTGCAAAAGCTCGTCTACCCGTTGTGCGGATGCGGCGGCACGGGAGAGCAGGGAGAGGGTGAAACCGAGCGCGAGAATTGGGAAGACTGCGAGAAGCGCATACTCGTTGAAGGCCAGCAGCTCACCAAGCGTGAGCGTTGAGTTGCCGATATCGAGGCGGTTCTCAATGACCGCTACGCCACCGAACCATGTGACGAAGACCACCGAGAGACGGCCGAGCAGGAAGAGGAAGGGAAAGGCCATCGCGACGATGTAGCCGACCTTGAGCGAGAGCTGCAGGAACGCGCTGTTGCGCTCCTCGAATCGACTCTCCTCGTACTCTTGTCGCGCGAAGGCTCGAACCACCTTTGCACCGGAGAGGTTTTCCTGGATGACGTTGTTCACCTTATCGAGCCGCTCTCGAACCTTTGCCCAGAGCGGCCGAATAATAAAGGCGAGAATGAAGAACAGCGCGAGTGTTGCAGGAAGCACGATGAACATCACCACGCTCAGCTCCGCATTGAGTCGATACATCAGCGTGAGGCTCCCGGCAAGCATGATGATCGACTGAATCATCATGAACAGCCCCATGCGAATAAACATTCGAACGGTCTCTACGTCGGAAGAGGTTCGCACTAGGAGCTCGCCGGTTCGCCACTTGTCGAGGTTTGCGAATGAGAAAGAGAGGATCTTCTTGAACAGGTCATTCTTGATGTCAAAGGCGATTCCTCGCCCCGCTTTCGAGACGAGGACGCCACCGATGAGGTGCAGCCCGCCCGACAGTAATGCGGCCGCCACGAGGATAAGCGACCATTGAATCACGGGTCCTATCTCGCCGGGGGTTACTCCCAGGTCGATTGCCCGCTGCGTCAATAGCGGTTGAATAAGCGTCATCCCTGCCGCGATCAGAGTGAATAGAAGCGCGAGTATCGTTTGCCCCAAGTAGTTTCTTACGTATCTAAGGAGTTTCATCAGAGCACGCATCGGTTCCTCCTGTGTGTTCCTGTCGTGATTCTAGGTTGATGAGTATTTGCTCGAGTGCGCCGGCTGCTGCATCGATCGAGTTCTCGTCAAGTGACGAGATCGCTTCCTCGAGGTGAGAGCATCGGTGACGGTGTAGGTGATCAACGAGTTCTTGGCCCTCTGTTGTCGAGCCGATCATCACGCGGCGCCGATCCTCGGGCAGACGATACCGGACGAGCAGACCTTCACTCACCAGCCCGTTTACCAGCGAGGTGAGCGTGCTTCTCGAGATGTGCATGTGATGGTGCAAACTCCCCATGTCGAGTGGCCCGAGCCTCATCGCTCGCGCGAGGACGTGCAGCCGCGGGGAGGTCATATTGTAGCTCTTTAGTTTGTCGCGCGAGAGGCGAAGCAGGGAGAAGTGGATCTCGCGCATGAGACGATCGATCACTTCAGCTTTCGACTCCCGAATATTTCGATTCTCGTTCATTTCGATTCTCGAAATATACGACTACCGAACATTTCGGACAACGGAAATTTCCTACACCAGAACCTCTTGCCGAGATCGACTCAGACCGTCACAGGGCAAACAGGAACCACAATCTCAAACGTCGTGCGTCTCTCACTATCGAGCAACTCGATGCTGCCTCTGAGATCGCCAACCAACGCCTCGATGAGCGTCATTCCCGTCCCGTGCTTCATGTCGTCGATCGAGGTCACCCCGTCCGGCTTCGGCCCGTAATCCGCGTACCTCGCGACGAGCGTGCCTTGCTCTACCGCGAGCGCGAGCGAGATCCGTTTTGCTCCGTGGTCGGGTGCGGCCGCGTGCTTGATACTGTTTGCAAGCAACTCACTCACGATCATCCCGAGTTTGGATGCGCGACCTGCCGACATCGTCAAGTCGGGCGCATCGAGTTCGATCTGATGGCCGCGCAAGACGTGGGAAGATGCTTGGACGAACTGATCGATCAGTGACTGGAGATATTGCCTGACGTTCACGTCTGAACTCTCGCCCGATTGGTAGAGTTGCTCATGAACCAGCATGATCGCCCGGAGGCGAGCGCCGATGTCCTCGAGTGAGTCCTCTCGCGACTTGCCCGTTTCACTCCGCTCGATTTGTATCATCGCCTCAAGCACTGCGAGGTTGTTCTTTACCCGGTGGTTCATCTCCTTCACGAGTGCCACCTGCCGCTGGTGAGATTCCATTTGCTTGGTGAGCTCATTGTGGGCGCCGAGCATGCGGATCGGCGTTCCGCTTGCGTCCCGAATGGCGAGACCTCTGCAGCGCACCCATACCGTCGATCCGTCTCTGTGGCGGTAGCGAACGATTTGGTCATAGGGATGATTGGGGTCTTCGAGGTGACGTCGAAAGTTCTCAAGAGCCGTTTGAAGGTCGTCTGGGTGTATCATGTCCTGCCATTCCGACGACAGGTGTCGCTTCTCGGCAGGGTCGTATCCAAAGGTCATCCAAAACTGCGGACTCATCCACTCATACGACGGGTCAGTCACATCCCAGTACCAGACTCCGTCCAGAGATCCGGCCTCGAGAAACTCGAAGATTGCTGGATTCGTCTGCACAAGCGAATAGAGTTCGTGCTTCAGATAGGCGCCGTCGGATCGCTCGCTCTCGTCTTCCGCCGCAGAAGACACGGGTGCCGAGGCTCCTCCAATGCGTTTGTGGAGTTCGATCGCCGTGGTCAGGGCCTGCTCGATTGCGAATCCGTCGGCCCCTTTTTGCAAGAACCCATATGGCGAGACTGCTCTCGCTTCCGCGAGAGTTTGTGGATCTGCGATTGAGGATATGAACACGACGGGAGTCGATCTACCTGCTTCTATCCGTCGGGCTGCCTCAATTCCATCGATTCCTGCACCCAAGTTGATGTCCATCAGTACGGCGTCAAACCCACCGGGCAAGCACATCTCCACCGCCGTCTCGCCGTTTGACGCGGACTCGACTACAAAGCCCTGTTCTTCGAGGAGTGCCTGCTCGGCGAGAGCTACGAGCTTTTCATCATCGACAATCAGTATTTTGGAGGTATTAACCATGCCGCCACCTTTCTATCGCAAAACACGCGTTCGGTCAAGTTCCGCAGAGGGGGGCGCCACCTTAGCCGTTTGCAACGCAGCGCGATTCTACTCCATAGTGGAGCGATGGCACTTCTTCCGAGCACCGCGAATCCCTTTGGTGGCCGAATCATAGATCATGTCGAGCTCGACCCTTCGTGGGACCGCGAAATTTTCGCACGTATGCTACGAGAGTCGATCGACGCCTGGACGGCAGACAGAGTGAAAGTCGTCTGGCTGCAGCTCTCGCCGGAACAGGTCGAGCTCGTCCCCCCGGCGATTCAGGCGGGATTTGTCTACCACCACGCCACCGAGGGCTGGGTGCAGCTGACAAAGACGCTCGTCGAGGGCTCATACATTCCCCCTTTCGCTACCCACTATATCGGCGCGGGAGGCGTCGTTATTGATGACTACCGTCGGCTTTTGGTCATTCAGGAGCGCCATCATACGCGCCCGCACCTCAAGCTTCCTGGTGGAGCCTTGCATCCCGGCGAGCACATCGCGGATGCCGTCATGCGGGAGGTCAAGGAAGAGACCGGCATCGAAACTCGCTTTGTCAGCCTCGTCTGCTTTCGCCACTGGCACGGCTACAGATACCACAAGTCGGACATATACTTTGTCACTCGTCTCGAGCCCCTGAGCCTCGAGATTGTTCCCGATCCATCTGAGATCGCGATGTGTCGGTGGATGAATATCGACGAGTACCTTTTGAGCGAGCACACGCACGCCTTTAATCGACGTATCGTACGTGCGGCATTGGATGCCGAGCGTGGCCGGGGCGAGCTCGTTCCAGATGTCATCGAGGGGTACGGCTCGCGCGAGACACACGAGATATTTATGCCGGGAGGGCGTTAGGAGGGGATATGAGCAGAGTCGAAGTACGGCCGGTCCGTTCGCAAAAGGAGTTCATGCAGTTTATCAAGCTGCCCTGGACCATTTACCGCAGCAACTCCGCCTGGGTGCCACCGCTGATCATGGATCAGAAGGCGCTCATGAGTTCGGAACGTAATCCCTTCTTTCAGCACGCTGAGGCCGAGTATTTCTTGGCTTACGTGAATGGGAAGCCCGTAGGCCGGATTGCCGGCATCTACGACCGGCTGTACATCGACTTTCAGGACGAGAACATCGGTTTTTTTGGGTTCTATGAGTCGATTGACGATCAATTGGTAGCGGACGCGCTGTTCGATGCGGTAGTAGGATGGCTGAAAGGAAAGGGCGTGGCAGAGGTCCACGGTCCAACGAACCCGGGAACAAACGACGTTATGGGCACGCTCGTTGATGCCTTTGATCAGCCGCCGGTTGTGATGATGCCCTACAACCCCGACTATTATCCGGTGCTCTTCGAAGCGGCCGGGTTCTCAAAGGCCAAAGACCTGCTGGCCTACTGGCTCGATGAAAACCTCATGAATATCGGTCGACTGGATCGAATGGTCGAGCTTCTCAAGAAGCGCCACAAACTCACCCTGCGGCCGATCAACCTCAAAAAGCTCGACGAAGAGATCGCCTTAGTTCGGGAGATATACAACGACGCCTGGGAGAAGAACTGGCACTTCGTTCCCTGGACCGACGAGGAGATTACCCACCTCGGGCAGGAACTCAGGCCGGTTGCCGATCCCGAGCTCGTGATGTTCGCCTACAAGGATGATGAGCCGGTGGGCTTCTCGCTCAGCCTTCCCGACGTGCATCAGGCGCTGATCCACGTGCGATCGGGTCGGCTCTTCCCATTCGGATTGCTCAAGCTTCTCTACCATCGACGCCACATCAGTCAGGTGCGGGTCCTCGCAATGGGCATCCGGCACGAGTACCGCAATCTCGGCGTGGACGCGCTGTTCTACCACCGCACGTTCCGATACGCGGAAACAAAGGGCATGCAGCGCGGCGAGTGCAGTTGGATCCTCGAGGACAATCACTCGATGAAGGCGGCAATGGAGCGCATGGGCGGCCGCGTGTACAAAACATATCGTGTCTACGCGCGCGGGATCGACGGTTAGGATGAAGCTTGATTTGACCGGCAAGCTGGTTATCGTCACAGGGGCGTCGAGCGGCCTCGGCCGCGACGTCGCGCGACTTCTCGTGAGTGAGGAGCAGTGTCGAGTCATTGTGGTTGCACGACGCGCTGATCGCCTCGAAGCTCTGGCGTCCGAAATAAACGGCGCCGGCCCGACCGTCGCGTACAGCCTAGCCGCCGACTTAACCGAGCCCGACGCCGCGGAGCGCGTCATCGCCGATTCGCAGCGCATTGCCCAAGACGCTGGGGTCCCCCTCTACGGCCTCGTCAACAACGCGGGCGTAACCCACTACGGCCCGGTGCTCGGGATGGCGTCGGGTGAGGCCGAGCGGATTCTACGCCTTAATGCGCTTGCGCCGATTGAGCTCGCTCGCCTGTTCGTCTCCGCTGTGACCAGCACTTCGCAGCACGGGCGCAAGGCGTCTCGAGGTCCGGCTCGTGCCGCAATTCTCAACATCACGAGCCTCGGCGCACACGTGCCGGTTCCCTACCAGGCGGTGTACGCGGCGAGCAAGCACGGCCTGCAGGCCTTTTCCGAGAGTCTTTCAGCAGAGCTCCGCGACGCCGGGATTAGCGTTACCGCCGTCGGACCGGGTGGTATCGATACGGAGATGATCGAGGGATCAGGGTTGTCGAGCAAGTTCGCCTCCGGCTCGAATGCGCTTGCCTCATCGGCTCGCATTGCTCGTAAGGCGATTCGCGCGTGGAAGCGTGGCAGCGTCTCCTGCGTGCCCGGGTTGGGCAACAAGCTTGGAATGCTCGCCGGCCGGGTCCTTCCGAGACGAACGGTGGCGGGAGCGACTGAGCGGATCTTTCGACCTCAGTAGGAGTACTTCTTTGCTATCGACTCGATGACCTTGGGCATGCCGAGAAACATCTGCACGAGTTCGGGATCAAATCGTTTGCTCGCATTCGCGCGCAGATACGCCTGAACGTCGTCGAGCGGCCACGCCTCCTTGTACGCTCGTTTGGTAGAGAGCGCGTCAAAGACGTCTGCGATCTGAACGATTCTCGCCGAGACGGGGATCTCCTTGCCTCTTTTCGGACGACCAACCCGGATTTTCTTTCCAAAGATGTTGTCCGTGTGACCCGGGTAGCCGGTGCCGTCCCAACGCTCGTGATGGTTGAGCGTGACTTCGCGGGCCATGAGGTCCCAAGGAGAGTCATCGCGCTTGAACAGTCGTGCCCCGTAGATCGTGTGAAGCTGCATCTTCTTTGCCTCGTCGGGAGTCAGGTTATTTCCCTTACGAAGAATGGTGTCGCTGATGGCCGCCTTCCCGACGTCGTGAAGCATCGCCGCGGTTCGCATGATTTCACGCTTGTGGCGTATCTCGTGTGCGGCTACCCCGTGAGCCGTGGCCCACTTTTCGTAGAGCTCTACCGAGTAGGATGCCACGCGCTTCGCATGCTGTGCTGTCTCGAACGGGTCGCGAAGCCCGCTCATCTCGACCATGCGCAAGACCATCTCGCGGGAGAGTTTCGCTCGCTCGATCGCATCGGCCGCATTCTGCCCAAAATACGAGGCAATAAGCGAGTCTCGATATGAGAACGAGATTACATTGCCCGATTCGTCGAGTGCATTTATGAGCTGCAGTACCCCGACCATACTCTGGTCGCGCGTGAGAAGCGGCACGATCAACATGCTCTGCGTGCGGTAGCTTGTTTTGGCATCAAACTCCGGGTTAAACGCGTAGGAGACGTTGCTCTGTATGTCGTAGACGTCGTCTACGAGCACCGGCTCCTGAGAGGTTGCCGCGTAGCCGGCAAGAGAGGAACGGTCGATAGGCAGGCTGTTCTCTGAGTAGACGTACCGGGAATCGGCAGTCCGTCCAGCGAACAGGCTGTCATTCTGGACAAAAGTGAAGAAGAGGCGGTTCTTTGACTTGAGGTAGATGGTTCCCGCATCCGCGGCGGTGAGCTTGCGCGCTGTGTACAGCACATGCTCGAGCATCGTGTCGAGGTCGCGGATATGGTGCAACGCAAGACTTGCCTTGAGCACTCCCTCAGCATCTCGACTCGGCGAGTCGTTGTCGAAGTCTACGTGCTCAGGCTCGCGGAGCTGTTCGAGTAGCCCTGTATCATCCGGATCTATCGGCCCGAGCTCGACGGTTCGCGAGAATGCCATACCGGGATTATACAGAAATAGCTATGAGTTGTACGCGCTGAGCCGAGCTATTTACCAGCGAGTTTACGCAACCACTGCAAGCGGTCTTTCTGCTTTCGCTTCGCGTCTTTGTAGGCGGCGATGAACTCCTTCGCCACGTTTCGTCCATCGAACCTGTCCTTGAGCTCTCGCGAGTGCTGCGAGCATTTTGCCGCCATCTCGTCGTCGGAGAGCAGTCTGAGCATTGCAGCAGCGAGAGCGCCGACGTCGTGCGGCCTAAACGTCATTCCATTTCCCTCTACGAGTTCGGTGATTCCCGGCACCCTGGGCACGATAACCGGTCGCGTGCAGAGGATCGCCTCGATTACCGTCATAGGCTGATTTTCGGTCGTGCTTGCCGTTACAAAGGCGCGGGCATGGTGAATCAGGCCGCTTGCGACGAGCTCGCCGTGCGGGATGCGCCCGAGGAAGAACACGTTGTGCTCGAGCCTAAGCTCCTCGGTGCGAGCCTTGTATCGCGCGGCACCGGGGCCATCTCCCACGATAATCAGGCGAGCTTGTTGCATGCCCTGTCTAACGATTGACATCGCCTCGACGAGCTCACCCACTGATTTCTCGTCTCCGAGTCTGCCAACAAAGAGCAGCGTGTGCTCGGTGAACATCGGGTAGTTCGCCTTCACTTCCTCGAGCGACGGAGTGTGCTCGAACTGCTCGACGTCGACGCCGTTTGAGATGTAGCGAACATCGGCACGTGGAAAGTGCTGCGCCATCTGATCACAGACGAGTCGGCTCGGGCCGGTGTTGACCATTGACTTTCGGATAAAGAGGCCAAAGAAGTACCAGGCGATGTCTTGCACCGCCGGAACGAGAAAGTTGAACTTGAAGAAGTAGATGATGTAGCTCTTCTCGAAGAGCATCGTATGAAAGGTGTGCACAACCGGAATCTGCAGGTTCTTGGCTGCCCGGATTGCTGCCCAGGTAAGCAGGAAGGGGCCGGTAATGTGGACGATGTCGATCTTTTCCTGACGCAGGATTACCTGCACCCGTTGGTTCCACGGCAAGACGTTACGCATGCCCGGGTACGCCCAGTTCTCCGAGCTCTGGATGTAGTAGACGGGGATCCCACCCTCGACTGTCGGCTCGGTGAAATCTTCCGTCTCAGGAGCCAGGAAGATTACATCGTGCCCCTGAGCGCGAAGATTCTTTGCCAAGTTCACCGACGACGTAATGACCCCGTTTACGACCGGGAAAAAGATCTCAAACACGATTGCTACTTTCATGTGCTCCTCTAGTGTACTGACGAACCGGCGGCGCATAAAGCGCGTACGAAAACGGCCCGCCTTACGGCGGGCCGTTGGTCAAGAAGGTCTGGTTGATGCAACCCGGAAGGTCCTACCTTCCCAGTGCTTTCTTGACGAGTCCGGGAATCTCATCGGGCTTGTCCGCTACTTCGACGCCTGCATCTTGAAACGCCTCGACTTTCGCCTGTGGTGTTCCCTTTCCTCCGGAGATAATCGCGCCGGCGTGACCCATGCGCTTCCCCGGAGGCGCCGTTCGGCCGGAGATAAACGCCGCGACCGGCTTCTTCATCTTTGTCTTGATAAACTCTGCGGCCTTCTCTTCATCTTCACCGCCGATCTCACCGATCACGACAACCGCCGCTGTGCCGGGATCGTTCTCGAAGAGCTCGAGCAGGTCGGTAAACGTGGCGCCGATGATCGGGTCACCGCCGATTCCGACGCAGGTTGACTGGCCGAGTCCGTTCGTCGTGAGGTTGTAGACCACCTCGTAGGTCAGCGTGCCGCTTCGCGAGATCACGCCGATATCGCCCTCTTTGTGAATCTTGTAGGGCATGATGCCGATCTTGCACTTACCCGGGCTGATAAGGCCGGGGCAGTTCGGTCCGATCAACCTGAGGCCCTTCTCTTTGACGTAGCGATAGTTCTCGACCATCTCGAGGACGGGTACGCCCTCGGTAATGCAGATGATCAGAGGAACGCCGGCGTCGGCCGCCTCTTTGATTGCTGCGGAGGCAAACTTCGGCGGCACGAAAATTACGCTTGCATCGACCTTATGGTCTTTCTGGGCATCCGCGACGCTGTTGTAAACCGGGATCTCGTCGAGTTTTTGACCGCCCTTTCCGGGAGTGACTCCGGCGACAATCTTCGTCCCGTCACCAACCATCTGGCGAGCATGAAAGCTGCCGTCGCGGCCGGTGACGCCCTGCACAATTACGTTTGTGGTTTCATCGATTAGTATGCTCATCTCATTTCCCCTTGCTGCGCCTGCCGCTCAAGCCGCGCCGGCGGCCCTAACGACCTTGTCTACCGCGTCGCCGAGTGCCTCGTACGACTCCAGGCCGGCCTCTTTGAGAATGGCGCGGCCCTCCTCGTCGTTGGTTCCGATGAGCCGGATCACCATCGGCAGCGTGATGTCGATTTGCTTGAGCGCCTCGAGAATGCCGTTCGCGATATCGTCGCAGCGCGTGATTCCGCCAAAGATGTTGATCAGGATCGCCTTCACATTCGGGTTTCCCGTGATGATCCTCAGCGCGTTTACAACTTTCTCCGGGTTCGAGCTTCCTCCGACGTCGAGAAAGTTGGCGGGGTCTCCGCCGTAGAGCTTAATAATGTCCATCGTTGCCATCGCGAGGCCGGCTCCGTTTACCATGCAGCCGATGTACCCATCCATGCTGACAAAAGAGAGGCCCGCTGCTTTTGCCGCAGCCTCGTCGGCACTGAGCTCTTCGGGGTTTCGCATCTGCTCGACATCGGCGTGCTTGAAGACCGCGTTGTCATCAAAGTTCACCTTCGCATCGAGCGCCACGAGCTTTTCCCCCTCGGTAAGTGCGTACGGGTTGATCTCTACGAGCGAGCAGTCCTTCTCCATAAAGACCTTGAACAGCTTGTGCACGACGTCCTGGGCTTGATCGACCAGGCCTGGCTTGTCGAACACTTCTTCTAGGACGGGCTTGAGCTTGGCGTCGTCGATTCCATCGGTCGGATGGATGGGGAACCGCACGATCTCTTCGGGGCGATTTACCGCGAGATCCTCGATGTCGACGCCGCCTGCCTTACTCATCATAAGCAGGAGGTCTTTACCGTTGCGGTTGACGGTGATGGACACGTAGAACTCCTGCAGGATCTCGCTTGCAGGCGTGATCATCACCTTCTCGACGGGAATACCCTTGATCGTCAGACCGAGAATGTCTCGTGCCTTTTCCTCGGCCTCTTGCGGAGTCTTCGCGAGTTTCACGCCGCCTGCCTTACCACGGCCGCCGACCAAGACCTGCGCCTTGACGACCACGGTGGTTCCCATTTTCTCTGCCGCCGCCCGGGCCGCTTCCGGCGTCGAGACAATCTCCTGCTCGTTTACCGGAATGCCGTAGGCGGCAAAGATTTCCTTGCCCTGGTACTCGTGTACATTCACTTAGGACTTTCCTCCATCGTTCACGGTCTCTCCTCGTTCTTCACGCAACTTCGTAATTGCGCGCTTTGTAAAATTGATCATCTTTGTGACCTTGATATCTCGCGGGCAGGCGCGTGTACACTCGAAGTGATTCTCACACGCCCATACACCGTTTGGCTGGTCGAGAATGTCGAGCCGAGGCTCGAGGCCCTTCTCGCGGCTGTCAAAGACAAATCGGCTCGCCTGAACGATCGCCGCCGGCCCGATGAAGTGTGGGTTGTCGTCGAGGATTGGGCACGCCGAGTAACAGGCACCACAGAGAATGCACTTGGTCGGATCGTCGAACTTCTCCCGCTCCTCTACGCTCTGGATGTACTCCTTCTCCGGCGCAGGCTTTGACTCGTCTGCGACGAAGAACGGCTTTACCGCTTTGTAGTTCCCGAAAAACTGGTCTTGCTTCACCATGAGGTCGCGCTGGACTTCCATGTGGCGAGCAGGCTCGATCGTGATGGTTGCACCCTCTTCGCTGGTCACGTCCTGGATCAGGGTTTTGCACGCAAGCCCGTTCTTTCCGTTGATCACCATCGCGTCGGAACCACAGACGCCGTGGGCGCAGCTTCGGCGGAAGCCAAGCGAACCATCGACGTTACGCTTGATATCCATCAGCGCGTCGAGAACACGGTCGGTCGGCTCTACCTCAACCTCAAAGTTCTGCATGTGTGGCTCTTTGTCGGTTTCCGGGTTGTAGCGTTGTATATCTAAGTTGATTTTCATCGGTGCTCCTTTAGTACTTCCGGGGCTTGGGTTCCCAGATCGAAGTGTCGACTTCCTTGTAGTCGATCTTCACGTCGTTGCCGTCGAGAGATGCAAGTGTGTGCTTGAGCCAGTTCGGATCGTCGCGATCTGGAAAATCCTCCCGGCTATGCGCTCCTCGGCTCTCCTTGCGATTCACGGCACTTGCCGCAGTGATCAGCGAGAGATCGAGCAGGTTCTCGAGCTCGAGAATGCCGAGGATATCGGAGTTGTACGCCTTGCTCGTGTCCTCGGTGCGTACGTCCCGATACTTCTCGCGAAGGGCCTGGACGTCGTTGACCGCCTCGGCCATCGGCTTCTCGTTTCGGTAGACGCCGACCTTGGCCATCATCGATTCCTGGAGTTCGGTGTAGATGGGGCCGACATGCGGTCCCTTCTTCCCGTCGCGAAGGCGCTCGATCTTCTGGACTGCCGCCTGCTCGGCGCCGTCAGGCAGTTTGGGCATGTCGGCGTTCTTGACGTAGTCGGCGATGTGCATGCCGGCGCGTCGGCCGAAGACAACGAGGTCTACGAGGCTATTTGTGCCGAGTCGATTTGCACCGTGGACGCTCACACAGGCGCACTCGCCAACGGCGTAGAGGCCGTCGTAGGCGACCTTGCCCGTCGTGACCTGTCCATCGACGTTGGTCGGAATGCCTCCCATCGCGTAGTGCGCGGTCGGCTGGACCGGCATCGGCTTCTCGGCAGGATCTACGGCGAGGTAGGTCTTGCAGAAATCGGCGATGTCGGGAATCTTCGAATAGACGGTCTCGCGCCCGAGGTGCGTCGCATCGAGCATCACGTAGTCGTCGATCTTTTTGTCGCCTCTGACACCGTTGCCCTTCGCAATCTCGGTCATGATCGCGCGGCTCACCATATCGCGCGGCGCGAGGTCGAGGAGGGTAGGCGCGTACTCTTCCATAAAGCGCTCACCCTTGCTGTTACGAAGGATGCCGCCCTCTCCCCGCACACCCTCGGTAATCAAAATGCCAAGGCCCTTGATGCCGGTCGGGTGAAACTGGAAGAACTCCATGTCCATCAGGGGGATGCCCGCGCGGGCGAGTAGCGCCGGTCCGTCACCGGTGTTGGCGTACGCGTTCGAGGTGATCTTGAACATGCGACCAAAGCCGCCGGTGGCAAACAGCACGGCCTTTGCCTGGAAGAGATGAAGCTCTCCGGTGGCGAGCTCGAGCGAAACGATTCCCGCTACCCGGTTCCCATCCATCAACACGTCAATCGCCTGAAACTCGTCGTAGAAACTCACGTCGTTCTTGATGCACTGCTGGTAGAGCGTCTGCAGAATCATGTGGCCCGTACGGTCGGCGGCGTAACAACTGCGGTGCACTGCCGCTTCACCAAAGTTTCTGGTGTGTCCACCAAATCGTCTCTGGGCGATCTTGCCCTCTTCGGTTCGGCTAAACGGCAACCCTCGGTTTTCCAGGTCGTACACGGCTCTCACGGCTTCTTCAGCCAAGATCTTCGCTGCCTGTTGGTCTACCAGGTAGTCGCCACCCTTCACGGTGTCAAAGGCGTGCCATTCGGGTTTATCCTCTTCTACATTGCCGAGCGCGGCACCGATTCCCCCCTGGGCGGCGCCCGTGTGGCTCCGACTCGGGTAGAGTTTGCTCACAACCGCAGTTTTGGCGCCTTTGCTTGCCTCGAGGGCGGCGTAGAGCCCCGAGCCGCCGGCTCCAACGATTACTGCGTCATACTCATGCTTTGTCAATTCATGCTCCTTTTGCCCGACCATTCTAACAGAGGTCTGGGAAAACCAACACCGGCTACGCAACTCGAAACGCGTCGCACTTGTCGTCGATTTCACCGAGATCGTAGGTGATTGACCGTTCCGGTCTAATATATGCCGCGCCCCAAATCCGGGGCAACTTGGGAGAGGTTTTGGGCGATTTGGTCGAGGGAGGATGATGCGGTCGTGGGCGCGATCTCTTCGAGTACGCCGCAGGCGGCGACCACCTGACCTCGCGCCTGCAAAAGTGACTGCTCCACCGCCTCGTACTGCTCAAACAGCCTCGCCGCACGAGCTTCATCCTCCGGTTCGCCGCGCAGCCGTGCTCGCTCCGCGAGCGTGTAGGTCTCTGCGAGGTCCGCCGAGGCGAGGTAGCGCTCCGCCCGCTCGATCGCGTCCAAAACGGCCCGCAGCTCGCCCCAGATCGCCTCGATTCGCTCGCTGTCGAGTAGCGCGCCCGCCGAAGTCGCCGCAAGCCGCCGGGTCGCAATCGAAAGCGCGTTCCACGCCTCGTTGCGAAGTTGTTGGACGGAGAGGCGGGTGGCGGACGGTGCAGCACCGCCTCGGGGTGCAGAACCGCGCTGGGGTGCTGAACCGCCGCCCCGGGAAGAAGCACCCCGGGCCGGGGAAGGTGTATCAAAATCCGTGGAAGCACCCCGTGGCGCCTCGGCCTGGCCGAGCGCCAACTGGTTCGGAGCAAGGCGTCGCAGAGTGTCTATCGTCGCGGGCGGGATTTGTTTGCCCGGCCGTATCTCGATGAGTGGCCCTCGTTTCACCCGCCCGATCTGGCTCATCGGCCGGGTCTTGAGCTTAATCTTGCCGGGGGCATGTGCCTGCAAGAGGGAGCTGAGATACTCGGCTGAATCGGGACTGAGCCCGTCGACGAGGCGGACGGGCAGCTCGTTGCCTCGTTCCTTCTCTGCTTTGGAGTAGAGACGGGTGTCGCCGGTGAGGATTTTGATGTCGTCAAGCGAGGTCTCCGAAAGTGCTTTGAGTTTCGTCAAGAACGGCCCGAGCACCTCTTGCGACTCGGATATACTCTTGAGCTCGATGAACGTGCCCTCGTCTCCGGGCAGCGTGGTGAGTACCGGAGGCTCTTTTCCGCACTGCGGGCAGAGCGCCGCCGCCGACGGCATCGTACCGCCACAACGAATGCACGTGGTCAGGCGACGCGACGCGACCGTCTCTCCCTTGTTCAACCACTGTAGCACTTCGACGGCGCTTCTTGGCCGTTTGGAAGGGGCGTCCAAGAGCGCGGCAACAATCTCGGGCAGATACCAGACGCTCTCGTCCCGAATTCGGTTGATCTGAGCCGCGAGCTCCCCGGTTTTTCGGCCGGCCAAGAACGTGACGGCCGGCGGTTCACCGAGTGCGGCAAAGAGGGTCACGGCACCAAGGCCGTAAAGATCGGCCGTCTCACCGGAGCCGCGTTGCCCCCACGTGTACGGATCAACGTAGGCGGTGTCCGCGCTTATTATCGTGGAGCGAGTGAGGCCCGCGAGGTCTCGAGCTGATGCTTTTCCAAAGCCCACGATCTTGAGACCTCCATCGCCTGTGATTAGTACACTTCGCGGTTGGATATCACGGTGGGAAATCCCACGTGCGTGCAACTCGACCAGTGCCTCAGCGACCTTGCGGAGTACCATCTCTGCACTGACGGCGCCCACATCCAGCTCTGCCAGTAGAGCGCCTTCGAAATACTCCATGACGATTGCCGGCGACTCGTCAATCGCGGTGAGGTCGAGCACCTTTGGGATCGCGTCGTGGGAGATCCCCGCTAAGAGTCGAGCCTCTCTCTCGAAGCGCGCCGCGATGATCGGGTCATCGGCGAGGCTCGGGTGCAACACCTTGATTGCGGCCTGCCCGGCGGCGGAGGTCGCCCGGTAGACCGAACTCACCTCGCCCGTGCTAACCCTATCACCGAGCTCGTACCTATCGGCCATCCATCGCTCCTATCTCTTCCCACGCGCTGCGCTCGTCGGCAAGGCGCTCGACTATCCTCGCGAGGTCCGTACTTGCAGATGCCAGCGCGGCGACTCCGCCGGCCGCCGCGCGAACCGCAATCTCACGCAGAAAAAGTGCGTCGGAGCTCAGTCGTTCAAGGACGCGATGCTCGAGTTGATCGAGTTCACGTGCCGTGCTCGTCGCTCGCGCGAGTTCGGCATCGGCCCGCTCTGCCGGCAGGTTCCTGCCTATCGCAGAGACGCTCGCTGCGGTTGCGTACCGCCGACCCTCGCGAACCCGGTGGAGCTGCCGTCCGAGCTCGGCCACCTCGACGAGAAGGCGATCGAGCGACGAATCGAGCGTTTCGCGATCCTCCTCTGTGAGAAGAGGATCATCCTTCGCCGCCAACCGCAGCGCCGCCGATGCGCGCTCGATCGCGTAGACCCTCGCGTGGATGAGCGGGCTCCCGACTTCGACCAGAAGTCGATCGAACGGGCCGGACTCGGATTTGTCTTTGGGCCACTTGATCTGGGCCCGCTGGAATGCAATCGTCGCGATAGCCGGCGTTCCCACCAGCACCGCGGCCGCCACAGCCAGAATCGCGGCGCCCGGCAGACGAACGACCTGGGAAACGATGTATCCGCTGGTGCCCGCGAGGACCGCCCAGTAACGAGGAGTCATTGCGACAGCTTTTCGAAACGCATGGGGGAGCGAGCGTCGTTCGGGAAGTCTCGTTCCGACGACGCACGCCTCGACACCCGTCGACTGCAGGTCGGCGAGCAGGCGATCAGCAGAGGTGCGCTCGATGCCGCGTATGAGAACAAAGGGGACGCGGGGAAGGGTCTTTCCGATCGTGTTCGGGACAAGCCCGTATCCCCGGACAATCTCCACAATCGAGTCACGGAGTTCGGCAGAGAGTTTCTCCGCGCGTTTCCCGGGTCCTGTAACCACGATGGTGACACCCTTTTTGTCCGGCAGTGCCGCCAATGTCGGACGGTGGCAGGCGAAGCACCAGGGATAGTCCGGGTCGATACCGGCCCCGCAGTGCATGCACTGCTGCTGTTGTGTCGCATCGGCTGCCGGCACGTGGAAACCACCGCCAAGCATCTGTATTGCCTCCCGGCACGTCTGCGGCCGCTCGTTAGGATCCTTCGAAAGCATCTGCTCGATGAGTGCTGCCAGATCCGGAGCATCGGCGTGCACCTTCTCAGGTAGCGGAGGAGGTTTGTCTTCGACTTGGGCGCGCAGGACTTCTGCAGGAGTGTTGCCGGTGAACGGCGGCCTTCCGGTGAGCGCCTCGTAGAGGGTTGCACCGAGCGCGTAGATGTCGGTCCGGGTGTCGTAGAGCCCGGAGGTGATGCTCTCGGGCGCGGTGTACTCGGGGGTGCCTGCGATCGCGGTGTTGTCGGCGGTTGTCAGCGCAAACGTGCTCTGCGCAAGTCCGAAGTCGGTGAGCTTTGCCTGCCCCCGTTCGGTAAACAGAATGTTGCGCGGCTTGATGTCGCGGTGAATGATTCCGTTTTGATGGGCATGGTCAAGAGCCCCGAGCATCGCCTTGGCGAGTTCGTGCGCCTCCGAAGCCGAGAGCGGTTCCCGTAGTAAGATCCGCCGGCGCAAGTCGCCCCCCTCGAGTAGCTCGAGTACGACAAAGGTGTGATCCTTGTCGCTCTCTACGGCAAAGACGTCGACGATCGCGCGGTGCTTCAAGAGCCGCGAAAAATCGACCTCCTCCCGTAGGCGCGCAAAGAGCTCCGGGTTTTCCGTGATCCGACGGTGCAGCAGCTTGATTGCCACCGACCGATCGAGTCGCTGGTCGCGAGCCTCGTAGACCTCCGCAGTTCCACCGCTGCCGAGAGAGCGAATCAGCGCGTAGCGTCCGTCTCCTACCGTATTCACGGGCGCCTCCCGTAGTTTGACTGCCTACAGCGTGATCTGGCCACTGCCACGAGCAGCGTGATACGAGTCCGTGTCATCTGCGCCGTTTTCTCCGTAGGCAAAAATGAGTCGATACGTTCCTCCGGCCGAGAGAGCCGCGTCCTACTCGTCGCCACTGTCGAGTAGGACGTCGTTCGCTCCTCCGAGTCGATCGTCAGGGCGATGCGCGGTCATCGTCGTGCCGAAATCACCGACAAGCAGCACCAGGGCCGCCACCGTCACAACCTTCTTCATCTTGTTTTCCTCCTAACCCTTGCTCGCCACTCTATCACAAGGTAGAGTTGCGCATGGGTATTCGGCAAAGAAGATCTCGTGTAGCAATGGTCCTCGACGGGAGTTGGGAGTTTGCGTGGCTTGGCGAAGAGAGTGATCTCTCCGAACAGGCGCTTGCCTCCCCGGCACTCCTCCAGCAGCTCGTGTATCACGAGCGTGCGCCTGTGCCCGGTTGCTTCGATACGATGCCTGGGCTTGCTGGTTGCCGCGGAACGGCGGCTTACCGCACCTGGATCGAGCAGCAAGACGAAGAGCTCGGCGTGATCCACTTTGACGGCGTCGGGATCTGGGCGGCGGTGTTTGTGGACGGTACGCTCATGCACGTCCAGCGCAAGCCGTACTCTCCTTTTACGGTAGAGGTCGATGCCAACGGCCCTGCCAAGCGTGAACTCATCGTCATTATAGACAACAGATTTCACGAGGTCCGCTCGCCTCTTCAGGAGAACTATTTCGACTTCTACGCGTTTGGCGGCATTTTTCGCCCGGTGACCTACCTCCCCCTCGGGCGGAATCACATCGCGCGCACCGAGCTGGTGACAACCTCGATCGCGCCGCCAAAGCTCTCGGCAACACTTTACTCGAGCCGTTCGTTCTCCGCCGAAGTAGAGCTCGAAGTTGACGGTGAGTCGGTGTTTGCAGGCACGCTCGATCTCTCAGAGTCGGGAACGACGGTGGAGCTCGACCTTTCCGGACTCGCGCTTTGGTCGCCCGAAAAGCCTGCGCTTCACACGCTGCAGATTCACGCCCACGGTGAGGGCGTGGATGATGTTCTTGCCGAGCGCTTTGGACTTCGAACAGTCGAGGTCAAGGGTCGAGAGGTGCTTCTCAACGGAAAGCCGCTCTCCCTCTTCGGCTGGAACCGCCACGAAACGCACCCCCAATTCGGGCCCGCACTCCCGCATCAGCTCATGGCGCAAGACCTCGCCTTCTTCAAACAGGCTTCTGCTAACTTTGTGCGCGGTTCTCACTATCCCCAAGATGACCGCTTCCTCGACCTCTGTGATGAGCTCGGAATGCTCGTCTGGGAAGAGTCGCTTGGCTGGCAGCAGGGAGAGCGCCATTTTCAGAATGCAGAGTACCAGCGACTGATCACCGAGCAGCAGCGAGAGATGATCGAGGCGCACTTCAATCACCCGAGCATCGTGATGTGGGGCTTTCAAAACGAGATGGCCAGCGACAAGGAGGGGGCTCGAGAAGTGGTCGCGCGCCTGGCAGCAACCTCGCGCGAGGCCGACCCGTCGCGACCGGTCACCTTTGCCACCTGCCGCTTCCCCGACGATCGCTGCCTCGACCTCGTGGATATCATCAGCCTCAACATGTATCCCGGATGGTACGCGGCCGACAACGACGAGTATCGCCCCCTGGCCGAGATCGGCACGCGGCTTTCAGAAAGCATCGCGGAGCTCGCTCGCCAGGGGCTCGGAGAGAAACCTCTGATCATTAGTGAGATCGGAGCTGGAGCCATCTACGGTTGGCGCGATGCACATTCCGGTCACTGGTCGGAACAGTATCAGACCGACTATCTGCTCGAGGTAATCGCTCAAGTAGCGCAGCGAGACGAAATAATGGGACTCGCGCTCTGGCAGTTCTGCGACGGGCGCACCTATGGGAGCTCCCGGGCACTCGGCCGGCCTCGCTCGTTCAACAACAAGGGTGTGCTCGACGAGTACCGTCGGCCAAAGCAGGCGTTTAACGCCATCTGCGAGACTCGCCGCTGGAAGTAGGGCGCTCTTGCGGCTTCTGTCGGTTGGGTGTAGCCTGTCCCAATGAAGCGAGTAGAGCCGTTTTTGTTGGTCTTTCTCCTGATTTTGATCCCCGTAGTAGCAATCGCGCAGAGCGGTCCAGGGATCGGCAGAGTCGAGTTTGTAGACGGCGATGTGCGCATAAACGGCGAGCTTGCAACCTTTGGCCACGAAGTCGGTCTCGGAGACTGGGTAGAGACCGGCCCAAACAGCACGATCGAGATCGTGTTCGACCGCGGTAACATCTTTGAGCTTGGTCCCAACACCGTAGCCAAGCTCGATCTCGGCGAAGCCCGCCAGCAGGTAGACCTCAAGTTTGGTACCCTGAGCGCCGTGTTCGAGCGGGTACGAACCCTCTCGGGACGCGGAACCTTTGACGTGCGAACCTCAACCGCAGTCGCCGGTGTTCGCGGCACAACCTTCTTCCTGCGAGTAATCGACGGAGAGACCACCTACGTCTGCACCTGTAACGGAAGTCTCGAGCTAATGCCGGGCAACGGCAATCCCTTTGTTGAGACCGCGGCTGAACACAGCGCCTACTTTTTTAGGGAGAACGAGTCGGGTGAAGTCGACGTGGAGTCCGCAGAAGACCTCTACCACGACAATGCGTCGCTTAATTCACTTGCAGACCGTATCGGTGCTGCAATCCCCTGGGGTCAGCTGCCGGACGACGCGGAGTAGCTACCGCCCACCGGTCAGTAATTGCTCCGGCATTCGCCGCCCGTTCACGAAGAGCCTGACACCAGCCACACCAGCCACACCGCCTCCCCGCGCCACCGCTTCGCCCGGTGAGTGCCTTATCACCTGCGCCTCGATACGCTCCACCGGGTAGCGACGCGGATTCTCGTGGCGAAGCGTCACCTCGATCCCCCCAAACGTGCCGGCGTAGCCCTCCGAGTCAATCTCGACACCACCAGTGATGACGTAGCCGTGGTAATCGGAGCTCAACGGGCTCGTGCTCGGCAGAGCGTAGTGCGAGAGCTCAAGTGCAAAACGGCCCTCACCGGTTGCAACGCTTGCCCCCTCGTACATCGACACGATGAGTCTTCCCTCGGCCACGTCCCTGCCGGCAATCATCTCGTAGAGTGCCTGGAGCGATATGAGGTGGATGTCGGAGATTGCCTCGATCGCTTGCTGGGTGCCGACGTGTGCGGCCGGCGGTTCATCCTGGTCGGGCGGCTGCACCGTGCACCCGGAAAGCGTTAGGCAGAGCGCTAAGAGGAAGATGGGCTCGCTGTTTTTGGCTCTCATCCCTATCTACTATACAGCAAGCGGCGTGCGATGAAGGGGCTTTGCGGCTTTACATGCCCGGCAAGCCGACGTAGTGTTCCTCTATGAGCCCATTTGAAATTATCATGCTCATCTGTTTTGGCGCCGCGTGGCCCTTCTCGATCTACAAGAGTGCGAAGACTCGGCAGGTAGGCTCAAAGAGTCTTATCTTCTTGATTGCCCTGTTGATCGGGTATATTGCCGGCATCCTTCACAAGGCGTTTTTCTATTTCGACCTGGTTATCATCCTCTACGCCATTAACGGCATGATGGTCTCGATTGACATCGCGCTCTACTTGCGAAACCGGGCGTACCATATTCGCGAGAGCGCACAAGGAGCAGGCTCATGAGCTGTGCGGTTATCTACACGTCAAAGTACGGCGCGACGCGCGAGGTAGCAGAGCGTATCGTGGCCGGACTCAAGAGTGGTCAGGTCGATGCCGAGGCGGTGGAAGCTGCCCCGAAGCGTCCGTTGCCCGACGCAGAGACAATCGTCGTGGGCGCGCCGATCTACGCCGGGAGCGCGCCGGGTCGGATGACCAACTACCTCGAAGCGCAGCGGGAGAAGCTGCTCGCCAAGCGAGTCTTTATCTTCTTGAGTTGTCTCTACGAGGGTAGCCGTGCCGAGCAGCAGCTCGCAGATGCCTTTCCGTCGTGGCTCGTAGCGCACAGCTCCGGTAACTTCTATGTGGGTGGCAAGGTCGATTTTTCGAAGCTCGGCTTCTTGGACCGACTCATCATGAAGAAGGTGGCCGGCGTCAGTGAAGATGTCGAGAAGCTCAAGCCCGAGGAGATCGACCGCCTCGTCGAAACAGTTCGCCGCGGATAGCCCACAGACGTGAACGCCTTCGCGCTCTCCTGCGTCACGCCTTTCCCACCAAGTCGTTGTCCACAAGGTAACGGTAGGCAGAGAGGATCGCCCGTGCGCCGTCGCCGAGGGCAATAAGGACCTGTTCGTAGCCAAGGCTCGTCACATCGCCTGCGGCAAAGAGTCCGGCAATGGGCGTCATGTTGTTGCCGTCTACGCTGAACGTTCCGTCGTCATCGCGGTCGAGAAGGCCGTTCAAGAGTTCGCTGTTTCGCGTTGCATCATTCTCGATAAAGAACGCATCCGCCTCGATTCGGTGCTCCTTACCGCCGGCGGTAAGGTGCACCGCCTCTGCAAGCTCATTGCCCTCAAAGGCCGTGACCTTCACGTCGCGAATTACGGTTACGCGATTCATCGCGGATGCGCGATCGAGGATCGTGCGATCAATCGTAGCGCCGGCGAGGACCGCAACCGTTACGTGATCGGTGTAGAGTGAGAGCTCGATTGCCGAGTCGAGTACTCGGCCCGAGTCCCCGACGAGGAAAACGTGCTTTCCCGAGAGTAGGTGAGAGTAGCTAATCGAACTGTAGCCAAGTGCCTTCCCGCGCAGCTCCTTTTCTCCCGGAACACCGAGCGATGCCGAATGCGCGCCCGTTGCCACAATAACCGCGTGAGCCTGTTCGGTCGAGCCGTCGGCGAGCGAGAGCGTGAAGTGCTTTCCGTCGCGGGCGATCGATTTCACCGAAGAGAGCTTATAGGAGTGACGGAGCGCCTCGACGCGGCTTCGGTACTCGGTCACGAGCTCGCCGGCGTGAATGAGCTGTGTCTCGTCTGCCTCGGGAAGGTAAACTCGATAGTTACTCTTTCCGCCGAGATCTTCACTTACGAGCAAATAGTTGAGGCGCTTTCGTGTTGCGAAGATTGCGGCGGCGAGTCCGGCCGGTCCTCCTCCCACGATGATCAGGTCGTACATTGTTTTCTCCGGGTTGGGTTCATTTCGACTTGTATTGGAGGCTTCCGCCTCCTTCGCACTCTACAACGATCCGAGCTGCTTTTCCATCGCGTGAGCGTAGGCGACGTAGCGTTTTGCAGATGCCTTGATCTCTTCGATCTCGTTCGGACGGAGCTCGCGGACTGGTTTTGCCGGGACGCCGGCAACGAGGACACCGTTCGGGACTTCGGTTCCCGGTGTAACGACCGCCCCTGCCGCGACAATCGAGTGGGAGCGTACAACAGCCCCATCGAGTACCGTCGCCCCGATGCCGACGAGCACCTCATCTTCTACCGTGCACCCATGAAGACGTACTGCGTGCCCGCAGGTGACGCGATTTCCGATTACGAGTGGGTGCGTCACGTGCGTGACGTGAAGCACGCTGTTATCCTGCACATTCGTGTCTTCGCCGATCGTGATCGTGTTCACATCGCCGCGGACCGTAGAGTTGAACCAGATGTTCGCGTTCGCACCGAGGCGCACCGCCCCGATGAGCACGACCCCGGGCGCGATAAAGCAGCCCGGGCCGACGTCCGGCACAGCACCTTCGTACGGCGCGATGAGCGGATTCCTCTTCGACTCCATCGTCTCTCATAGTACCTTTGCACTATGAGAAAGTCTCTATCAAAACGGTCTCTTTTTGTCGCATTGGCAGCAAGCCTGCTTTTCGCGCCGAGCTCACTCTGGGGGGCAGAGGATGTCGATCTACTTGCTGAGTTCAACGAATCGCGCGACCGGATTACCTTTGCTGCGATGAGCGTGCTCGGTGGTTGGAGTGTCTTGAACCTCGGGGTCGGCACCGGCGTGGGGTTTACCGCCGAGGATCCGCAGACTCGCGCCTTTTATCAAATGAACGCGGGATGGAACGTGGTCAATGCTGCCCTTGCCGTTCCCTCGCTTATCGGTGCGCGCCGCAGACTAGCAGATCCACCAGAGCTTACCGTTGCCGCGTCGATTCGTGCCCAAAACCAGATCGAGGATCTGCTGCTCTTTAACGCCGGAATCGACCTTGCCTACATCACCGCCGGCTTCTATATGATCGAGCGCGCGCGACGCGCCGAGGCAGACAGTGCGCAGCTTCGCGGCTGGGGACAGGCGCTCATCGTGCAAGGCGGCTTTCTCTTCGCGTTTGATCTGGTGACCTATTTCATCCAACGCGGAAACTGGAAGCGTATTGAAGACTCCTTGATTTTACGCCCATAATGCGGCAATGGAAGCGCTCGACCTTTTAAGCTCAGTTGATCTCTTCTCGCAGCTTGGCCCGAGCGATATCAACGTGCTTGCCGAGCACTCCGAAATCGTCGTTCTCAGCGAGGACGAGATTCTCTACGAGTCGGGGACTACCAAACGCGAGCTCTTTGTCATCGACTCAGGCAGTGTTCGGATTACCCGGGTAGACACGCAGGGCAAAGAGGTCGATCTTGCCCGGTTTGTTGCCGGAGAGAGCTTCGGCGAGCAGGATTTCGTGAGCACCGGCAAGCGAGCGGCATCGGCGGTTGCCGAGCGGCAGTCGAGTATCCTCGTGTTTCCGCGGCGTGACGAGGCGCTCGACCAAGTCATGTTCGAGCACCCGGAGATCTTTGCTCGAGTGATGCATCGCTTTCTCGTCATTACCGCGGGCCGTATTCGTTCGGTGAACTCACTCGTGAGCGAGAACTCGACCTGGATTCAGGAGCTTCGCCAACAGGTCTTTGGAGACAAGCTGACCGGGCTCTACTCGAAGACCTTTTTAGACGATGAGTTCGAGGGTATTCTCGACCGCACCCACGGCCAGACCGGCTTTCTCATGGTCAAACCCGACAACTTCAAGCTCATCAACGACACCTTTGGACATGAGGTGGGCGATCAAGTGCTGCGCATCTTTGCCAATCAACTCAAATCGCTTCTGCGCGAACAGGACATCGCCGTTCGCTATCGCGGCAACGAGTTTGCCGTAATCATGCCGGGGAGCCCCGAGGAAGAGGTGCTCGAGGAGGCCGAGCGTATTCAAACGGGAATGGAGGGGACCGACCTCTCAAAGGTCACCGGCGAGACGCGGCTGCCCATTACCTTTAGTGTTGGTGTTTCGATTTACCCCGATGCCGGTGTTGACTACCGAGCTATCGTCACGAGGGCCCACGAGCTCGTGTTTGTTGCCCGTGACGCCGGGGGCCATCAGGTGCTCTGCGCGAATTGCTTGGAGGGCGAGTGATCGATCCTACCTTCCTTCGCTCCGTTGAGATCTTCTCTACCCTCTCCGATGATGAGCTTGCAAACGTTCGCCGCTTTCTTCAGGAGCGCTCGCTCGCAGCGCCTGCCACAGTCTTTCGCCAGGGAGACGCGGGTGATGAGCTGTTCGTCGTGCGCGAGGGAAGCGTCGCGGTTCGAGTCATCTCCAAGGAGGGCGAGGAGGTCGATGTAGCCGAGCTGGGCGTTGGCGACTTCTTTGGCGAGATGGCCATTTTCGAGGACGCGGCTCGATCGGCGAGTTGCGTGCTCGTCGAGGGGGGCTCGCTGCTCGTTCTGTGCGAACATGACTTTTTCGCCATGATGAAAGAGCATCCGAGGACGGCGCTCAAGATCTTGGACCGGATGGTGAGCATCACGACCCAACGTCTGACCAAGACGAGCTCGTTTCTCTCGGAGCTCGTACAGTGGGGCGAGGCGGCGCGCCGTCGAGCAATCACCGACGAGCTGACCGGGCTCTACAACCGTCGGCACCTCGACGCGGTACTCGAGCAGCATTACGCAGAGGCGCGAATCAGCCAAGAGCGGTTTAGTCTGATCATGATGGACCTCGACCACTTTCACTCGATCAACGACACCTACGGTCAGAGCTTTGGCGACTCGGTGATCCGGCAGGTCGCGCCGGCTGTCACGGCCAACCTCCGTGACACCGACATCGCCGCTCGTTACGGCGGAGACGAGTTCACGCTGATTCTTCCCTCGATGAGCGCCGAAGAGGCACGCGACCGGGCCGAAGCAATTCGCCGCGCCGTGGAAGGTTTACGCATTGAGAGCCCCGCCGGCGCGCTCGGCGTAACCACGAGCCAGGGCATCGCCGAGTTTCCGCGACACGCCGATGATCTCGAACGGCTCAAGCTCGCCGCCGATCAGGCGCTCTACAAGGCAAAAGAAGCGGGTAGAAACCGCGCGATGATTATTGGGTAGCGCCTGCTGCTTGAGCGCGCTTTCCGGCAAGGAGCCCGCACGCGGCGCCGATATCCTCGCCGCGTGATTCGCGAATCGTGGCGGTAATGCCCGCCTTCCGCAGAATCCCCTGATACCGCTCGATATCCTCTCGTACGCTCGGCTCGAACGACGTGCCGGGGAACGAGTTCCACGGTATGAGGTTCACACGCGCGGGCACGCCTTGAATGAGGTTGCGCAGCGCGACGGCCTGCTCGGGCCGAT
>JBMCTC010000016.1:0-24960 GCA_048624115.1 Spirochaetota bacterium
GCGGCTCATGCTCCCGGACCCCTTTTGCTCCGGTTGATTCAATTCTGGGGCCGGTCCGGATATCTGTAAATCTGTAAGTGTTCGGCGGATCGGTCATTTTTGAACGGACGGTTTCGAGTCGGTATGCGACTCAAAACTCCCCCATTATCGGCTCGACAATCGGCCGTAGTTGAAAGAATCGGTCTATCCTGCGCCCGATTCTCTTCGCATGTGCGTGCGTTTTCGGTACTCGGTCGGGGTCATTCCGTGGTCTCGTTTGAATTTTCTGATAAAACTCGTTGCATCCGAGTACCCTACCGCGAGTACGATCTCCCCGACGGGGAGATCGGTTTCGCCGAGTAGTTCGAGCGCCTTCCCCATTCGAAGCTCGTTTAGATGGTCACGGAACGTTACCCCCATATGTGAGCGAAAGTGATGGCTAAAACTGCTGAGGCTCTTGTCGGCGAAATCAGCGACCGTGTTTGCGGAGAAGTCGGGATCAAACGCATGCTCCGCGATGAACTGCACGATCATGCCGAACGACTCCAGGCTGCGGGTATCGCTTCCCTGGCCCAGAAGACGGCAGACGCGCTCACCCATCTCCATAACGTGTTCTTCGATCTGCGAGAGGGTTTGAAGTCGTGCCAGGCGCAGCGCGTCGTTGAGCTCCCAGAGCTCCTTTTGTTCCTCGGGTAGTGCGACGGCGGCCTCCCGAAGCAGCGTGTTCACACAGTCAAAGGCCACCATCCGCACTACCGAAAGCGGCGGGGATTGGGTACGGGTGACCCCAAAGATATCGGCGAGCAGTGCAGGAACGGCCGCCGGCTGAGCCGAGCGAACGAGCGCTTCGAGACGTACCAGTTTTGCCGTGGGGTACTCGTACCTGGTTCGCTGGTCTCGATAGATCTCTTCAAAGGAGAACACCTCGTCCATCCCGTGAACATGTCGATGTTCAAGTGCGCTTCGCGCCGCAACATACGACTGACTAATTCGGTCTATGCCTTGCACGGTCGATCCCACCGCCATCGCGATCTGGCCGGTGGTGGCCCAGAGCGGATCGTCTACAAGCCCCTTTAGGGCGAGAGGAAGGTCATCGCCGTCAATGTCTCTATCTTGGGAGAGGAGCAGTGAGAAGTGGTCGGCGTCATGCTCGAGAAAGCCATAACACTCGGCGGCGGTGTGGCGGGCGACGAGGTCAACGATCGACTCGCTTGGGAGGTCGGACGGCACCGGGGCGAATGCGATCATGACCACGGTGAACTTCCGCCCTTCGACCTTTACTCCGTACTCCTCGCAGAGCTGTAGGAGCCGATCAACCGGTTGGATCGCGCCTCGAAAGAGCTTTATCAACAGCTCTCTGACAACCAAGTCGGAAGAGGCATCAATCTGATCCGTAAGCGATGCACGCTCTTCAAGCAGGGACCGCACATGCTGTTCTACCTGCGAAGCGAGCGCGCGCTCGTTCGGCGTCACTCGGAAGGTGCGCTCGATGAATTGCTCGATCTGAGCGACGGGGCGATAGTGACGCGCGGCAAAGAGATAGACGAGCGGGGAGCTAACGAGGAGCGTGATTACGACCGCGCCGGCCAGAACGAGAATGGAGCGGTTGAACTCACCAAGAAGCGCACGCTCGCTTACCGAGAACTCGAGCGAAAGGCCGAGCTCGTCGATGGTGCGAACCTCGGTCAAGACTCTCTGCCCCGGGGCGTCTGCGACGCCGGTCTGGAGCAGCACTTCGCCGTTCGCGACGATCCGGGCGTGCGCATCGTCCCAAGAGCGGATACTCTCGACCTCGCCGGCGAGCTGAGTGGAGCTCAGTGAGTAGACAAGTACTCCCTTCTGCCTTTCGCCCGTGCGAGGGACGGAGTCCAGAAAAAAGACGGCCGGTTTTCCGTCGCGACCACGCAGTGATAGAAACAGCTTGCGCTCAAGCGTAGCTATGGCTTGAGCGAGCCGCTCTTGCGAGTTGGGATCGATGGAGAGTGTGCTTTGAAAGTAGGTGCTCGGCGAATAGGGGCTGTTCGATGCGTACACAATGCTCGCATTACGAGGAAAATAGGCGAGCTCTTCGACGAGGTCATTTGTGAAGTTTGCGACGAAGAGCGTCTCCTGGGCCTCTATCGCGGTAAGCGGATCTGCGATGCGAAACGAAATGAAGTCGGGGCTCTGGCCAACCTGGTAGCTGATGTTCGTAATCTGTTGTAGCTCATCGGCGAGTCGAGCGATCGCCGCATCCGCCTCGAGCGCCAACCGTGCTTCGGCCTCGTTTCGCAGTTGAGCGAGCAAGTGAACTCGAAAGACGAGTACGAAAAAGACAATGGGAATGAGCAGAACCACCACGTACGTCGCCACGTAGCGGAGAAATGGGCGGCGCGCGACCATGACGAGAGTCTATACCGTGACGCCGGCGTTGTCACCTCGGCCCGTCAATCCTACTCCGACCCATCACCTCGCTCATTATAATAGTCGATTGCCTCGGCGAGCTCGGCGAGGCACTGGTGTTTATAGTCCGCGACGAGTTCGTGGACCTCGTCTACCCGTTGAGCGTTATTCCGACGAAGCAAGAGCGGGAAGACGCTGTGGGTGCTCACGATGAGCTGATACTTTTTGCTCAACTGACCAAAGATCTCTCTCCAGAGAATCGACTGGCCGACGAAGCCGATGTGATTATCGACTTCATCCAAGAGGAGGGTGGGGCGCTTGTCGCGAGGTTGTCGGTAGCTCACGAACCTGCGTTCGATGTGACTGACCAACTCATTGATCAACCCGATTCGTACCTCACCCGAGGAGCGTAGAAAATCGTGAGACTCGAGGTAGCCCTCCTCGAGAAAGGAGCTTGCGGAGTCGGTATAGCAATCCTGAAAGAATACCGGCTCGTTATCCCACGAGACCTTTGCCTGAAAGGGGAACGAGAGTCCGCCTCGCTGCTGGTCGCTGTTCCAGCCGCCGCTCCCGCACCCAACCTCGTTCGCGATCGCGTTGAGCATCGTGCTCTTGCCGGCTCCATTCGGCCCAAAGACGATGTTGATCCGCGGGCCGAACTCGATCGTGCGCGTTCCAATTCCCGGGAGTTTTCGGGGGTAGCCTGAGTCAAAGCGAAGTGAACGAATCACGATATAGATATCTCATTGTAGGGGGCCGGAGGCAAGCGCCGGCTCTCTCTAGCATCCGGCTCATGGCCTGGTCAGGTCAGCGACTTCACGCGAGCGGGTTCACGATTTTCAGTCCTGGAAAGCGAGCAAAATCCGTGTCATTTGTGGCAAGCGTCGCGTCAAGCTGGATGGCGAGCGCCGCGAGGTGAACGTCTGTAACCAGTCGAGAGCCGGCGCCTGATTGCTCGAAGAGCTTTTTCATGAGTCGTGGGTGGTCGGGGCCCGGAGCAATAAGACGTACGTTTGTGGAGGATAGAATCGATTCGATTCTCGAGAGGAGCTCTTCAGGTGCTTGTGGGCGTGCGGCGACGGCGGGGCTGGACAAAAGACGGACAAAGCCCAGGACGGCCGCCCATGCAAGCCCTACGGGTTCGGAACCGTTCACCGTGGCCTCCCACCACCTACGGGCTACCACATGCTCCGGTACCCCACTGTTGTGAGCGTAGACGAGCAAGTTTACATCAGGAATGATCACCGCTCCGCTTCCAACTCATCAACCAGTTGATTGAGCTTGGCGCGATCGATTTCTTGCGCGATGCCCGCATCAATTGGCTGGACGCTGTATGCAGGCCTCGCCTCGGCGACGTCCAACTGCTCCGCGCCAATCGCTAGCGCGTCATTGATCACATCCTTGTAACGCCGATGCTGATCCCGTGCGATTCTCCGAATCCGTTGGTCCGTTTCATCGGCAATCGTGAGCGTAGTTCTCATACGTGAAGTCTATATACGAATCAAGTTGATGTCCAGACATCAACAGTCGAAAGGCGCGTCGAATCAATACCGAAGCACCACAAACGATCGCGGTTCCTCGCTCGTGACCGTCACACGGTGGCCGGCCGACACGTCGATTTCCCACGATGCGGAGGAGTAGAGTTCGCGAGGCTCGGTACGTGGGGCGATCGCCTCGGCAAGCTCGAACCCGGACTCGCGCTCGCTCGCCAGATCGCGGAACAGGACCAGAAAGCCGCCGCCTCCCGGGCGAACGCATTGAAACCCTGAGTAGCTGCGGCCGTCGGGGCGGGTTCCGATTGGGATCACGTCGCATGACGAGAGATCGTCCCGGATCTCGCGGTAGACAGCGAGAATCGGGGCGAGCTCAGCACGCGCGTCGGAATCGAGGTTGGTAAGCTCCATAAACAACAGCGGCGTTGCCGTCATCGCGATCGCGAAGAGATAGTCCATTCTGTAGCGCGCCGGCGCCAAGGGGTCGGTCCCGTACACCGCCTCGTTTCGCCGGTTGTTGAGGACCTCGATCTGAAAGCGGCGCGCCGGAAGATGCCTCGCAAGCATCCAGAGATTGCGGAGCGTTCGATACGGGTAGTAGTTGCCCCAGTCGGTGTAGCGGTTTTCCAGAAAGATCTTGCCGTGCCTTCGTCCGTAGATGTATCCCAGGCGGATTTCGGCCGTCACGTCCATGCAGTAGTCGATCCCCCCGTCCGATTCCTCTTCGAGCGCCTCAAGAAGCCGAAGCAGGTTCCGTTCGCCCTGCTTGTCGCGAATCTTGATCCCGTCGAGCTTGAACTGGTCAATGCCGAGTGAATGATAGAACTCGAGCAGCGTGTCGGCGTCGTGCCGCCAGTTCCGAAAACTCCCCCACGAGTCAGGAGAGAACCAGAGCCCAAGTTTCACGTTATGCTCTGACGCGTACCGCACGATCGGTTCGAGGCCGTTTGGAAACTTCTGCTCGTTTACCGCCCAGAAGTGCTCGTCGGTGGCGTAATAACCCTCCCATACCCCGCCTTTCGCGAGTCTCGAGTTTTTGGTAATCCCCCGCTGCCAGCCGTCATCGAGCTGCACGTAGTCGATGCCGAGCTCTGCCGCCGCGTCAATCTCACCTCGAGCAAATTGCTCGTTCAACGCTGCGTCGCGATTTCGATCGCCCCACGTGTTGGAAAGCATAAAGGGCGTGCGCCCGATCCGTGGTCCGGTCACGGCGAGGTAGGTGCGCAACAGCTCCTGAGCCTGCTCGCCGACGCCAAGTATTGCGCCGTAGCTCTGAGCAAATGCGGTCGGGAAGAGCTCTGCCGGGTCAATTCCGCTACCACGAATGCCACATGCGGCCTCGTTCCGCCAGAAGAACTCATCGCAGTTTCGCTGCAACGAGGAGTGGAGCGTCGGCCCATCCTTGAGCATGAGGAAGGCGTTTCCGGTAGAGCGGTCGCGAACGACGAAGAGGTTGCCGGCATGGGGGTGGTCGTTGCCATAGAGGTCGCACGCGGTGCGCTCAACCAGAAAGTCATGGCGGTCGGTGTCATCGAAGAAGAGGCTTTTCTCCAGCGTGCCGTGGATGATGCTATGCGGCACCGCGTCGACTGTCTCTTGCGGAGGTACGAGGTACCGGGCTGCCCGCACGGGATCGTTCTCCATGCTCGTAAACGCGAGATTCTTGTCCGTTTCCGTTGACGGCGAGTCCGGGCTCCAAGGCGGCCCTTGAATCGAGAGCATTGAGCGCACGAAGGGGAGCCCCGGTACAAGCGCGAGAACGAAACGGACCCCGTATGGTCCGATTGCCTGCTCGAGCGTGAACGTTGTCTCCGCTCGGGGTTCGAGCCCGCCGGCGTATGGACCACTCTCGCCGGAAGACCGGACGCTCATCGTGAACTCTTGGCGAGGGTGGCCATCGAGAAAGGCGAAGCGAAACGTCTCGATCAACGCCGGCGGCACGTACGTGTCTTCGGCGGGATCGACATCAAAGGCGCCTGAGTAGAGTACGTTATCGCGGACGTGAAACTCCCGGTAGATCGCGGGCGACGTGATCCGCAACATGCGGGTGTTGTCGTCATAGTCGAGGCGGCAACCATCGACCAGGACCGGAAAATCAATGTGACTCAACGGGGCAGACTCTTGCACTGCCCGAGAGCATACAAGAGCCGATGGAAAGAATCCAGGCTACCACGTCGCCGGTTCGGGAGACTGCGCCTTCGAAGGGTCACGTCGAAACTCTCCGGGGCTTACCCCGGTATAGCGTTTGAACGTCGAACAGAAGTGAGTAACCGAACCAAAGCCAACCTGGTCGGTGATTTGCTTGAGCGGTGCGCGCGATCCGAGCAACAACTCCTGTGCGAGCTTGACGCGAAACTCACGAATGAACTCTGCCGGTCCCTTGCGCCGTTTTTTGAAGTCGTGTACAAGAGACGCATGCCGATGTACGAATACAAGTGCAAGAGCTGCGGCGATGTGACGGAGCATCTCGTGGGTGTTGGGGCCGAGCAGCAGGATATTGTCTGTGGTGGCTGCGGTTCGGACGAGCTTGCGCAGATGATCTCGATCGTGTCGGTGACCACCGGGGCGCGGCCGGATACCTGCTGCGGCGGCGCATGCGATCGCGAAAGTGCGATGGCACGCTGTGACGGTGACGCCGGAGCGTGCGCCTGCGGGCATTAGTGCTTTATCCGTGGCGACGACCGTACTCTCCACATCGAGACTTGTGACTCGCGAGCTTCCCCCGGCGGCTGCCCCGAGGGTCGCGGCCTTTCTCAAAGAGAACTGGCACTTCCATCGTCAGTGGGAACCCCTTCGCGACGACGCCTACTTTTCCGTTGGGGAACAGCGCAAACGCCTTCGATTCATCCGTTCCGCTGGGGACGCCATTCACTTCTGGGTGTTCCTCCGCGAAACCGGATCGCGAGGCTCCGGTTGGCGCGACAAGCCCTTGATCGGCTCGATTACTCTTACCTCGATTGTCCGTGGATTCTTTCAGAACGCGTTTCTTGGCTACAAGGTCGATGCGCGCCACGCGCGGCGCGGTTACATGAGCGAGGCGATCCGAGAGGTGCTGACCTACGCGTTTGAAACGCTTGAGCTCCACCGTATCGAGGCAAACGTCATGCCAAACAACGTTGCCTCGCGCGGCCTTCTCGAGAGACTCGGGTTTCGAGACGAAGGCGTTGCCAAAAGCTATCTGAAAATTCAGGGTCGATGGGAGGACCACACGCACATGGTGCTCCTATCTGAGGAGCGACGGCGTTAACGTCGCTCAAGCCACCACGCCGCCCTCCGGGCCGACACTTCGCTTTCGCACCTGTACGCCGTAGGCGGGCATGAGGGTTTGCTCGGAGAGCGTGCCCGCCTCTGCCTGATCGCCTCGTTCACTCGTGACAGCCGCGGTCTCCCCCGTGTTAGCCGGGGGTGAGCGATAGATCACCTGCTCGCCTTCCAGCGGAGCCGGCACCATCACCGACTCGGTTGAGAAGTTGATGAGAAAGCGGTACTCGCTCCTGCTTCCGTCGGGCTCCTCGGCATGTCGCAGCGTTGCGTGCACGCCCGGTGGTAGCGCGTTCTCGGTTGCCCGCAGCGGCTCGATCTCCGAGGCCAGCTTTCCGTAGAACTCAGACAAAAACGAGAACTCGTTTCGCGACGCAATGTAAAAAGCTCTGCCCCGGCCGTACTCGTTGACCGTCAGCGCCGGACGCCCGGCATAGAAGTCGCTTCCGTAGTGTGCGAGCGCCCGTGCGCCCTCGAGGTGAATCAAGTCGCAGAGCTCGTACGCCGCGAAGGTCGAAGGCCCCCCGTCTCGAAACGGCGTCTCGAGGCAGACGCTGTTCTGCTCCCCCGGGTGCAGCGCATCGATCTCCTCGCTCCATATGCCCAGGAGCTCTCGAAGCGGGCCCGGGAAGCCACCGGTAAAGCAGAGATCGCTCTCGTCTGCGATTCCGCTCCAGTAGGTGGCAACGAGCGTGCCTCCTGCGCTCACAAACGCCTCGAGTCGCTCGGCTATGCCCGCACGCACCATGTAGAGCATCGGTGCGATTATGAGCCTGTAGCGCGTGAGGTCTGAGCTCGAGCTCGCTACGTCGAGTTGAACGTGGTGTCCGGCGAGTGCACTCGCGTGACGCTCTACCGTCTCGAGGTACGCCTTTCGCCCGTCGTTTCGCGGACCCTGGGCCTCGTCAATGGCCCAGCGATTATCCCAATCGAAGAGGATCGCCGAATCGGTCGGGTAGTACGTCCCCGCAACCTCGGCGAGCGCCTCGAGCGCTTGCCCGACGTCTGCGACATCTGCAAAGACCCGCGTGTGTTCGCTGCCGACATGGTCGACGACTGCACCGTGAAACTTCTCTGAGGAGCCACGGCTCTTTCGCCACTGGAAGTACTGAACCGAGTCGCTTCCGTGCGCGATCGCGAGCAGGCTGCTCGCAAGATGCATTCCGGGGCGTTTGAGTTTTGCAACGGGCATCCAGTTGGTGGCGCTCGGGGTGCTCTCCATGAGTAGGAACGGCTTTCCATTCCCCACCGAGCGCATGAGGTCGTGCGACGTTCCCACCCGGGCAGCGATAGCGGCGTCGGTGAGTTCTGTTCCATCGGCGCTTCCCGTAGGAGCGTGCCAAAAGGGGTAGCTGTCCCAGCTCACCACATCCAGTTCCTCGGCCAGGGCGAAGTAGTCGATGCCTTCAAAGAATCCCATCAGGTTTGTGGTGAAGGGAATGCTCTCATCTACGGCGCGAATAGCCTCGATCTCGGCGCGAATGAACGAGCGGGTCTGGGCGGTTGTGAAGCGCTTCCAGTCGATTACTTGGGCGTGAACCGAGGTTTCTCCGATCGGCGAGGGAGCCTCGATCTGCTGCCAGTCGCTGTAGGTGTGACTCCAGAACGCCGTCCACCAAGCCTTGTTGAGTTTGTCCAAGTCGTTGTCGTATCGCTCCTGTAGCCAGCTTCGGAACGCCTCTTGGCAGAGGCCGCAGTAGCAGGCCCCCGAGTACTCGTTCGATAGATGCCAGAGCTTGACTGCCGGATGCTTTGCGAAGGTCGATGCGAGCACCGCATTGATTGCCGCACTCTTCTTCCGGTACACGGGAGAGGTGAGGCAGTGGTTGTGGCGCCCTCCGTGCCGCCGCCGGCGTCCGTACTCGTCGACACGCAGGACCTCTGGGTACGCGGCGCTTAGCCATGCCGGACGCGCGCCGGTTGGGGTGGCCAAAAAGACTGAGATCTCCGCCGCGTGAAGTCGGTCAATGCAGGAAGCCAGCCACCCGGTGCGGTACGCCCCCTCTTCCGGTTCGAGCTCGCTCCAGGCAAAGATCCCCACACTCACCTGATTCACGCGGGCAAGCTTCATGAGACGTATATCCTCTTCGAGAATCTCTGGCTTGTCGAGCCACTGGTCGGGGTTGTAGTCGCCGCCGTGCCAGAGAACAGGCGGCTCGTCCACACTGCGACGGGTGATCTGGTATCGCTTCATCCGTCCATTCCAATCGGGACGGATCGAGTTGTCAAGTTAGTGAGGTGGTGCTTGGACCGGCGGAACGACCGTTTAGAGCGAAAACTCGATCTGGAATCCGGGGGTGATCAACCATATGAGCATGGTAGCTTCGGCGTACAGATCGAGGCCAATCGTCCCGGTCAGGCGCATGCCATTGGGGCGTAGAAAAGAAACTGCGCCATCTGCTCCCACGTACGGTAGAACTTTCGACACGGCCTCCTCGGACGGAGGGAAGAGCGTCAGATATGATGCACCAGCGCGAAGCGCAATGGCCGGCTGGACCGTGTTGTCTTGCATGAACACCAAGCTGGTCTCTGCCGCCACCGGAACGAGCAACATGTGTGAGCTACGCACTCTTCCTTCGGCGTACATGTACTGGGCACCGACCGAGAAGCCAGGGCGAAGCAACGCCCACTCGAGAGCAAACTCCATTGCGTATGAAAAACGTAGTCTTGCTCCTGGTGAGAAGTATGATGCTGCGGAGCCCACCGAGAAGGTTGGGGCGATCGATACGCCGATCGACTGCCGGGGGGCGGCAAACGGATCGCTCTCGAAATCGATTACGTCGTTTACTCTCGTATGCGGCGTGTCATCTGTGGCACTCAGGAACGCCGGCGTTGCCAAGATGAGGACAGCTGTGATCAACAAGGCTGTTCGTCGCATGTGTACCTCCAGTACAGCGCCTTCATAGCACGAAGCGTGCCAAACCGCGTCAACTCGAGCCGACCTCGCACAACTCCATACCCAGTAGCAAAATACGTCGACGTGCCGGGAACTCGGTCGGTTTCGTCCGCGCGACTGCCTATGCACTGTGAATAGCTCATGCAAATGGAATCACCCATAATTAGAGTAAATTCCTTAATGGATGTATAATACGAGAGTAAAGAGATTGAATAAACGTTTTTTTTGGCTAGAATAGAGAAAAAAGAGTGAGCAAGAGACGCGACAGGCAAGACATCGCAACCCCTCGCGACTCCATCAGGAGGCGAATGATCTGGCTTTACGCCGGACTCACGGTTGCCCTGAGTGCCCTCTTTGTGTTTGTCGTTCTCGAGAATCAACTCGAGCTAATAAACGAGGCGGCAATACTTCGAAGTCAACTCGCAGGGGAACGGCTGCGCCGAACTCTTCAAATTGAGCAGCTATCGCGCGAGGCCGGCCGCGGGCTATCAGATGAGTCGGAAGCCCGGATCGCGCGCGAGGCCCGTGCGCTTGATATCTCATCTCTCTCGCTACTCTCCGAAGATGGAGTGTTGCTCGCCACCGTCCCGTCCGGCGAGCGAACGCTCGGCGAGCAGGCCGGCAGTGCCGAGTTTCGTATGATTAATGAGGCGCTTACCAGGCGAGAGTTCGAGAACCGGCTCTTTCACCATCAACCCGACCGCGATGCCCGGCAGGTTCATCTCTTTATTCCGGTGGACGCCGCCGGCGGAGAAGGAACAGTTGCCCACGCGGTCGTCGAGATCCCGCAAATCGATGAGAGCCTCGCCTATCTCGCTCGGCAGATCGCCATTGGCATCGGACTCATCATGATCGCGAACGTGTTGTTCTGGATCGTCCTATGGAAGAATCTCTTTCGGCCGCTCGAGTCACTCAGACTGGGCATTGCCGAGATCACTGGAGGCGCGCTCGACAAGAGGGTCAAGGTCGAGCGTGACGACGAACTCGGGAGCCTCGCTCGCGCATTCAACAGTATGGCTGCCGCATTGAACACAATGCAGGAGAGGGCGCGGGGGGCGAATCCGCTAACCGGGCTTCCCGGCAATGTGGAGATAGCCGAGGAGATCGACCGCCGCCTTGGGGCGAATGAGCTCTTCGCCGTCTTGTACGGAGACCTGGACAACTTCAAGGCGTACAACGACGCGTACGGCTTCTCCCAAGGCGATCGCGGCATCTTGTACACGCGCGACGTGCTCGAGCAGGCTCGCGCGACGATCGAGTCCGCAGTACCGTCGGTCCTGAACGAGGGGATCTTTATCGGTCACGAGGGAGGCGACGATTTCGTCGCGATCTGTCCATACGAGGTGTGGGAGCAGTTCGCAACCGAGATCACTCACGTCTTCGACGCCGGCGTAGCTCAGTTCTACTCCGAAGAGGATCGGCGGCGGGGCTATATCTCCTCCTACGATCGACAGGGCAATCCCCAGCAGTTTCCGTTTATGAGTTTTTCGCTCGCAATCGTTACCAACCATCACCGGAGTTTCGCACACCATGCGGAGCTGGTAGAGGTGGCGGCAGAGGTGAAGAAGGTAGCAAAGAAGATTCCCGGTTCGTCCTACGCAATCGACCGCCGAAAGGCGCACGACTCGCAGTCGTCTCCGCAACCGGCACTGAGCCCGGAGAGAGGGTGGGCATGAAGCTTCCCAGTTGGGGGAGAATAGGCGTTTGGAGCGCCGTGATTCTGTTGCTGGTCTTTCTCTCCGCACAAGTGATTTCGGTGCGCCTCGTCGATCTCGACTTTTTGCTTGCGCGAGCAGCTCGTGACGACACGGTGAGTCAATCAGCGGGTCTCATCGGCAAGTACCAACTCGCCCTACGTCGGCAGCGGAACGGCGAGTCCGAACTCGAAACGTACCGTCTCGAGGCGCAGCTTGCCGCCCTCAGTTCTGGAGACCAATTCGCTCCTCTGGTCGACGAAGCAAGATCGTCACTGGGCCAACAGCCTGCGCGACTCGCAGTCGACGCACTTCGTGTAAGTCTCGGGAAAGAGATGATTCGACCTTTCGACGAGTCAGGCATGCTCGCCGAGATTGAACAGGCGTACGCCTGGCAGCGATTTCGCCGGTACGATCGTGCGATCGAGCTCTACGATCAGATTCTCTTTGATACCGCCCTCTCCAAGGATCTGCGAGCGACAGTGCTCTTGCATCAAGCATACTCGATGTCGCTGGTCTCGCGACAAGACGAGGCGCTTGCTCAATACGAGCGCATCCAATCGCAGTTTCCGCTTACAGCTTCCGCCGAGACCGCGGCTCGACTGCAGGAGTTGCTCGAGCGCCTGATGATTCTCGGAGCAGACGCGGATGCGTCGCTGCTCGATCAGGGCGTCGACTCATACTCCAGGATGGACTATGAGCAGTCAATCGAAGAGTTATCCGCGTTTCTGACGGCTCCCGACTCGGCCGGTCACGAGTCGGAGGCGCGTTACTTTCTTGGTCGATCCTACGAAGAAACGGGGCAAGCAAGCGACGCTGCTGAAGAGTACGAGCGAGTGATCTGGGTCGACCCGGAGAGCGAGTGGGCAGAAAATGCGGCTCGTCGCCTGACGCTCATGCAGGAGTTCTATGGTGGCACCGTTGCGCTGAGTGACTACACGCTCGACCGGATCGAGCATCATGCAGGTGGCGAGTTTGACGAAACAATCTCGCTCTATCGGCGACTGGTCCGGGACGCAGACGTCCAGGCGCAAGTGCGGGCCCAGGTTCAGGCCGAGTCAGCCGCCGGCGCCTCGACGCCGGCCCTCGCGAGTCCGGAGCTCTGGGTACGATCGGTTCCCGCAGCGGCAGAGGTATGGATCCGTGGGAAGCAGGTAGGGCAGACCCCGCTTGTGATTACCGGGCTCGGCGCAGGGCCCCTCGAGCTCGAGGTCCGTCATAGCGGGGTTCGTGAGGCGCGAGTCTTGGAGATTCCAGACCACGGTCGAGCTTCGCTCTTTGTCGAGTTTCCCATCGAAGAAGACAGAGTCCAGATGCGTCTTGCATCGGCAACCGTTACACCGGCTCGCGAGTCAAGACCGCCGATCATCACAGCGCCTGAGCCCGCCGAGGAGACAACCTCAACCGTCGCCGAATCCGAGACACGCGACCCCCCTCAACCTGCAGAGCCGCAACCTTCCGGCGTCGTTTCCGGACCGCCACCTGAGCCGCCTGTTGACCCTGAAGAGGCGAACGTGCAGCGAGAGCTTGCGCGGGCGCGCGAGGAAACGCGCATTCAAAACAGCCTGGTCTCTCTGCAGTATATGCTCATGGAGAGCGAGCGGGTCTCCGACGAGGATGTTGCCTCGGCACACGCCTTCTACGAAACAATCGACAGTGCTGAGTACCCCGTCTTGAGCTCCGCTGCGGCGCTGCTTGCCGAACAGTACGACGTGCGCAAGGCGCACGAGGAACGACTCGATTCGAGGATCGCGCTGTTGCGCTCCGTAGAGCTCGAAATGCAGGACGAGTACATTGAACTTGTCGATACCAGCCGAGCGCGCAGACGAGTCTCAACCACGGGTTTTGTCGTTGGCGGTATAGGCGCCGCCGGAGCCACCGCCTCGTTGTGGTTGAGCGAGCGCGCGACCCTTGCCATCGAGTCATCGACCGATCCGAGCGACATCGCGACGTTTCAGGACCAGTCGGGCCAGTACCAGATCGCCACGGCGGTCTCAGCGACCATGGGCGGCGTAGGCCTCTTGACCGGTATCATCACGCGATTCTTTCTAGAAGACGAAGAGCCGCTTCGAAGAGACATTCTTTCCGTCCGAGAGCAGATCCGGGCGCTCGAGGCACAGTACGGCTATCCGCAGCATTTTGGTCCGTAGCGTTTTCACGCGCCGCGAGCCGCGACTGCAGATCGCGAAGCTTGTTCACCGAATGCTAACAGTCAAATAAGCAAATCATGCTATACGTGGGTGCGCCCCGTTGCAACTATGATATCGGCGAGGAGTTGCCGATGAATGCATCGCTTCGAAACAAGATACAATCGACCCTTGAGAATCTTGAGCAACAGCTCCAAGACGGAATAGAGAGCTACCGGCTCGAGTATCAGGAACTCGCTGCAGACGACTGCACCGAGCTCACCGACACAGCCGTGAAGACCTACTCACTCGAGCACGTGTGTACACGACTCGAGAACGAGGAGCGTCGTCTCCAGCGAACTCGATCGGCAATCCGACGGCTCGCAACCGGTCATTATGGGTTCTGCGTCAAGTGTGCGAACCCGATAAGTGAGGCACGGCTCGAGGCGCAGCCCGATGCCCTACTCTGTATCGAGTGTGCCAGCGCACGCGACCGCGGATTGAGAATGCGTCACCGCCTGTAATCTTGCCTATCACGACGCTTCCTACTGAGGAGAGGAAGACGTGGGAAGGTGGAGTGAGAGCCGAGCGCCACGCTCGTTAGTCCACTCTACCTTCCCGTCTATTTGATTGGCCATCGTGCGCACAAGCCGCATGCCGAATCCTTCAACGGTTGCGTTTGGGTCAAATCCCGGACCATCATCCGAGAAAGAGAGAACGACATACTCGTTTTCTCGGAACCCACTGAGGTAGATGGTCCCTCCACCAGGGATGCCATGCATCATCGAGTTTGTGATCGCTTCATTTAGGATTACCGCGAGAGCCTCCGCGGTGTCACGGCCCACGACAAACGAATCAAACTTGCTCGTTACCTCAATGTCTGTCAGGCGTTCGCGTTCGCGAAGTATCGATCGAGCAACCTTGAGCAGATACGGTCCGCCCTCGAGCGCGTCTTCTGCGCTGTGCGTCAAGACGTCGTTTACAACGGCAGTCACCGTAAGCCGATTGACTACTGCCTCGAGCGCGCGCTTCGTCTCCTCGGATTCGGCGGTGTGCTGCTGCAATTGGACCATCGTCCGCAACACGTAGTTGTTGTTCTTTACGCGGTGACGCAGCTCCCGCAGGAGCAGGCGGCTTTCGGTAACCAGCTCTTGGTTACGGGCCGCGAGCATGCTCTGGCCCACCATCATTGAGGCCACATTCGCGAAGTGCTGAAGCAGTTCGAGGTCCTCTCGCGAAAACTCACGAGCGCGGTCGCTGTCAATCTCGAGAACCCCAAACGTCTTGCCATCTACCTTGATAATTGCATTTGCGGCGCTCCTGATCCCGTGCTCGCGCAAGAGCTTTGGTACCGTAAAGCGATCGTCCTTTTCGAGATTCCTTGACATGGTCGCCTGATCGTGCTGCGCCGCGTATCCCGCCATGCTGTCGGTATCGAGCCGGCCGAAGAGCGTACCTGAATGCCCGCCTTTCCAGCCGACGCCGGCCTCGAACCAGAGTAGGTTCTGATCCGCGTCAACGCGAAGTACCTTCACAAAGTGCACACCCATCGCGCCGCTGACTTGCTCGCAGAGCGAGGTCAACAGCTCGGTGAGCGACAGGCGGGTGTTGCCCTCCGGTATTTCTTGAATCGGGCTATCGAACGATGAGTTTGCTGCCATGTCTATTCGAGTCTACACCTGCACGAGTCGCTTTTGTACCGCATACTTCACGAGATCCACTTTTGAGTGAATGTGCAAGCGCTGCATGATATTGTTCTTGTGGGCGTGCGCCGTGTGATAGGAGATGCCGAGTGAGTCGGCAATCTGACGCTCGGTGTGGCCGTCGCAAATGAGCTTCAGCACTTCCAACTGCCGCGAGGTCAACGCTGGTGTCGTAGAGGGTTTCTTTTGAGAGAACCTCGCCTGTACCTTGATGTCGTCGGGGATTGACTCGTCAAAGAAGAGCTCGCCGGCGCAGACCGCCTTGATCGCATCGACAACTGTACGTGAAGGACTCGACTTGAGTGCGTAGCCTCGGATTCCAACGGCCATCGCCCGTTCGATAAGCTCAGCGTCGGTGTACATCGTTAATACGACCGTCTTGACATTCGGCGCGTATCGGCGAAGTTCGTCCGCGAAGGCGATTCCGTCCATTCCCGGCATCGAAATATCCGTAATAACCACCTGTGGGGGATTTGTCTCGGCAAGCTGTAGTGCCTCCCGCGAGGCGCTCGCTTCCCAAATGACTTTAATGCCCACGTCTGAATGATTCAAAAGGCTTGTGAGACCTTCACGGATTATCTGGTGATCGTCTAGGAGACCAACCTGTATCTCTTTTCCAATCACACGTTCTCCTCGATAGCATGCTATTCGGGTACATCTCGCTGACATATAGCACATCTATGCTATCCGGCCGGCGAAATCAACCCTACCATCGATCGCTTTTCCCTGCAGCCTTTGATACTTTAGTTGCCTCATGCTGAAGCGCTTCGCGAGTCGCTCCCGACTTGGTTGGACCCTCATCGTAGCCGTTGCGTCCCTCGTCTTGCTTATTTCGGCGTTGTTATTGACCATCAACTGGTTGATTGTACCGCGACTGTTGACTCGTGTCGCGGACGGGCTTAGCGAGCGCTGCGAATGCGAAGTGGCTTACGAGCAGGCATCGTACGTACCATTTCGTGGCGTTGTGATTCGGGGCATCGCGGTTTCAGCCGGAGTAGGTGAACGGGCCGACAGCCGGATTCAGGTCGAGCAGGTCCGCTTTCCATTGAGTCGGTCGCTACTTTCGGCAGTCCGCCGCCGTCGTGAGCTTTCGGCGCTTGCCTTGTCTCTCGCATCGACAACGATCACCGCACTCGAAGAGAGCTACGATGCGCTGAGGGAGCTTGAGCGCTACCTGCCGCGCGTGATCGAAGCGAACGGCGTCTCCGTGCGCGATCCGCACCTTCCCGGGCGGGTCACGTTTGCCGAGGTTTCGATCGCGAAGGATTCGCGGGCAACGATCGAGGTCGATGCGGGCGGGTCGGTTGCCTTTGACCGCGGTGACGCTGCGCATCCGGAGATCGGCCCGAATGGCGCGGCGTTTTCGCTTTATTTGGAGCTTGCCGCCGCATCGAGGCAAGCAGAGGCGACGGTTGCGCTGACCGCGTTCCCGCTCGCGGAGCTCGGGAGAGCGAGCATCGAGGCCGGAGTTGCAGACCTCGAGCTCCGTGTGCAAACCATCGATCCACGTTCGCTCCGCTTTGATGGGTTTGTCGCTGCGCGGGAGGTAACCGCGGTGCTTCCCTCAATCTCCTCCGAACCGCTGACCGATCAGTCGGTTCGCTACGAGTTTGGCGGGGCATCTGAGTTTACCCAGCCGGTTCCAATTGAGAAACGGATGCCGCCTGCGCTGCTGGTCGGACGATTCGGGAAGGGATCGATTCGCGTCACCCGAGGCGAGATGACGCTCAACGGACTGCAGATGAGTCTGCGGCCCGCGCTCTATGGCCTCTTTGCGGCTCCCTCCTCCCCGCATCCTGCTGAACCGGACTTCGTGGCTCCCAGGCAGGCCACGCAGCCCAACGCACTTCTCGACACGCCGCGAATGCTCGAAGTCGCGCTCGAGTTTCCTCCGACCCCGGTGGAAGCGATACAGCGAGCTCTTCCGAAGCCCATGCTCGGACCGCTCGAGGCCGCGCGATTCTCAGGGACGGTAGGATGGAAACTCGATCTTGACGTACCGCTTCACGAGCTCACCTGGATGAACTGGGAGTCCGAAGTTGACCTGGACCGGTTCGCCGTCGAGAGCATTCCGGCGGCGGTGAATGTGTTCAAACTCAACGATGCCTTTCCGCATGAGATCGGGGACTTCGGCGCTCCCTCGGTGCGCCGAATCGAGATCCCGGCGGAGCGGCCGCCCGATATCGAGTTCCTCGCCGAGCTTGCCGAGCGCAATGTGGAACAGATGGAATGGCTCGAGGCACGGCGCAGCTCCGGGGCGCAGCCTTTTGCTCCGACGGTGATTGTGTCGCCGGTAGAGGCCCGCCCGGAGATCCCGGCCGCGGGTTCTCTTCTCTCTCCGGCATTCTACGGATCTCGTCGCTCGCTCCGTTACGTGCGTCTCGGCCAGATGTCGGAGTGGGTTCCCAAAGCAATCATGACGGCGGAGGATGGCGACTTCTTCTATCATCACGGTGTGAGTTTTCTCACGCTGCGCAGTGCGATCGAGCGCAATCTCCGGGCGGGAAGCATCGAGTTTGGTGCCAGTACGATCAGCATGCAGCTTATCAAGATGCTCTTCCTCGACCAACAACGGGTTTTCTCTCGCAAGTTTCAGGAAGTGCTTTTGGTCTACCTCATGGAGCATCTCGTTCCAGTACAGAAAGCACGCATCCTCGAACTCTACCTCAACGTTGCGGAGTTTGGTCCCGGTGTCTTCGGAGTTCACCACGCGGCGCGCTACTACTTCGACACCCTGCCGAGTCGGCTCACGATTGGTCAGGCAACCTGGCTCGCAAGCGTACTGCCCTCGCCAATGCGGTACCACTACTACTTCGAGCAAGGGGCAATCAGTGACGGTTGGTTTGCCCGGATGAAGTCGTACTATGCTGTCATGCTCGAGCGCGAACGGATCACTCCCGAGCAGTACGCCGAGCTCATCAAGGCCCCCCCGACCTTTCCGCGAAGCGCGCTGCGGCGGGCAGGATTTGATGAACCGTGATTTCGGAGTCTTTCTCTCAGAAACCGCTTGACCCTTCCAGGGCGCTTTGCTACGCTTCGGATAACCGATGAACGCTACGTACCAGAGAGGAACACACCTACTCGCTCTACTCAGGCTCGCCGACGCGAGAGGATCGGTCTGATGGGGCTTGTGTAGTTTCATCAGAACATGAGGCGAAACGCCCGTTACCGATTCCTTTCGGTGGCGGGCTTTTTTTTTGAAAACGAACCCTCGGTCGTCATCCGACCGAACGTAGAGAGTGCGGGCGTAGGCTACACTCACCCCAATTAGCAAAAAGAGGAGAATCATGCCAAAGTACACACCCTTTCAGACAGTAGAGCTTCCGGATCGCACCTGGCCCGACAAGCTCATTACCGAAGCGCCCATCTGGTGCAGCGTTGACCTGCGAGACGGCAATCAGGCGCTCGCGATACCGATGAGCGTGCAAGAGAAGTGCGACATGTTCAAACTGCTCGTGGAGGTCGGGTTCAAGGAGATTGAGGTTGGCTTTCCGTCGGCCTCGCAAATCGACTTTGACTTTGTTCGCAAGCTCGTAGACGACAACATGGTGCCGGACGATGTCACGATCCAGGTGCTCACCCAGGCAAGAGAGCATTTGATCAAGCGCACGTTCGAGAGCGTGCGTGGCATAAATAGCGTCAACATCCACCTCTATAACTCGACCTCAGTCTTGCAGCGTGAGATCACCTTTGGAATGGGCAAAGAGGAGATCAAGCAGCTTGCCATTAACGGCGCCGAACTTGTAAAAAAGCTCGCACCGATGCTCGAAGACGAGGGCACGACGGTCCACATGGAGTACTCACCGGAGAGCTTTTCAGACACCGAGACGGATTACGCTCTCGAGGTTTGCGAGGCTGTAATGGAAGTGTGGGAGCCGACGCCTGACAACAAGATCATTTTGAATCTGCCGGACACGGTCGAGTGGATCCCAGCACATAAGCACGCGGATCAAATCGAATGGTTCTGCCGGAATCTCAAGAACCGCGAACTCGCGATCATCAGTCTGCATACGCACAACGACCGCGGTACCGGAGTAGCCGCCTGTGAGATGGGGCTGATGGCAGGCGCAGATCGAGTCGAGGGCACGCTCTTCGGGAACGGCGAACGAACCGGTAACCTAGACATCGTCACGGTCGCCTGCAATAGAATTGCAGACGGCGTAGACCCGGGGCTCAACCTGAGGAATGTCCCTCGGATCCGGCAGGTGTATGAGCGCACCACGCGCATGAGCGTCCACCCTCGTCATCCGTACGCCGGCGATCTCGTCTTTACCGCGTTCTCCGGTTCGCATCAAGATGCAATCAAGAAGGGCATGGACCGTCGCGGCGGCGAGGAGGCCGGCGATGCTCCCTGGAAAGTCCCCTATCTCCACATTGATCCGAAGGACATCGGGCGGACCTACGAGTCGATCGTTCGGGTGAATAGTCAGAGCGGCAAGGGCGGCGTGGCGTATGTGATGTCACGCGAGTTTGGCTTCGAGATGCCAAAGGCGATGCACGCCGAAATGGGTGCGATCATCAACAAGGTAGCCGATCAGCTCGGACGAGAACTGAGCACGAACGAAATTTACGAGGCGTTTAACAAGGAGTACCTTAACACGGACGCGCCAATCGAGATCGTCGGCACACGGTTTGAGTATGTCAACGACGACCCGCGGGTGGTTGCCTGCCGCGCGACCATCAAACATGACGGCAAGCGAATCGAAGTCGAGGGGCAGGGAAACGGTCCGATTAGCGCGTTTGCACACGCGATCAAGAAACAAGGATTGCAGGAAGCAACGCTCACCGATTTTCATGAGCACTCGATCGGCACCGGCGCCGAAACGGAAGCCGTCGCCTATATTCAAATCGAAGTGCCCGGCGGCCTGCGATTCTGGGGTGCAGGAGTAGATACCAACATCGACCTGGCCGGTACAAAGGCGCTTGTTAGCGCGATCAATCGCAGCGGGCTGTAGTGGACAAAAAAAAGGCTCGGCGTGTGCCGAGCCTTCGATGTGACGTTCTCCGTCTCCTGGTCACAGGATCGCAATGCCGGCCAACATTAGTATTAGCCACACGACAGCAATCACTAAGATGATAATGAAGATCACCCTCGCGATTGCCATGAAACCGCCGGCGATGCCCGTGAAGCCCAAAAGGCCAAAGACAAGCGCCAGTACCAAGAACAGAATCAATAGCTCTAACATTCTCTCCTCCTGCTCTACAAACTACCCGTTTAGCCGCTACGCACAATAACCCAAACGAGCTACAACGCAGGGGTGACGCAGAGTTGCTCACGCCGGCTGCCCTGGCGATTCATTACCCCTCATGGCTCTCTCTACCCGCATGGCACGCGCCTTGCATCGTGTGTTGTACGGGCCGGCTCGATAGTGCCGGTCGGATCAATGTTTCATGGGAGGAACATATGAAGAAAACACAAGCAATCAAGTTGGTGCTCGTTGGGCTGATCGCAGCGGTGGCGCTCGTTGCCTGCGGCGAAGTAGCAGAGTTCATCCTGGACGACAAATGGGAGCTCAAGGAAGTTCAGACCGATTCGGGCGTAGAGTTGAACACAGATGATTTTGTTGTCATTGCATTCAACTCGGCCGATAGCGAGGCAAATGTGACCGTTGGCGACTCATGGCCGATTTCCTTTGATCCGACGGGAACCTACGAGTACCGGGTAGAAAATGCCGACAATGTCATCAACTTTTATCAGGACGATGTTCTGATGCATGTCGTAAGCTATGAACTCGAAAACGGCTATGACACGATGATCTGGAACAGCTGGGTTGCCGTCGAGCCAACTCCCGATGAGACCATCGTAAGCGACTCTTCGACTCTTCGTTCTCTGAAGTTTGAGCGCGTCGAGTAACAGCAGGTTTGATCACTCCGGGTGCGGCTGCTTTCGGGCAGCCGTACCCTTTTTTTCGTGTGACTGACGAGCCACGATGAAACTGTTATGGTGGGCCATGCTCAACTATGTCTCAATGGAAGATGACTCGGCTCCATCCGGGCGGCGACGGTCGGTGATCCTGCTCCACGGGTTTGGAGCCAGCATGCACGACCTTGCGCCGCTTGCAGACGTGATGCAGGTGCCCGGTTACTCGTGGTGTTTCCCTCAGGCCCCGATCGACCTGCCCGGATTTCCAGCCGGCAAGGCATGGTTCCCACGGCAAGAACCCGAACTCGAGCACTTCTCTACCGGCGCCACATTCGCCAATCTTCGTGACTACGACCCGCCGGGTCTCGCCGAATCGGCTCGAGAGGTGAAACACCTTATCGAGGAGCTCGCGCTTACAAGCTCGGAGCTGGTCATTGGAGGTTTTAGTCAGGGCGCGATGGTCGCCGTTGAGCTGCTAACGCATCTCAACGCGTTGCCACAGGCGCTCGTGCTCTTCTCAGGAAGTCTCATCGCAGAGCATCGCTGGTCAAGAGCGTTGTCGGCCAAGCTGCAAGGGTTGCCCGTCTTCCAGAGTCATGGCCGGACCGATCCGATCCTTCCCTACGAGGAGGGCACGAGCCTCGGACGCCTATTGGACAAGAGCGGGGCATCGCGCAGGTTTATCGACTTTCCCGGCGGTCACGCCATACCCAATAAGGTCGTCAACAAAGCGACGCAGTTCCTGAGCGATCTCACCTGACGGGAGAGCCACTACCGCAAATCAAGCGGAAGCGCCGGCCGTCACCGACGCCGCGGTTTGCTCCCATCGCTCGAACCCACCTACCAGGTTTCGCACATTGGTGATGCCCATCCGCTCGAGCTGTCCGCAGGCGATAATCGAGCGGTAGCCGCTCTGACAGTGAACAACGAGCGGCCGGCCGGAGGGAATCTCTTCCTGTTTCCGATGAAGCCGCCCCGCGTGAATGTTCACGGCACCGGGAATATGCGCGTCTTCGAACTCGCTCTGCGAACGCACGTCCAAGATTGCGTACTGGTCTAGCGATGGGGCTAAGTCCGTCGCCTCGATCTGCTCGATGCGCACGAGCGGCCTACCTGCATCTGCCCAAGGCTGGATCGAGGGTAGGTAGCCCTCGATCTGGTCGAGTCCGATGCGCACGAGCATTTTTACGATCTCGGCTCGTTCGGCAGGAGCAGCAACGAGAACGATCGGCCTCTCGTAGGAGAGTGTCCACCCGGCCCAGTTGCTAAAGCCGGTGTCAAACGGAATGCTCTGACTCTTCGGAATGTGTCCCCCGGCGTACGCGTAACGTGATCGTGCATCCACGACCTGGGCGCCCTCTTCCTGCAGGCGAGCGAGCTCCTCTGCCTCGAGTTCGGGCGGATCGGGGAGTTCGCCGAGCACGTCGGCTCCCGCGCGATTCATCGTCTTCATGTTGGCGAAGTAGTAGGGCGGTTCGGGTTGGCCACTCAAGAGCTCGTCTACGAACGCCTGTTCGTCATCGATCTGGAACGCCCAGTTTGTGGCCAGCTCGTAGCCAACGGTGCTCGCCGGCACCGCGCCAAGCGCCTTGCCGCAGGCGGATCCTGCGCCGTGGGCCGGCCAAACCTGCACGTAGCCGGGAAGCTCCCGAAATCGCTTGAGGCTGGCAAACATCTGCTTCGCTCCGCGCACCTTGGTGTCGGCAATACCTGCGGCCTCCTCGAGCAAGTCGGGACGCCCGACATCGCCGACAAAGACAAAATCACCGGTAAAAATCATCATCGGCTCGTTGCCGGCGGGCACGTCGTAGAGCAGGAAAGAGATATGCTCCGGTGTATGTCCGGGCGTATGCATCACGTCGAGACGCAGATTTCCGACGCTGATCGAGTCGCCGTCACGGAGCCCCACGTGCGCAAATCGATACTGCCAATCATCGCCCCCCTCGTCGCTCAAAAACAGGTCTGCTCCGGTCGCCGCCGCCAGTTCCAGACTCCCGCTCAAAAAATCGGCGTGAATGTGGGTCTCTGCGATCTTCTTGATTGTGAAGCCGTTCTCGCGCGCAGTCTCGAGGTATGGGTCGATGTCTCGTCGCGGGTCAATGACGATCGCTTCGCCGGTTGCCTGGCACGCGATCAAGAAGCTGTTCTGTGCCAAACCCTTCTCAAAGTAGTGCTTGAAGTACATATCTCCTCCTATCGCTCGATTGTGCCGTGCCAGTCGATGATTCCCCTCTCGAGGTGGTACACCTCGGAGAACCCCATCTGCTTCATCGCCTGGAGGGCCGTGCCGCTTCTATTTCCAGTACGGCAGTAGAGGAACGTTGGGGCATTTTTGTCGAGCTTGCCAATCGCTTCGGAAAAATCTGCGCCGTAGATGTCGATATTCAGTGCGTGCGGCAGATGACCCTCGGCAAATTCCGCCGGCGTGCGCACGTCTATGAGCACCGCACCGTCACGCTTATCGAGCTCCTGCTCAAACGTCGTCGCATCGAGATCCGTTTCTTTGCTTCGTTTCTTACCAAACATCGTTCCTCCTACAGCGCCGATGCCGACACTACCTGTTGTATCGTGATGAACGCGCCCATGCCAAGAACAAACCAGCCGAAAATCGGGCGCAACCTTGCACTTTCCACGGTGCGCGAGATGATCATGCCCAGAACGATACCCGCCACGGTTGCCGCGCTGATCGTGAGCAGGAAGCCCCATGCTATTTCGGTGGTGGCGGCAAGGTCTCCCGAGAACCCAACTAGTGACTTCACCGCAATGATTACCAATGAGGTTCCGACCGCCTGCCGCATCGGCAAGCCACCGATTATTACAAGCGCTGGAATGATCAAGAAGCCACCGCCGGCACCCACGAGACCGGTAATCGTGCCGACGACAAGGCCTTCAATAGCGATTGAGGGGATCGAGAGCGGCTGGTGCTCTGTTCGGCGCACACTCTCCTCCGAGCGCGTAACGCAACGAATGCACCCGCGAATCATCGCGACTGCCGCGACGAGCATCGTCAGGGCAAAGATCACCATGATGAGCGTTTCACGGGTGACGACTACGACCCCGAGGGTGGCAACGTGGTCGGGGATCGCCGGAACCAGAAACCGCCGGGTGAGAAACACAGCCACCAGTGAAGGCGCGGCGAAGGCCGCGGCAACCCCGACGTTGACATCTCCACCACGGACGTATCCGACTGCTCCTACCACCGATGCAATCCCGACGATAAAGAGGCTGTACGCCGTTGCTTGAACGGCGGGTACACCAAGGATGTACACGAGGACGGGAACGGTGAGAATCGAGCCGCCTCCACCGAGCAGCCCGAGCACGACTCCGATCACGATTGCTGCTGTAACTCCGACGATGATCATTAGCGATCCTTTATATTCTATTTAATGAATATACAGAATTCCGTGGAAGTCGACAACTGTTCGTTAGCTCACACCAAAGAGCTTTCGAATGCTCGCCAGATTCCGTTCGTTTTCGATTTTGTTGCCGGCGTCGGAGTAGAGATATGCGATGTCGTCGGCAAAGGTGTCGGCCACCTTGTGACGCACAATCTTCATCGTGCT
>JBMCTC010000017.1:0-24679 GCA_048624115.1 Spirochaetota bacterium
CGTTGGCGACGTCGAGGCGCTCCTGCGCAAGCCCGCTCTCTGCTCGGTAATCGCCCGCCGCGCCGTTGCCGGCTACGCCATTCCGGCCACAAGCTTTCGTGAGCACTATCGCAAGAGCCCAGACTGGTCGGAACTCATTCTCGTGCAGTTGGCCGAGAAGCTCTCCGTTAGTGATTCACGTCTCGTGCCGCGCGTCCTGCGCCCAATCAGGAGCGCCGTGGCCCAGGCGATTCTCGATCGCCTCCCCCACCCGGACTCGCCCAACAGTGAGCATCCCTGGCACAGAATCTCCAAAACCGAGATCGCCGACGAGATAGGCGCAACCTATCGCAGCGTCTCCCGAGCGTTTGAGGAACTCTCGGGCCGGAGCGTAATCGAGTACCGACGTGGCCGCGTTCGCATCTTCAATATAGCCGAACTCGCTCAATTGCTCGAAGAGGTGTGATCGCTGGTACACGGGGCGTATCAATCGTGTGCAGGACTACATCGAGGTCACAACCCAATGCGGCTTTACAAGCTCACAGTCGTTTGTGTCTGTAGCCTACTATGTTCGATCAAATTTTGCAATTAGACTTATTGGATTTAGCATGACACCAACCGTGCGACGGTTTCGCTGAGCGTACCGGCGCCGACGAGGATCTGTCCACCGCGCTCGCGGCGGCCGCTGCAGGGGGGCGGTTGATTTTTTTAGCAAAGAGGTCAGAATCGCTCTTGCGCAAGCAACCAGGCTAGCCTACCATACCACTCGTATTAAAAGTAATAACTCACTGGGGAGAACCTATGAAGATATTCTACGCCATGCTCATTGCGCTTACGCCGGCGGCGATATTCTCGGTGTTTGCATTTGGTGTCGACGCTCTTGTCCGCATTGCAGCGGGCGTTCTGACGGCCTTGGTGGCTGAGGCGCTCTATCAGAAACTGACCGGTCAGAAGATAACGATCAAGGACGGTAGCGCCGCCGTTACGGGACTTCTCCTGTCCATGGCTGTCTCTACCTCAACGCCGGTCTACGCCCTATCAACCTCCGTTGCCTTCGGAATCATCTTCGGCAAACAGCTCCTCGGTGGCTTGGGCAAGAACCTGTTCAATCCGGCGATGTTCGGTCGAATCTTCTACCTGTTCGCCTTTCCCGATTCTATTCTCCCGTGGCAGCCGCCGTTTGACATGATCTCCTCGGCAACGCCGCTCGAAGTATTTCGGGAGACGGGTCAAGCCGCAGGTGTCCCGATCATCGATATGTTCCTCGGCCGGATACCCGGTTCCATTGGTGAGATATCGTCGCTGATGCTGCTTATCGGATTCGCCTACCTGGTGATCAGGCGGTTTGTCCGCTGGAGAATCCCTGCAGCCGCGTTCTCTGTCGTGCTGCTTTGGTCTCTGGTCACCGGGCAAAACCCGCTCTACCACTTCTTTGCGGGCAGCCTGATGCTCGGGGCGTGCTTCATGGCCACCGACCCAATGTCCTCTCCTCGCTTTCCCAAGGGGCAGATTCTGTTTGGTGCCGGCGTTGGTCTGATAATCATGAGTATGCGCTGGTGGGGCTGGCAAACCCCAGGAGCGTACGAGTTTACCGAGGGCACTACCTTTGCCGTGCTCACAATGAATCTGTTTGTGCCCTATCTCAACAAATGGTTCAAGCCGGTCAGGAAGACAAGCGTTGCACCCGCTTGACCGCACTGCGAACATCAATCGAATGGAGACAGTATGTGGTTTGATAATTCGATAATTCGGGTGATATCCGTACTCCTTGTAATGCTCATCGCCGGTTTGATCCGATACGGATTCGGAGTCGCCCGCCTCCGCAAGGCGGAAACGGAAGACAAAACCGCCCTATCGCAACTCGAAAAGAGTGCCAAGACGACGGCTCTTGTTACAGCCTTCCTCTACATGGTAGCTATGGTGAGCGTCGCCGGACTCTTTATCTGAGCGTCCAGGCAGCTGGGAACCCGGCCCGTGGACGGCGAGCGGCGAACCGCCGGTAGTTTGCCGGCGCCGAGAGCCCCGCTGGCAGAGTTTCACCTGTCGGTGCGAGTGAGTGTGTGCACGACAAACCCTTGAGCTTCGAACGGTGAGTTGTTCGCAACCCGGAGGCCATGTATCATCGGCGTAAGAGAGGCGGGCCAATGGCGGACAGAACAAAGCACCGAGCACTCGTAACAGGCGCTGCCGGAACGATGGGCCGGGCGATCGTGCATGAGTTCGTCGCGAATGGCATATCCGTGGCGGCCGTAGACATAAGCACCGGCGCGATGGGGGATCTTGTCGCAGAGAGCGATGGGCTTGTCGCGGCGTACGGCATCGACATAAGCGATCCAAATGCGGTAGCCGCGGGAGCAGCCGGTATCGTCAGCGAGTTCGGGTACATCGACATCCTCGTGAACAATGCCGGTATCCTCTCGAACAACAAGACCGCCGAAACCACTCCCGAGGAGTGGAACAAAGTGATGGCGGTGAACGTAAGCGGGGCCTTCTATCTGACCAAGGCGCTGTTGCCGCAGATGCGGAAACATGGCTGGGGCAGAATCATCAATACCTCATCCTACGCGGCAAAGAGCGGCGGGCTTACCGCGGGCACCGCCTATTCTGTGTCCAAGGCCGCCATGATCGGCCTGACGTTCTCGATTGCCGCGGAGACCACAAGGGACAACATCACGGTGAATGCGATCGCGCCCGCCTACATAAGAACCCCAATGGTAACGATGCAGTTAACACCAGAGCAGCAGGCCGAGGTGGAACAGAAGATCCCAGTCGGCCGCTACTGCGAACCGGAAGAGTTCGCCAACACAGTGCTCTTCCTCGCCGGTGAAAAGACGGGCTTTATCACCGGCGAGGTAATCGATATGAACGGCGGCTTTCACTTCGATTAGAAGCGGCCGGCTCCCAACGTCGCGCCAAGCGTGATCACGTGGTCGTCCCCAAACGGCGCGTACTCATCACCCTCCTCTCCGTAGGCGTAGCTGTAGCCGGGCGTTACGGAGAAGTAGTCGTTAATGCGATAGCGCACGTCGAGCGAGACGCGCCCCGACCCGTCTGAGAGGTTTCCGATCCAAAAGGTGCTCGGACTCCAGTCGCTGTCAAACGCGTTGCTCCAGCTCGCAAGCGCCGACCCGTAGTGGCGTCCGGTTCCGACGAAATCCGAGAATCCGATTTCGCCCGCTCCGAGCAAGGTCCCGACGCGAGGATCCTGCAGAATCGACGGATCTTCGTACCCTTGACCGTTGTAGAAGTACTGCCCAATAAAGCTCAGGTTAAAGTTACCAAGCTCGTCGGACCAGGAGTAACGAAAACCTCCGGTCGCCAAGGGAAACCATTCATCCTCGCGGTCATCTGCAACGAGCAGCGGGCCGTCCTCGCGAACGATCGTAATGGTAGACCCGTACTGACCGACAACCTCTGCAAAGAGGTCGAAGTCCCCGACCGATCCTGAGTAGGTTGCCATTAACCCGGAAACTGCATCCTGCTCGAAGTAGCCGCCGGTTGTAATCTCGGAGTTGCCCACGACAAACTCGAGCTTCGCGGCATAGCCCGCGTGACCGGTATTTGGGAAATTGTCGAGCATCGTATAGGCGTACATGTTCGTCGTCCCGATCGGATAGTGAAGGCGAACGGCAACCGGCCCCTCGAGTTCGGCATCCGGATTATCCGGATCGATCGATTCGAGGCTTACGAGATCGGCGGGACTGAAGAAGTAGCCAACGCCCCACGCCATGTTCTGCTTTCCTGCGCGCAGGAAAAGAGAGTCGCTCAGGCTCACATCACTGAAGAGCTCTTCTACCGTGATGCTCGCGCCCGGATCGGGAAGCTCGGTGTCGTACTCGACTTGGGTTTTCAAGAAGACGCGGAAGTCGGGATCCGGGCGAGCGTCAATAAACACCGTCGAGCCAAGGGAGTAGCTCGGAGCAGTCTCGTCAATAAGGTCTGAAAACTCATTGACCTCTTCGGGGTCGGTGGCGAGCCGGATTGAGAGATCGAAGCCACCTCCCACTTCGGTGCCGTCGTTTGTCAGAAGATCGTTCACCGCGTCATCGACGTCGGCGTTCTCCTCGGTCTCTTCGATGAGACCGCCGCCAAAGAGAGCATCCTCATCGGTTCCATCATCTTGTGCAAAAGCACCAGCCGCCACCAAGAGCAGCAGCGCTGCAAGGGTTCTCCAGTGTTTCATCATTCCTCCTATCTACTGACGCGTTCAACGTACGATTTTGTGAAGACATTGTCAGGCAGGTCGGCAGCCGAGATATCCTCAAAGGTAATTGTCGTCTTCCTCCCCTCTACGAGCTCGTCCTCGAGAATCACCCGCGTGGCCATATATGCGCCGGCAATGCGGGTGTAGTTGGGGAAATAGGAGGTCCGAAGCAGGCGATCGGTCACCGAGTAGTCCTCGCTCTTGAGCGTGAGCAGTTGCTCTTGCGTTACCCACACCCGTCGCGATGGGTAGGTAACCTCACTGTTCGTCGCCTCGAGATCCAAGACATAGACATCGAAATCACCGAGGCGCCCCTGTTCGGCTCCGACGATCTCGTAATCCTCGCTCAAGCTTGCAGAGCCAAAATCGGAGACGCGCGCGTCTGTTCCCTGAAAACTCTCGCTCGCATCGGTGAACGAGAAGCTTCGACTCTCCGGGTCGTAGAACCAGAGTCCGTCCTCTACCTGCAGGTAGCCCTGTCCTCGATTCGCCTGAGGCTCGAGAATGAGCACGACAAATGCGCCGTCGCGGTCGCGTCGGAACATTCGAGCCTTCTGACGATCTACGCCGTCTTCGGGATCTTCCGAAACGAACGTCGTGACAGCCGAGAAGTCGGTGTCCTCGAGCAGGAGATTCTCGTCCATCTGCTCGAGAAAGCCGGTCGTGTCGATAGACTGAGCACCGGCGGCACCTGCCGCAATCAGGGTAATGCCCATTACGAGCATCCCACGTTTGAGCATGTCTTTCATTGTTTGTTCCTCCATTCCTGATTGATCATTAATACGTCGTTCGAAGTGCCTGGGCCGGCTCGAGTCTCGCGGCTTGTTTTGCCGGAGAAGAGACTGCCCAGAGCGTCATGAGTAGAATTGCAACCACGCTGATCGTGATGTCGGCAAGGGCGAGATCTGCCTGGAGCCGGCCCTGCACAAGAAAGGCTCCAAGGGCGGTTCCGGCGCTCCACTGAATCGCACTGAGTACGCCGATGATCACGCCCGAAAAGGCGAGTCCGGCGAGGGTTCCCACAAGTGCGACGAGGATCGCCTCGAGCGAGAAGATCCAACGGATCCCCGACTGGGTAACGCCGATCGATCGCATCGTGCCGATCTCTTGCGTTCGCTCGATCATGACCATCCGGTAGGAGTTCGTGATCCCAACGGCGGTAATAACGAGCAGCACGACAAAGATGCCGAACGCCACGGCGTTTACCGTTCCGATCACCGACTCGAGTTGCTCCGTCGCATCATTGAGGTTCGAGAGGGCAAACCGTGTTCCCTGCCAGCGATCCGTCTCTTCGATGTCTTCTCCACCGCCACCGCCAAAGATGCGCGCCATCATCGCCATCGGCCCGGCGCCATCGCCCTCGTCGGGTGGAGGCTCGACCGGCGCTCGCTCGCCGAGCGCCGCACGCACCGCCTCGGTTGCACGATCGATCTGACTCGCGTCGTTCAAGTAGAGATTCGCCGTTTGATACTCACCCGGCTCGAGGCCCAGCGCGCGATTCATGTCGGCGAGCTGAACGTAGGCCGAGGTAATGCCGAGCCCAGCGACCTCCGCGGCAACGCCTCGAAGCGTCAGATCGATCACGTTTCGTTGCCCGGTGATCGTGTTCACCGAGAGAATCAGTTGCTCACCTAACGTGATGCCAAGCTGCTCGGCAAGTGAAACCGGAAGGAGAATCGAGCCGGGCTGCGACAGCTCCTCCCAACTTCCCTCGACAAGCCGAGTAACCTCGCGGAAACGCTCCTCCCGCTCGAAGTTCACGCCGTCCACGATCTGCAAGACTTCATTCGACGTGTAGATGAGCGTAGCAAGCGACCCGGAGCGGTAGTTGATCTCACGTACTTCGATTCCCGCGGCATCCACCGCCTCGTCGAGCACCTGCGGTTCTTGTATGATCTCCACTTCGCGACCACTCTCGCTCACGACACTTCCGGAGACGTAGACGTGTCCGCCAAAGGTCTGCGTGAAGTTCTCGCGAATTGCCACGACGAGTCCGCCGGTGTACGCGTTCACGAGTGTGATAATGAGCACCGCAAATCCGATCGCGCCGCCGAGCAGCAACGTTCGCTTTTTCTGCCTCGTGATGTTTCGCCACGCGACGCGCAGCCACTGTTTTCTGTTTCCTTGCTTGGCGCTCATGCTACCCCCTCTGCATCGCCACGACTGGGCTGATGCGTGTTGCCATGTGAACCGGATAGAGACTCGCGATCCACGCCATTAATCCGACCCCGGCCAACGAACTGATGATCGCGCCCAGCGAGAGTCCGGGCCGAAAGATCTGTCCGCCCAGAAGGAGCTGCAGAAACGTCGACTCAGCGGTGATGCCAAATGCGGCAACGATTCCAATGATGATCGAACCGAGGATCATGCCGAGCACGCCGAATGCCCCGGTAATGACCAGGGTCTCGCGCGTGATGAGCTTACGAACAAAGCGCTTCTTCCCACCGATAGCTCGGATCGTGCCGATCTCGGGGATGCGCTCGCTGATCGATATGACAAGTGTGTTCACGATAATGATGATCGAGACGACCGAGATAATGATCGCAATAACGTTAAAGATAATCTGCACGCCTATAACAAGCGTGACGGACGGTCCGGCGGCCCACTGCCAGTCTCCGACTGCGACGCCCGACACTTCTGTGAGCGACGAGCGCAAGTTTGCGAGAAGCGGTGTGGCAGCCGCGGCGGTTGGGGCCTGCGCCACGATGAAGTGCCAGCGATCAAGGTCAAACGCCGCATCGGCGTCGCGAGCGGTGCCGGCCTCGCCGAGCACGTTATCTACATCGACGAGATCCTGCTCCCCGGATTCCGAACCCGAGCCAAAGAGGCCTCCGCCCCCGAAGAGGCTCTCCTCCTCCACCTCGCCGAGGAGCGCCTGCTCGTCTTCCGAGAGATCCTCGATCGCGACAGGCTCTACGTCGAGCCCGGAGAGTTCGCGTGCGGTTGCTTCATCGAGAAGTGAGACCGTCTGCAGAAGTGGGTTCTCCCCTGCGATGCGAAAGATGCCCGTGACTGGGACGCTTCGAATCCGCCCGCCGCCGCTCTCGGAGTTGGCCGAGATGCGAATCGTGTCGCCCACCGCGTAGCGGTATCCACTCTCTTCCTCGATGTCGGCGATCACCTCTTCGCTCAAGACGATGCCCTTCTCGCGCTCGGCAAAGAACTGCCCATCGATCAGCTCGATCTGCCGGCCAAACATTGCCTGGTATCCGACCGATTCCACGCCCCAAAGCGTTCCAAAGCCGGCAGCTTCCTCGTTGTGTAGGAAGATGCCCTGCGCCTGAATAAGCCCAGACCAGTGCTCGGCTCGCGACTCTTCGAGTGCGGCGACAACCGCCTCGTAGTTCGGAAGCACCGGTACCGACGCATTCAGAGCATCGAGGCCCTGGATCCCAAAGAGCGATGTGTTGAGATCGCTCTGCGCCCGGATGACTGCATCGCCGGTGTAGGTGTTGCGGTAGTTCGCCTCCATGCGCGCGCCAATGCTATCCATGAGCGAGTTGCCGGCAACGAGTAGGGTCATCGCCACGGCAATGAGCACCCCGACGATCACCGTCTTTGTCTTGTGCTCCCGGAGATTCCGGATCGCGATTCTCCAGACGATCACGCGGCGCTCCTCTCGTTGCTCTCGATTCGCCCATCCTTGAGTCGGATAATGTGGCTTGCAATATCGACGATGTGCGCGTCGTGGGTGCTAAAGACAAAGGTGGTACCCTGCTCTTGATTGAGTTTTTTCATAAGGCCGATGATCTGCTCGCCGGTTACCGAGTCGAGGTTTGCCGTCGGCTCATCTGCGAGCACGATCTGCGGCTTTGTTGCAAGTGCCCTCGCGATTGCGACGCGCTGCCGCTGTCCGCCCGAGAGCTCGTTGGGGCGATGTCGACGCCAATCCGCAAGGCCGACCGCGTCGATCAGAAAATCAACCCAATCACTGCGCTCTTCCTTCGCCATGGTCTCGTCGCCGATCAAGAGCGGAAACTCGATGTTCTCGTACACGTTCAACACGGGGATGAGGTTAAACGACTGAAAAATAAAGCCGAGTGTCTGGTGACGAAGCGCGGTGATCGAGTCGTCGTCGAGTCCTGATGTTAACTGATCGTTAACGAAAACCTGCCCGTCGGTCGGCGTGTCGATGCAGCCGATCATGTTGAGGATGGTCGACTTTCCGGATCCGGAGGGACCCGCGATCGAGACAAAATCGCCTCGCTCGATCTCAAAACTCACGCCCTTCACGGCGTGCACCTCGGTCTTGCCGAGCGGATACACTTTCTTTACGTCACGAAGCTCTACGATTGCCATTCGGCCTCCTGTACGCGAGAAGGTAGCGCCTTGTGCAAGGACACCCCATAACGAGATGATTAGGATTTCATAACAAAATGTTATCGCCTATATCTGGTCGGCCCGGCTCGCCCCGGTTACACTTCGCCCATGAATGCCCGGGTACTCATTGTCGAGGACGAACGCGAGATTGCAGAGCTCATCGAACTCTACTTTCGCGAGGAGGGAGCCGATGTCACACTGGCGGCGACGGGCGAGCAGGCGATTGCGCTCGCTCACCAAACGCGATTCGATCTCGTGCTGCTCGATATCAACCTGCCGGGGACCGACGGATTCGAGGTACTCGCGTCAATTCGAAAGCGCGACGATGTTCCCGTCATTATTATCTCTGCCCGCGAGGCGGACGAGGATCAGATCTACGCGCTCGGGATTGGAGCCGATGAGTACGTGACCAAGCCCTTCTCTCCGAAGGTGCTCGTTGCACGAGGGCGGGCTCTGCTCCGACGACACGCCGCAACGCCCACGACTTCGGGCACGCTCCACTTCGGACCCTATACCTTTGATACCGACAGCTACCTCTTGCTGCGCGCAGGTGCGCGAGTCTCGCTTTCGGCAAAGGAGTTTGATGTGCTTGCCGCGCTCATCGATGCCGGCGGCGCGCCGCTGAAGAGCGAGGAGATCTACGAGCGCGTCTGGGAGAATCAGTACGGAGACGTTGCCACAGTAGGCGTGTACATTCAGCGCCTGAGACGCAAACTCGAGGACAGCCCGCAAGACCCCGAATACATCGAGACGATTCACGGAAAGGGCTACCGCTTTCGAACCGAGCTGCTTACAGGAGAAGAGTCGCGATGAAGCTCGCGCGACGGTTCTTGCTGCTTACGACAAGCATCATTCTTGTTCCGGTTCTCGTCGGTGCCGCGCTTGGAATCGCCCAATGGCTTACCGCGGGGTGGACTGCGTCGGTCGACAGCTACGCGAGTGCGCGACGCTGGGCAGAAGAGATTACCGCAGCCGAGCAGATCGAACAGGTGAACGAGCTACTCGATCGGCGACCTGGCTGGCTCGAGGTTGCTGTCATCAGCAGTCAGAACTCCGTCACGCTCTCGACCATAAGCGAGCTGCCGGTTGGATCCGAGCTCAACCTCGCGACCTTTCTCAACGAAGATGTCGGCACCGAAACTTTCTTAGGTGAGCTCTTTGTTACCGCGCTCAGTGCCGAGCCCGAGGGCGCATTCCTCGTAACTCAGTTTCGCCGACCGGAGTTTATTGGCGGACTGCCTGCGTGGGTGCCGGTGGTGGTGGGCCCGTTCTTGCTCTTGACTCCGGTCATCGCGATTTCGCTTTGGATTCTCAGGGATCTTCGAAGGTCGATTTTGACACTGCGCGATGCGGCGGTTCGGATTGGTTCGGGCGACCTCGACTTCGAGCTTGACCCTTCCGGCAACGACGAGTTCGCCGAGGTACGCGCGAGCTTCGAGAGCATGCGGCGGACAATTCGCGACGAGTACGCGCGGCGGGCTCGCTTCACGATGGGTGTGAGCCACGACTTGAAAACGCCACTCGCGCTGATTAAGGGCTACGCCGAGGCGATTGAGGATGGATACGCTGCGGACCCTGCAACGCTCGGGCGCTACGTCGGTATCATCCGCGAGCGCAGTGACCTCTTGCAGGAACGCATTACCCATCTGATCGAGTTTCTCAAGCTCGAGACCGGGGAGTGGTTCACGACGCTCAAGCCGATCGAGCTTCGCGCGTTTCTGGTTGAATTTGCCGCTGCCGCCGCTGCCGATGTCCGCCTCGCGGGGGCTGAACTAGAGGCAAGCATCGACCTACCCCGAGATCTGATTCTCCGATTTGATCCGGTACTTGTCAGGCGGGCGCTCGAGAATCTCGTGCAGAATGCTGCCCGGCACGGGATCCGCGAGGAGCCGGTTCGCTTTACTGCGCGGGCAGACCAGGCAGCGGTCACTATCACGGTAGCAAATGCAGTCGTTGTGGGTGAGCGCGAAACGAGCCTGGAGCTGCTCTCGGAGCCGCTCTACCGAGGAGACGCCTCGAGGCACACGCCTGGGTTTGGGCTCGGGCTTGCGATCGTGAGATCGGTCGTTGAATCTCACGGCTGGTCGATCGAACTGGGGCGGGAGACGGATCGGTCGATCGCGTTTCTGATCTCGATCCCGCGCGACCAAACACGGTGAATTGATGAGCGAAGTTGTTCTACCGTCAGCATGATCGGATTGTCGCGCACTCGTACAACGTGGATGGTGCTCCTCGCGTCGGTAGCGCTTGCCGGCTGCCTCGAGGAGCCGGATGCCCAAACGCATGCTGCGACACCTCGTTCTACGCTATCGTTGACGACTTCGAGGATCTCGACCCTCTCCTCCCGTAGGCAAGCCGCCGCCCGGAACACGCGGGAACCTGATTTTCCTTTTCGCATTGACTCCGCGGTGCTATAATTCTCGAGTAAACGACTCAGCATATCGGTTACGAGGAGCGGGAAATGAAGAAGGGAACGATACGGGTTCTGGTAAGCGGCGCGGTACTGGTAGCTACGGCGTTAATTCTCTCGGCGTGCCTGGGCGAGCAGGCCACCGTCGCAGAGACCGAGGAGCCGCTGACGCGAAGCGACAACTTCGACAGCGGCAGCCTTAACGAACGATGGGCAATCTACGACTCCGACTGCTACGGCGTCCATGACCCGAGCGGCAGCACCTATGATAGCGACGTGGTCCAGTTTGTGAATGGGCAGCTCAAGCTCGATGGAAATGGACGAGATTTCTGGGGCTCGGCTAAGGATCACGTCGGCATCTGGCGCACGGATTTCACCGGCGACTTTGATGTTTCGGTGAAGATCGTTGAGATGTACAACCTCGGAAACGATCCAGCGACAACCGACGACGACCCGAATCAGTGGTCAAAGGCAGGAATCGTGGTTGCCAACGACCGCACCGACCTTGACCCGGCCAAAGGTCTCGCACACTTTCACGCGTTTGGTCCGGTGCAGGACGATTTTGACGGATGGTACCTCGGACGCCTCATGGCAAACTCAAACTCGCCCCCGGGCTTCACCAACCACGAGTTCCAGATTGAGGTGAACCCGACTACAAACGATCGCTTCCCGGTATGGTTGCGGCTCAAACGCACAGGCAACGACTTTCAGGGCTACTACAAGTACGCCGAGGGTGACGACTGGACGGCATTCGGCACGGCGTTCACACCAACAGGCGTCGCGGCGAATGTGCAAATCGGCTTGTTCTCAGTCGCACGGCAGGCACCGGAGTACAATAATGCAACCTCGTGCCCCGACGCAACGCTCCCAGACACCGGCTTCTACACGATCTTTGACGACTTTGAGGACCTCGACCCTCCGGAGAATCCGTAGGCAACCTTGGTTAGTACACCCCGGCGTCGGCCACCGCGCGATGCAGCGCGAAGAGGTTTTCGTCGGGGGTGTCGCGCGGGTACTGATTGTCCGTGCTCAGGATGAAGCCGCCTCCGCTTGAGGCGGCCCCGAGCACCGTCGGCACCCCCGCGGCCCGGGCCGTCGCCGACCAGCGCTTGATGGCCGGAAGCGCGTAGCGCCGTGCGAGTTCCGGTGAGGCAAGCGTAAGCGTTCCCGAGTCGCCGAAAAAAAAGCGTTGCGCAGGTGGCGGCTAACCCCATAGAATGCGCCTGGGTTGCTATGAATTGGTTACTATCACTCTACATTGGCGCAACGGTGTTTGGCGCAGGTATCACACTCATCGACCTCATGGGGGTCCTCGGCGGCGAGCAGGCCGATGGTGAGGCCGACGCGGATGGCGAGGTCGACGGTGACGCAGACGCGGCCGACGAGGCGGGCGGAGAACACCCCCCCTCGGTCTTAGGCCACGATCGGCGCCGACCCGGCGACCGCATCCTCGCCCTTCTCTCCCTGCTACGGACCCTCGTCTACTTTTGCCTGGGCTTTGGTCCTGTCGGATGGTTCGCCGTTGCCACAGGCGAAGCGCTTGGCGCCACCCTCGCGTGGAGCTTTGGCGCCGGCGTTGTGGTCCTCATTGGCGCGAAGATCCTCAGGCGCCTTCTTCGCAGCGAGCTCTCCTCCTCAATCAAAGAGAGCGACCTTCTCTTCGAACGAGGTTCGATCACCGTCACCATTATGCCGGGCCGGCTCGGCAAGGCTCGCATCAAACTCGGAAATGCATACATCGACCGCTATGCGCGGGCAACAGACGCAGAGGCGCGAATCACCACGGGCACCGAAGTACAGGTCGTTGAACTCGGACCGGATGGAATAGTTGTGGAGGAACTCCCATGATGGAACTCTTTGAAGGATCGGGCGGGCTGGCAGGCGGCGTGCTCGGAATCCTCGTCTTTGTCCTGCTGGTCTCGGCGCTCAAGAGCATTATCAAGGTAAACCTGCCCGACAAACTCTTGGTCGTCACCGGTCGGGAGAAAACCCAAGGGGGCAAGACCTTTGGATTCTCGGTAGAGCGCGGACGCACGATCAAGGTGCCCTACTTCCAATCGGTCCAGCACCTTGACCTCGGGGTCTTTCCGATCACCGTCAGGGTAGAGGGCGTAAACTCGGCAAACGGCATTACGGTTGGGGCCGATGCAACCGCGTGCGTCTGCATCGACGATGATGACGACGGCATGCTCTACTCGGCGGTCGAACGCCTCATGGGAAAGGATCGCGCGCAGATTCACGACCAAATCCAGCAGACCTTGGTCGGAAACTTCCGCGGTGCTTTGAACAAGGCAACGCCACTCGAGGCGATCGGCATGGCCGACTCCTACGACGACGAAGACTCCACGAGCGAAGCAGCCCAGGCTATCGACCACGGCGAGCGGGCACAATTCCGCCAGGAGTTGCTGCGCGACATCAACAGCGACCTCTCGAGCTTTGGCATGAAGGTCGTATCGGTGAGCCTCCAGAAGATCTGGGACACCTCGAACTACATCGCCAACCTCGCCCAGAAGACGCTTGCCACCAAGCGGCAAGACGTCGAAATCGAGGAGGCGCGGCTTCGTGCTCGCGCAGAGAAGGCAGAGAGCGACGCCGACCGCCGGATCAAACTGGCAAAGAGCAAGGCCGATGAGCAAATCCTCGCCGCGAGGGAGAAACTCGAGGTCTACCGACGCGAGAGCATCGCATCGATTGAGCAGGCCCGCCTCGAGGCCGATCACGCAATTGACGAGGCGCGTAACCGCGGCGAGCAGCAGATTCAGACGCAGCTCGTCGAACTCCAGAAGCTGCGCAACCAGTCGGGTGTGACGATCGCAGCCGAGGCAGAGGAACGCGCCGCCGAAATCATCGCCGCGGGCGAGCAAGAGTCAATCGACATTATCGAACGCACGCGAAACGAGCTTCTCAAGCAAAAGGCAGAGATGCTCGCAAAGGCCGGCGCGGCGGGACGTTCGGTGCTTTTTATTCAGCAGCAGCTTCCGAGGCTTTTCGAGGCGTACAAGCACTACGCCGAGGGACAGGACGTCGACTCACTCGTGATCATGAATGACGAGTCGGGTTTCAACGGAGCGGTCAACCGCGGTCCCGCCGCCTTTGTAGACTTCCTCAAGCAGCTCTCGAGGGCAACCGGCATTGATGTACGCGAGTTCGTCTCGGGCGAAAAGGAGGCCGAGTAATGGTCGCATTCGTTGCAACCCTCATCGGGGTAACCCTCATTGCTATACTCATCCAACTCATCACAAAGATGAGGATCGTCGGTGGAAACGAGCTCGGCATTGTCAGCGGCAAGGGCGGTGTGAAGGGCTTTCGCAGCTTGAGTGGTAGGCGCGTCTTTGTTATTCCGCTTCTGAACGCGTTTGCAAAACTCGACCTGACGCCCCACACGATCGAGGTTCGGGTTGATTCGGCGATCGCAAGCGGTGTAGTTCCTCTTAACGTTAAGGCAACGGTGAGCTTTGCCATTGCCTCAAACGAGGCCGGCCGGATGCGCGCCGTTACTCGGATTCTCTCGCTGGCGACAAGCTGGGAAAATATGCGCACGACGGCCAGCGACATTATCGAGGGGCACCTGCGCGACTCGATCGCATCGATAACGCCTGAGCAGGTCATGAAGGACAAGGACACGCTTGTCGCTAAGATGATTAACGTCTGCAAGAGCGACCTCGAGAACATCGGCCTCGAGATAACGACGATGAACATCGCCGACGTCGATGACCATCGACTCGACGGCGTAGACGAGCCGGATCTCTACATCGCCCTGCTCAAGCGCGTGCAAACCGCCAATGCGGAGACAAAAGCCCGTGAGGCCCGAGCGAACGCTAAGGCCGCCTCGGTTGAACAGGAAGAGGCACGTCGGGCGGAGGTCCAGGTCAGGACGCTCGAGAACGAGCTCGAGAACCTAATTGCCGAGACCCGCGTAGACGTGAAGGAAGAGCATCAACGTCGCGTCGTCGGCGTCGAACAGGCGCAGCGAGACGCCGCAGCACGGGTAGAGGGTCTCAAGCATCAGCGTGTGGCCGAAGAACAGGGCATTGCGATGCTCAAGACGAAGTTCGAGGCAGAGAAGATTACCCCTGCGCTCGCAGAAAAGGAGCGCATGGTGCTCGAGGCGCGCGCGAAGGCGGCACGCATGCGAGCGAAGGCACAAGCCGAGATCGATCAGCTCAAGACGACCTTTGACATTGTCGCGAAGTCGGGCAAGGGCGGAAGCGACGCCTACGTGCTCGAAAACTTCGAGAGCATCATTACCCCGTTTGCCGAGACGCTCTCCTTCTTCCCAGTGGATCGCGTGTCGGTGATCACCGGTGTGGAGGGCAGCCACGGCCCGATCAGCGCAATCCATCCGAGCGCGGTAGATGTCGAGAAAAACACGCTCATCGGTGGCGCGATCGGTGAGGCACTCTCCGGTGCGACGGAAGGCCGCGGCCGCAGTGCACGAGCGTCACGCGACGGTGGCGGCAGATGGTATGCGCGAAGCGAGGCGAATCCTGCAGACGACAAGCCGGCGGAAGGCAGCCTGGACGACCTGGATGTGGAGCGATAGAACGCAGTTGCCCGCCCCTCCGACCGCCGGTAGAATGGTCGCATGGGACGGGAAGCAAAGACCGCCTGGGTGACCGGGGGCGGCACTGGAATCGGGCGCGGCATTGCCGCCGCGCTCGCTGACGACGGTTACACGGTTTACATCACCGGCCGTCGGAGTACCGTTTTGGAGGAAGCGGTTGGATGGTACGCCGACCGAGGAACGGGTGCCGGGGAGGGAGAGCTCATTGCTGCGCCGGCGGACGTTACAAGCGAAGGTGCACTTCGCGAGGTTCTCGCTCGCATTCAGGCAGAGCGGGACCGACTTGACGTTCTTGTGGTGAGTTCGGGAATCAACGTTTCACACCGGTCAATCGAAGAGACCACCCCTGACGAATGGAAGCGCATTCTCGAAGTAAACGCGACAGGAACCTTCCTCGTTATCAAGACTGCGCTTGATATACTCAAAAAGAGTGCATCCGGATTGATTGTAAACGTGAGCTCGGTCGCCGGGCTAAGACCGCTTGCGATGGCAGGTGTTGCCTACTCCGCCTCGAAGTACGCTTCACACGTCCTTGGCGCGTTTGCCGGAAACGAGCTTGCAGAACTCGGCATTCGGGTCACGAACGTCTACCCCGGAGAGGTGAACACCCCTCTCCTCGACGAACGAGCCGAGCCTCCCTCTCAGGAAAAGAGGTCACAGATGGTGCAGCCTGAGGAGATCGGGCGCATCGTAGCCTTGATCGCAGCTCTTCCCGCTACGGCCCACGTTTCGGAAATCGTTCTGAAGCCTCGATACCAGGCGTTTGTATGAACACAAAGGAACGCGCGCTCTATGTTCTGCACGCGGCGATGCTGCTTGCCGGAGCGGTTGCCGGCCTTCTTGCTCAGGGACCCAACGCCGCGCTAAGCGGCTTGCTCGAACTCCAGCTCAGTCCGGCCCGGCTGCTAAACGACTTTACGATTATCGCCGGGCCCGGCGCGGCCCTGATTAACGCCGCGCTTGTCGCTGCAGTCGGTCTCGTGATCGTTCGTCTCGTCGATGTCAGGCTCTCCGGCCCCACCATCGCGGCCATCTGGACCATGTTCGGCTTTGGCCTCTTTGGGAAAACGCTGCTCAACATCATTGCGATTTTTGTAGGCGTGGGAATCTCGGCTCGGCTCGCCGGGAAGCGCTACCCAGACTACGTGCTCATGGCACTCTTTGGGACGGCGCTTGGTCCGCTTGTGACCGCACTCGCCTTCGAGAGCGGGTTGCCGGCAAGCGGGGCGATTTTAGTTGCGGTCGGTGCCGGGCTCGTGGTCGGAGTTCTCCTGCCGCCTCTTGCAATCTCGCTCCTCCGGCTGCATCAAGGCTTCAACCTTTACAACGTCGGTCTGACCTGTGGCTTTATCGGCGTGTTCGCCGCGGCGGTCTTGGTTGCCTCGGGGACTGAGTTCCCCGTGGCGGGTGCATGGAACACCGAACCCTCACTGCTGCTTCAACTCCTAGTCCCGGTAGCCGCTCTGATTTTCATGATCGTGGGGTTCGCGATGGGCGGTGGCAAAGCCTTCAAGGACCTTATTCGCATCATGCAACTACCGGGTCAGCTTCCCTCCGACTTCATGACAATGGTCTCGGTAGAGGGGGCGCTTGTGAACGCCGGCATCATGGGCATCCTCACGTGGGGTTACGTTGTGCTCGTGGGCGGCCCCCTCAATGGCCCCGTGCTCGGGGGGATCTTCACGGCGATCGGATTTGCGACCTTTGGTAAGCACGCAGGGAACGGGCTCCCGATACTCGCGGGCGTTGTGTTGGCAACGCTTCTCTTTGGCAAAGGCCTCACGACTCCCGGGCCACTTCTGGCCGCCCTCTTTGCCTTGACCCTCTCGCCGCTCGCCGGAGAGTTTGGTTGGCCGGTGGGCATCATCGCGGGAATAATTCATCTTACCATCGTGGAGCAGACAGGGAGCTGGCACCTCGGAGTTAATCTCTACAACAACGGCTTCGCAGGCGGCCTTACCGCGACACTGCTCGTGGCGATTATCGAGTGGTGGCGAGCTTCGCACGACACCGTCTCCTTTGGAGAAAGGCGCAGGGGAAAACGCTCATGAAACGAACGGAGTTCTTGCTTCATCTTATTGGACAGATCGCGCACTACGTGCTCGAGGCGGATCCAAACAGAATGGTCATCTCGCTGCATCAAGAGGAGGACGGCGTTCACCTCGCGGTGCTCGACGATCAAGATCGATCGCAGGACGAGCTCGAGTCAATCCGTGAGGCCCTGAACAACCCAAAGCGGCCGGAGCTCGCGGCGTACTACGGATCGATGGCCGGCTACGACATGCTCGGGAAGGTTCGCCTCGACCTGATCGGATGGCAAATCAAGGCCGCAACGGTAGGAACGAGCGACAGCGGAACGAAGATCGATATCTGGCTTGGTGGCGATCGCTTTCAGCCGGAACAGTTCTCGATTCACGAACAGGAATAAAGAACCGGCCGCCTGACGGCGGCGGCAAACGGTTTAGAGGTTTGCACCCCAAAGCGTTTTAATCATGTCGCGCCTCCTTGCCGAGGTACAGAAATACGTCCAAGGAGAACAGCTCTATATACCAAACGCCGGAGATGGCCGCGCAGGATGGGGCACGAAGAATGGGACGCGGACGATGCTCGCGCAGCGGGACCGAGAGATCCGAGCGCAAAAGCATCGAGGGAAAAGCATCGAAGAACTCGCAGATGCGTTTGGTCTCTCGCTCGATCGGGTGCGGAAGATCGTCTACCGTCGCATGCCATCTTCTCCAAGGCGGTAGAGTTCCGTATTATTGTCGCCTAAGGAGCGTCCATGGACCCCGCAATGATCGGAGTATTTGTCCCAATACTTGCCTTGTGCATACCAATCGTAGCGATTATCTCGAGCGGCAGGACCAAGCGCGCGAAACTAAACGCGCAGAGCGATAACGCCGAGGTGAAGCAGTTGCGTCACCGGGTCGCTGAACTCGAGCAGCAGGTGCACTTGCTTACTCACACGATGCTCGAACTCGAGCAACAGCAAGAGTTCACCGCTCGGCTCATCGAAAAGGACCCGCGCCAGACCCCGACGCGGTAGACGTCGGCGTTACGCGGTTGCCGGAGAGTGCTCGCTTATCACGCGAAGCAGCTCTTCCTCATCAATCGGCTTGGTAACTGCCGCGTCCATGCCTGCCTCGAGAAAACTCTCGAGTTCACTCTGTCGGGCGTAGGCGGTGAGCGCAATAATCGGGATGTCCCGCCGCTTCCGTACCTCGTGTGTCGTTTCAATGCCATCCATTCCCGGCATTTGAATATCCATCAAGATTACGTCAAACGTCCCGTGCTCGAGCGCTTCCATTACCGCATTGCCATCTGCGACGGCGGTGACGGTGCAACCCGAGCGCCTGAGCAGGCTTTCAATATAGAACCGGTTAATCGCGTTATCCTCGGCCAAGAGCACACGCGCCTCGCAACGATCCGGCGCTGTACGCTCTGATAACTGAGTCACGCGGCCTCGAGGAGCCTGGACACTCCCAGCACTGCCCGACTCAGTGATCGGCTCGGTGCGACTCAGTTGGCAGGGAATCTCGAACCAGAAGGTGCTTCCCACATCGAGCGTACTCTCCACGCCAAGCTCACCACCCATAAGCTCGACGAGGTGTTTGCTTATCGAAAGGCCGAGGCCGGCGCCCTTGAAGTCCTTCGAGTACGAGCTGTCGACCTGATAGAAGCTCTCAAAGAGACGGTCGAGTACGTCGGCCGGAATGCCAATCCCGGTGTCTGCGACGGTAAAGCGGAGGCGAGCTCCGGCTTGGCCTTGCGCCACGAGACCAAGGCTGATGGTGATACGCCCGTCCGGCGTGAACTTTACAGCATTGCTCAGGAGATTGCGCAGCACCTGTTGGACTCGTACTGAGTCTCCGATGCAAAGATCGGGAACATCGGGGCCAAACTCTACGTCGATCGCCGTGTGGTTATTCTCGACTGCCGAGCCGAGCAGGCTCACAACCATCATGACACTCTTTTTTGGGTCAAACGGCTCGGGCTGCAGCTCGATCTTCTTGGCCTCAAGCTTGGAGAAGTCGAGCAGATCCTCAACGATTTCGAGCAGGGAGCTTGCCGAACTGACAATCGCATCGGTGTATCCGTGCTGTTCGTCATCGAGCGACGTGTTCGAGAGCAGCCGGGCAAGCCCGACAACACCGGTTATGGGGGTGCGGATCTCGTGGCTAATGTTCGCGAGGAAGAGCGTTTTTGCCTGATTTGCCGCCGACAGCTCATCCTTTGTCTTTTCGAGCTCGGCAATCTCCCGGTGCAACGTCTCGTTCGCAAGCTGAAGCTCTCGGGTCTTCTCATCCACCTTGATCTCGGTTCTTCGGTTCGAATCGAGCAACTGCTGATACCGGTGATTGAGCGAGTCGCGGAGCGTGTTCACGGCGTTCGCGATCTCGTCAAGCTCATCGTCGTTCTTTGGCCGCCCCTCCCTCGGGAGCTCGAGGCGACGTGGTTCGTAATTCACCGAAAACGACTGCAGATAATCGCTGATATACACCAACGGGTTCACGACCGTCCGATGAAAGCTCACAAAAAGAACGAGCCCAACGCCCAGGATCACGACGATTGGATAGAGAGCACCCGCTAAGCCAAGGACGAACGCGCTAGACCAGACGGGCGCCAGGTCGAGCTCGAGCCTGAGTCGACCGAGAAACCGCTGCGTTCCGTCGAACTCGTAGGTCATAATATAGGTCATCGGCTGCACCGGTCCGTCGGACTGATTGCCTGCCGAGGCAACAATCGTGCCGCCATCGATGACCTCTGCGAGCCCAACAAACGGATCGCGCACAAGAGCCTCGAGCAACAGTTCGAGCATGTACTCGTCGGCAACCCAAAGCGCCTCTTGAATCGGCACCACATCAACTCGACCAATACGCTCAGCAGTCTCCTGCATGGCCTGACGCTGGCGCGTGTACTCGATACCGACACTAACCACCGTACTTAGAACAATGAGAACAACCCCGACGAGTACGATTCGTCGAATGAGAGCGTTTGCGATGTTTCCTTGGATTTTTTCGCGCATATCTCTGCCTTAAGTATCGGCAGGATTCCCTATTCGTCGTACCCCCAACTACTCACGAGAGAGAACGCTTGCGTAGATCTCGTAGAACGTCCCATCCGCCTTCATATCACCGAGCGCCTGCGCCAAGGCCGGCACAAGCTCCTCATGGCGGCGGTGAATGTATGGATAGAGACTCAACGAGGCGAGTGGCGGTTCGTGCACCTTAAGGTCTTCGAACCCAAGCTGTCGCGCCATAACAACTCCGTCTAGACGAGCGCTGACAACAACGTCGGCTCTACCGCGAGCGAGCATGCGAAAGGCCAGCTCGGTTGAGGAGACGGTAACGACAGAGCGGGCGGCAGGAATATTCTGCTCGATTATCTTCCATCCACGCACAAACACCACATTGTGGTTGGAAAGGTCCGACCACTGCCGAATGTCGGATACGTGAGGACGGGTAAACGCCACGAAGTCCCATGATTCTATGATCGAAACAGGGATGCGCACGAGATTTCGATAGCTATCGTCAAGCCCATCGATACGAGCTACCACTCCGTCGGCAACTCCCGAATCTGCGTCACGCAGCGCCCGCTCCGCCGGCAGCATCGCAAAAGAGACCTCGTGCCCGGCACGTGCGAAGGCTTCTTCAAGAATACGATCGAGGATACCGCTCGACGCCGCGGTACTGTACGGTGGCGAGTAGCCCGTGGTCAGGACGAAGCTCTCGGCACAAAGCGGAGCACGAGCAAGTCCAAAAAAAAGCGAGAAGATAAGGATGGAATAGATTCGTAGACTACCCAAGCGGCTTCATAATGTAAGGCACAATCGCGCGTAGCGCAAGTAGAGTTAGTCATTACCGTCTGCGCGGCTCTTGTAGCCCCCGACGTCCGCCATGGTCTCCGCTTTTCCCTCGGGTTCGAACTCCGGAATCACCGTAATCTCGCCCGTGGTCTCGAGTACGACGGCGTCGAGCTTCTGCAGGTCTGCCACACCCTTCTGGCGACCGGCGAGCCGCAGCTCGTTCATGGTAATGCGCTGGCGCTTGAGCTCGTCCTCGAACACCTCGCCACGAAAGAGCAGCAGGGTGGGTTTGCTCGTCACGATGCGCTTTACGATTCCGACGCGAACCGAGAGCCAGCTCACAACAAGCTGCAGGAAAATGAGCCAAAAAAAGACGGCAACTCCGTCCGCAAGCGGGATGCTCTTGTTCAGAGCTACCGTCGCGAACGAAGATCCGAGGCCGATCGTGACAATAAGGTCAAAGGCGTTCATCTTCGAGAGCGTTCGCTTCCCCGTGACACGGAGGAGAAAAACGATACAGAGGTAGGCAAGTATCGTTACGATGCTCGCCCGGAGAATGCTCTGCCATGAATCAAACAGAAGGGGTTCCATGATCCAAAGATAGGTCACGCACGCGGGGCGGTGAGTCACCCAGGCCTGCTACGCCCTCACGACCACGTCCTGTCGTGCGGATACTCGTTGTTCCAACTCTCAGTCGGTGCCCAGAGCTCCGGGAAGTCGGGATGCAGGTGGCTGCCGAGAACGTCGTCATCGAGCGTCTCGAACCCGAGGCCGGGCCCGTCGGGAACCCGGATGAATCCGTCCTGAACAAGAGGGTTTGGTAGTCCGGTAACCATCGAACTCCACCACTCGCTTTCCACGCTATGAAACTCGAGCGCGGTGAAGTTTTCGCTGGCGGCGCACGCGTGCACTGCCGCAAGACAAGCGACCGGACTCTCAGCCATATGCACCGACATGGCAACTCCGTACTCCAGGGCCACGTCGCCGATTTTCTTGAGTTCGAGAATACCACCACAGCTCAGCACATCGGGATGCACCATGCTCAAACCTCCATGCTCGAGCAACGGCTTGAAGTTCTCTTTCAAGTAGATATCCTCGCCGGTACAGATGGGGGCGGTGGTCGACTCGCTGAGGCGTCGGTACTGATCGGTAAGCTGCCAGGGAATCATATCCTCGAGCCATGCGAGGTTGAATTTCTCGAGGCGGCGAGCCAAACGGATACAGTCGCTGAGAGGAATGTGGCCAAAGTGGTCTATTGCAAGCGGCACTTCGTAACCGATCTCCTCTCGTACCTGGTGAACGTACTCCTCGAGAAGATCGAGGCCGTGTTCGGTAATGTGAATATCGGAGAACGGATGTGCGATGTTATTGATATCATAGAAGCGATTACGCCTGAGTTTGCGCTCGAGCATGTCGTCTGAACTGTCTGCCGGGTTGTCGGTGCGACGCCCTCTGCTTCTCATGACATCGAGCAAACCGACCGGCGCGTTCAGCGCTCCAGGCTTATCGGTCAGGTAGCGAATGCCTAAGTCCATCTTGAGGAACGTGTATCCCATCTCCATTCGCTCTCGGAGCGCCCGTCCCATGTCGGTGCCGTTGTGCTTTCCATGCACGTCGGTGTCACAGTACATACGAACGACGTCTCGAAACTTTCCTCCGAGCATTTGGTACACCGGGACACCAAACGCTTTTCCCGCGAGATCCCAGAGCGCTACCTCGACGCCACAAACACCGCCGCCCTGGCGGGCATGGTTACCAAACTGCTTTATACGTCGGAAGATCTTATCAACATTGCAGGGGTTCTCCCCGAGGATTCTGTCTTTGAGCATGAGCGCATAGGTTCGGGTGCCGAGATCCCGCACCTCGCCGTAGCCGAAGATGCCCTGATTGGTAGAGAGACGTAAAAGCGTGCAGTGCATCGGTGCACCGATAACATCGACAAACCGCATATCTGTAATCTTCAGATCACTCGGGGCACCAAAGGTGTTCACACTTTCGAGGTTGAGCTGTTCCGGGTTGCTTGTGATTTCGGGCATGGCGAACACTCTATCGCTTTTTCGATGTCGTGCAAATGGCGAGCGCTCGTAGAGACAAAGGACGATTTGCCGGCCGTAGGGCCGCGCCGCGAGTACGCCGCATACTGTATCTCACTCGCGGGCAAGGCCGCGCAGCTTCATCTCGATGTGCGCGCGCTCGGCTCGGTTCGCCGTCAGCTCGAGCGCTTTCGTGAGGTGCCGATGCGCCAGGTCGTACTCTCCCACGCGGCGGTACAGCTCTCCGGAGAGAAGCCACAACGGGGCGAAAGTGCGTAACTCGGCCTGGGCATACAACTCAGAGAGCTGCTCGAGCGCAACGTCGGGCCCGTGCGTTTCGCCTACCACGACCAATCTGTTGAGCTTGACAACGGGCGACGGTTTGTAGCGCAAGAGCTCGTCGTAGAGGGCGAGCATTTGCTGCCAATCGGTCTCGTCGTAGCGCGGCGCGGTTGCGTGAAGTGCGGCAATCGCAGCCTCGATCTGAAACGGGCCGCCTGGGCCGCAGGCAAGCGCGGCGTCAAGGTGCGAGAGCCCCTCGTCGAGGCGGTCGCGATTCCACAGGCTTCGATCTTGCTCTTCGAGAGGGATTAAGTCACCCTCGCGCCCCACGCGCCCCGGCCGACGTGCATCGGTCAAGAGCATGAGCGCGAGTAAGCCTCGACTTTCGGCGTTCTCCGCGAGCAGACTGTGCTTATCGAGAAGCTCGACTAAGACACGACCGAGACGAAGCGCCTCGGTAATGAGGTCGGTGTCGTAGAGTGATTCGCCTCGCGTGGCGGTGTGGCCTTCGGTAAAGATGTGGTAAATCACCTGCCGCACCGCCGCCGTGCGAGAGGGCAGCTCCTCCGCCACGGGCACACCAAACCGGGGTCGATTGATGCGAATCTTGCGCTTGGCGCGAACGAGGCGCTGCCCGATTGTTGCCGGTGGCGTCAGAAAAATCCGACCAAGTTCTACGGCCGTAAACCCGGCAAGCTCCTGGAGAACGAGCGCAGTCCGAACACTCGCTGCAATCGCGGGATGGCACAGCATATAAATGAGGGAAAGGCGCTCGTCAGGGATCTCGCGCGCGGTCCACGGGTCGGGGGGACCATCTGCCGGGCCAAATGCGCCCGCTACTTGTTCATCCGAAAATGCCTCGAGCACGGACTCCTCTACAACTACTTCGCGCCGCGCTTTGCGCAGGTCGTCAATGGCGGCGCGATATCCAACCGTGGCGAGCCAGCCGACCGGACTTGTAGGAGTCCCGCGCTCGGGCCACAGGGTACAGGCGCGAAGCAGGGCCACCTGTAGAGCGTCCTCGGCGCGTTCAACATCACGAAGCCGCCCGACAAGATAAGCAAGCACCTTCGCACCATGCAAC
>JBMCTC010000018.1:0-24520 GCA_048624115.1 Spirochaetota bacterium
CAGTCGAGCACTTCGGGGACGCGCCGCATCGTGCCCTTTCCGTCGGGACTCGGCCATGTCAGCTCATCGACGAAATGCTTGTGCAGGTCGGTAACCTTCTTCCCCGACTTTTGCTCGAGTTCCTCGATGCTGCCGATGCACTCGACGTGATCAGAACCGTCGCACTTCCATACGGGGATCGGATTCCCCCAGTAGCGGTTGCGACTTATCGCCCACTCACGGGCACCCTCGAGCCACTTGCCAAACCGCCCCTCTTTGAGGTGTTCGGGCATCCAGTTGATCTCTGCATTCGCAGCGAGCATCGTCTTTTTGATCTTTTCTACATCTACAAACCAGCTGCTAACCGCGCGGTAGATCAGCGGCTTGTGGGTCCGGTAGCAAAACGGGTAGGGATGCAGGTAGTTGTCGCGACGGACGAGCTTCCCCTCTTCCTTGAGGCGTTGGATAATCGGCTTGTCGGCGTCCTTGACAAAAAGCCCCTGATACTCGGGCACCTCTTCTGTGAACTTGCATTCTGCATCGATGGGCACCGGTACAGGCAATCCACTCTCTTTGAGCACATTGTAATCGTCTTCTCCAAAACCCGGTGCGATGTGGACAATACCGGTACCATCCTCGGTCGTCACGTACTCGGCGACGTGGGTTCGAAAGGCCCCATCATCGGATAGCTCTGCGAAGTACGGGAAAAGCGGCTTGTACTGCATGCCCGCAAGCTCACGTCCTTTTTTCGTCCAGACGATCTCATACTCGCTTTCTTCCTTGTAATAGGCCGACAGTCGTTCCTTCCCCAGGATGTAACGTGAGTCACCGTCTTTGACCTTTACGTAGTCGATGTCGGGACCGAGCGCAAGACCGAGGTTGCTCGGCAGTGTCCATGGCGTGGTTGTCCACGCAAGCACATAGGTACCGGGTTCATCGGTGAGCTCGAAGCGTACCGTGACTGCCGGATCGTTGACCTCGTGATAGCCGCCGAGATTCACTTCAAAGTTCGAGAGCGGCGTTGCGAGCGCAGGACTATAGGGAAGAATGTAGTACCCTTCGTAGATGTAGCCCTGCTCCCAGAGTTGTCGGAAAACCCACCAGATGGTCTCCATATAATCGAGGTCCATCGTCTTGTAGTCGTTATCAAAGTCGACCCAGCGCCCCATGCGAGTGACCACATGGCGCCACTCCTCTGTGTAGCGAAGGACGATGCTGCGGCATGCCTCGTTGAACTTGGCAACGCCGTACTCTTCGATCTGCGTCTTTCCCGAGATACCGAGCTCTTTCTCCATCTCGTACTCGACAGGAAGTCCGTGGCAATCCCAGCCGAACCGACGTTCGACCTTCTTGCCCTTCATGGTCTGATAACGGGGAATGATGTCTTTAATGGTGCCGGCGAGAATGTGCCCGTAATGGGGCAGACCTGTGGCAAACGGAGGCCCATCGTAGAAGACGAACTCTTCGTTTCCTTCTCGACTCGAGATCGATTTCTGAAAGATCTGGTTTTGATCCCAAAAGGAGAGAATTCCCTCTTCCATCTTGGGAAAACTCACCCGCGGATCTACCGGCTTATACAAAACATCCTCCTCTACCGGATCGGTTCCCAACCCGCAAATGTGTCGCTGTTGGAGAGTAGAGTGTAGAAAAAGCGCACGCGCCGGTCAATGTGGGCGACGGGAGCCGCCAAACGAAGGGGTCGCGTTCGTGGTACCTTAGGAGCATGAGTAGAGAGCGAGGACGAGGGAAAAGCCGACTGATCTCGCTGATTGCGTTAGCAATTGGTTTTTCAGTAGTGATAGGCGGATGTGCCACCGGGCCTTCTGCGTCGACGCGAGATGCCGACGTGCGCGAATCCACCGCGAACGATACGGCAGGCGGAGAGTTTGAACTTATCGCGCAGGGTCAAAACGCTGCGGTACGGCTTCCGGTTCAGACCGTCGTGACGGAACAAGAAACATGGATCGATGGGTGGGCGGCGCTCACGGCTAACGAGTCGCCCCCGCCGGAGCGACCGGAAGTCTCCTTTGCCGACTCAACGGTCGTCATTATCGTCTTGGGAGAGCGGCCGACCGGAGGCTACTCGGTCGCTATCTCAAATGTCACCTACTCGGGAGACGAGGCGACCGTAGAGGTCCGGGTCGAGAATCCCGCGGCGGACGCGATGGTCACCCAGGCGCTCACAACACCATTTGTGGTGGCACGGCTGGTCGGGCCCAACCTAAACGTAATCTTTACCGGCGACGACGTGTTCGAGGAGTTCCAGCTGTAGCGAGCGCTACGATAGGGTCTATGCGTCGAGTTGCGACAGGTAGCTCTTGAGCTTCGCCACGATTCCGGCGAACTCATCTCGCTTTGCGTTCTCCTTCGCGATGACCTCTTCACCGGCGTTCGCAAGAAAGCCCTGGTTGGCGAGCTTCTTTTCACTCTGGACCAAGAGCTTCTCCGTCTTCTCGAGATTCTTCTTGAGCTTCGCAAGCTCGTGTTCGACATTGATCGCGTCTCGCACAAATGCAAAAGCCTGGAAGCCGTTCCCGACGAGCGTGACGCTTCCTGAGGCATCGGGGCGCGAGGTTCCATAGCTCGTTTGCTCGGATGTGGTGAGCATCTCGATGAGCTCGCGATGCTCGGCAAAGAAGCTCGTGTGCTGAAAGCCCGGCTCGCACTCGACCACAAAGCGTATCTTTCGCGGCGGCGGAATCGTAAACTCACTACGAAGCGTACGAACGAGCCGTACGAGTTCCTGAAGCGATGCAAACGCGGAAGCCTCGTGTGGCGCCTCGCGGCCCGTCTCTGCCTTTGGGTAGGCAGCGGTAATGAGGGCCTCTGAGCGTTCGGTCTCGGGAATTGCAGGGAGTTTTTGATAGATCTCCTCGGTCACGAAGCTCATAAACGGGTGGAGCATTCGAAGGCTCTCTTCGAGCAATCGAACGAGAAGCGTGGTGGCCCGGTCTTTCTCAGCCTCGTTTTCGGAGTAGAGAGAGAGCTTACTCGCCTCGATGTACCAGTCACAGAAATCGTTCCAGAAAAACTCGTAGGAGAGCTGCGCTGCCTCGTTAAAGCGGTAGGAGGCCATCGCAGACTCGACGCCACGCACGGTCTCGTTCAGGCGGTGGAATACCCATTTATCTACCGGCTTTTGCTCGAGCGACGAGAATGGCTTGAGCGTCCTGCCCTCGAGATTCATCAGTAAGTAGCGAGCGGCGTTCCAGATCTTGTTACCAAATCGGCTCCCGAGCCCAAAACTCTCCTTGTCAATCAGCACATCTTGACCCTGGGCAGACATAAACGCGAGCGTGAACTTGAGCGCATCGGCGCCGAACTCGGACACGATGTCGAGCGGATCGATGCCGTTACCGAGGCTCTTGCTCATCTTACGGCCCTGCTTATCGCGAACCAGGCTCGTCATGTAGATGTCTCTGAAGGGAGCCTTTCCCATAAAATGCATTCCGGCCATGATCATCCGGGCGACCCAGAAAAAGATGATGTCGTATCCTGTCACGAGCGCCGTGGTCGGGTAGAACGCTGCGAGATCGTCGGTCTCGTCGGGCCACCCCATGACGCTAAACGGCCAGAGCCAGCTCGAGAACCACGTGTCGAGGACGTCTGGGTCTTGCCGCCATGCCCCTCCGTTCTCTGCAAGATCCTCAGCCGGCGGATCCTCTCGCGTGCAGCGGACCTCGCCGGTCTCGTCGTTGTACCACACCGGGATCCGGTGGCCCCACCAGAGCTGCCGGCTGATACACCAGTCGCGAATGCCGGTCATCCAGTTCTTGTAGGTGTTTTCCCACCGCTTCGGGTAGAAGATCACGTCTCCGTCTTGCCACGCCCCGAGCGCCTTCTCTGCGAGAGGCTTCATTTTCACGAACCACTGCTCCGAGAGGTAGGGCTCGATTGGAACCCCCGTACGATAGCAGTGCCCCACCTGGTGAACGTAATCCTCATCGCGCACAAAGGCGCCGCACTTCTTGAGATCCTCTACTACCTGCTTGCGGGCAACCCTCGACTGCAATCCCTGATATGCCACCGGCACGTTTTCGTTCAGCGTGCCGTCCTTGTTGAGAATGTTGATCATCTCGAGCTCGTGTCGCTTACCGATCTCGTAGTCGTTCGGATCGTGAGCCGGGGTGATTTTCACTGCGCCCGTTCCGAACTCGCGGTCTACGTACTCATCGGCAATGATCGGAATGAGTCTGTCGCTCAAGGGAAGCCGAACCTGCTTGCCAATAAGAGCCGTATATCGTTCGTCTTCGGGGTGAACCGCGACAGCCGTATCGCCGAGCATGGTCTCAGGCCGCGTCGTCGCGACCTCGACCGAACCGCTACCATCCTCGAGTGGATAGGCTATGTGGGTAAGGCTTCCGTTAACCTCTTTGAACTCCACCTCGTCGTCGCTGAGTGCGGTCTGCGCGCCCACAGACCAATTGACCATGTAGAGCCCGCGGTACACGAGGCCTTGCTCGTAGAGAGTGACAAATACCTCGCGCACCGCCTTTGAAAGCCCGTCATCGAGGGTAAAGCGCTCGCGACTCCAGTCGCAACTCGCGCCGATCTTCTTGAGCTGCTGCGTGATAATCCGGTGATGGTTTTCTTTGACCTGCCACGTACGCTCGACAAACTTCTCCCTCCCGAGATCGTGACGTGAGGTACCTTCGTCGCGGAGCTTGCGCTCAACTACCTGTTGGGTCGCAATGCCGGCGTGGTCGGTGCCGGGAACCCAGAGCGTCCGCCGACCCTGCATACGGTAATAGCGTACGACAAGATCCTGGAGCGTGTTGTTGAGACCGTGCCCGAGGTGCAGGACACCGGTGACGTTTGGAGGGGGAATGACGACAACGAATGGTTCACCGCTACCTGAAGGCTCGAAGTAGCCACCGTCCTGCCACATCTTGTAGATCTGGTCTTCGAAGTCGTTTGGTGAAAAGCTTTTCGCCATCTCTTCCATCGTGTTCCCCCTGTTTGGAATAGATGGAAAAACTACCGAACGAGTCTCGTAGTGTCCACACGGAAACGATTCCGGAGTGGCTAGCGAATCTTGATAAAGACGCCGAATGTCCCGATCACGATAAGGATTTGAATGAGCGCAAAACGAACCAGGACCTGCGTGTTTGACCAGTTCTTTGTGTGACGGAAGTGGTCGTGCAGCGGAAAGCGAATCGAATGGAAAATGCGAACTCGCGCGAACCGCAGGAGCGCGACCTTGAGCAGCCCCGTTCCTCCGTTCACGAGAATTACCGAGGATGTCAGTACAATCATAAAGGGATTGCCGGTAAGGATAATTCCTACTCCGATAAAAAAGCCCAGCGCGCGCGAGCCGGCATCTCCCATTAACACGGCCGAAGGATGGGCGTTGTACCAGAGGTAGCCGGCAAGCGCGCCCACCATCGTGAACACCATTATTGCCCAGTTGGCTGACTCCGCGTAGAACGGTAACAGGAGGTAGGCGGATATTTCGGCGTTGCCGACGATGACGTAGAGAAACGCACCCAGACTCAACAATGCGAGCAGTACGAGCGTGCTCGAGAGGCCATCTACCCCGTCCGTGCAGTTCGTGCTATTGATGCTCACCCAGATGAGAAGCGTGGCCACCGGAATGAATACGAGTGCGCTCACCTCTACCTGGGCCGATGTAAATGGAAACCATATGAGGTGATTCCGACCGTAGAGCAAAAACGCCGCAGCAAGGCTGATCAAGAGATCGAGGCCCCCTTTGACGTACTCGCTCCATGGGTTCTCGCTCTTGTCGTCGAGATAGCCCGTGAGCATCGCCGCAACGACAAGCGCCGCGATTGCGAGTTGCCGAATGCCCCATGGCACAACCAGCACTGCAGTGAGGGCAAACACGGTGATGAAAATCACGCCGGCGCCCGTGGGCTTGCCTTTCGCGACGTGCCCATCTACCGCAAACCCCCGGCCGCGGTCGGAGGGCAGCCGCTTGTAGCTCTTGGGCGTCAAGATAAACGTGATCAGGAACGAGAGGGAGGTCCCTGCGACGATGAGAAAGAGCCGTGATGTAAGCAGTCGAAAAGGACCAAAGACCTCTTCGAGCTGCTGTCCGAGTAAGAATAACATTGCTATCCAGTTCGCCGCTGCTCGCGGCGCGAGCGCTCGATGCGCTCCATCTTTCGATAATACTTTGCCTGTTTCTCGATCTCTTCGACGTCGGTCGTGTACACACGATCCTCGACCGCTTTGATCTTGTTGTTCTTTAGGAGTTCACGGACAACCTGATTTCCCTCGGAAATCGGGAGCCCGACCATGTTTATGAGCTCCTTGATTCCGAAATCGAATGTATAGGGCTCACCAGACCGTATTGGAACCCGCGCCTTCTCGAGTTGAATGAGCAACTCATCGTACATCCGGCCGACCTTGTTGCCGAGCAGCGTGTTTGCCAACTGCTTGTATATGAACCAGATGCGCTCACCAAGCGTAGTCGTTAGTCGCGCAATTATCTGCGGCTGCGTTCGGACCATTCGCGCAAAGTTGTCCTTGTTGACGGCAAGCAGCACGACCTCTTCAAACGCTACGGCGGAGGCGCTTCGCGGTCGGCTCTCGATGAGAGACATCTCGCCGAACATATCGCCCTGCTTTAGCACGGCAAGCAGCACCTCGTTATCGTTGACAATCTTGGTGATTTTCACGCTGCCCCTTTGGATGATGTACATCTCCTTGCCGGGCATGTTCTCACAGAAGATCATCGTATCCTTCGGGTAGGTCCGGGTGAAGTCTTTTTCTTCATTGCCGAGGTAGACGGCCTTGGAGTACGGCTTGATCTTAGCCAGTCGCTCTCGGGCGGTGGTCACGTGCTCTCCACTCGGGCAGTACTTCAGATATTGGTAGTAGGCGTAGTAGGCAAGGTTGTATTGACTCTGACGGGCGTAGTACTCAGCAACGTCAAAGATGTGGGAAATGTCACTCTCGTCTGCGTTGCTCTTGAGGGTTGCACGTGCGAGAGCTTCGTCGAGATAACGCATTCGCCGGGAAAAGCTCTCGATTATCTTCATGGCCACCGGTGTATTGCGCTCGATGAGCATGCCGTACTGCTCGCGATGAACCGATATGAGACTCACATCGGTCATTGCCTGGGCTGTTTCGATGTGACTGTGCGAAGACATGGTCGAGACAACGCCAAAAAAGTCGCCCGGGCCGACGATTCCGCCGCCTTCTTCCTCGACAACCTCGACTTCCTTACTGATCCGAACCTTCCCACTCCGGATGATAAAGAAGTGGTCTGCGTTAGCCTTGCCCTCGACGATGATGTAGGCGCCTTTTGTAAAGTTGATTATGGAGAGTTGAAGAGGAGCGCTCATGGACTATCCCATCGATCGGCCATTTGGCGATCAGTATACGAGCCACGATTTTGCTTTGTCAATCAGAGCCCCTTTGAGCCGACCGCAGTCAGAGACCGGCTGCCAATGGAAAGCTCTCGCACAATGTCTGAACCTTTTTCGCGACTGACTCTACTACTTCTTCTCGGCCTTCGGAGCCCAAAACTTCAAGAATCAACTCCGCAATCTGCTCCATCTCCGAGGATCCCATGCCTCGAGTTGTAACTGCAGGTGTGCCGATCCGAACGCCCGACGTCACGAGCGGGCTTCGAGTATCGAAGGGAATCGCGTTCTTGTTTACGGTGATGTTCGCCTCATCGAGGAGGCGCTCCGCCTTTTTGCCGGTAAGGCCGAAGGGAGAAACGTCAACGAGCATGAGATGATTCTCGGTAGTTCCGGAGATCAGCGACGCTCCACCCTCGGTGAGTGCCGAGGCAAGCGCCTTTGCGTTCGCGCGTATTCGCCGCTGATAGTTCTTGAACTCGTCCGTCAGTGCTTCCTTGAACGCAACTGCCTTTGCCGCAATGACATGCATGAGCGGCCCGCCTTGCACGCCCGGCATGACCGACGAGTCGATTAGCTCAGACCATGACCGCGTTCGTCCGGACTTCGCAGCTACGACGCCGAGGGTATTCTCTGCGTCGTTTCCGATGAGAATCAATCCTCCGCGGGGTCCACGCAGCGTCTTGTGGGTCGTCGTAGTGACGAAGTGCGCGTGAGGGACCGGTGACGGATGCTCGCCGGCAGCGACCAGACCCGCAATGTGCGCCATATCGACCATAAAGAAGGCGCCGACTTGGTCGGCAATAGACCTGAACCGGGCGAAGTCGATGATACGGCTGTAGGCCGACGCACCGGCAACGATGAGCTTTGGCTTGTGCTGCTCCGCGAGGCGGCGAACCTCGTCAAAGTCGATTTGGTGCGTCTCTTTGTGAACACCGTAGTGCACGAAGTTGTAGAGCTGGCCGGAGAAGTTCACGGGGCTGCCGTGCGTGAGGTGCCCTCCATGCGCGAGATCCATCCCGAGGATCGTGTCCCCTGGTTGCAGGATTGTCATGTAGACGGCCATGTTCGCGTTGCTTCCCGAGTGGGGTTGCACGTTCGAGTGATCAGACGCGAATAGCTCGTTCGCTCGATCCCGCGCGAGATTTTCCGCGACATCAACGACTTCGCAGCCGCCATAGTAACGGTTTCCCGGATAACCCTCGGCGTACTTGTTGGTGAGCACCGAGCCGGTGGCCTCGAGTACAGCTTTACTTGCGAAGTTCTCGCTCGCAATCAACTCGAGCTTGCCTCGCTGACGCTGCTCTTCTTGGGCAAGCACCCGTGCTACATCGGGATCTACACTCTGAAGGTATGACATTCGCGCTCCTCGCTGAATGGAGCATAGGAAAAGCCGATAGCGGTGTCAATCAACCTCGCGGCCTTCTAAAACAGCCCGACAACCCGCGGTTGAAACCAATCCACCGATAGCTGCAAAAGGCCGGCTCCGGCACGGACGTAGGCACGTTCGAGCGAAAACGGATCGGCCGGCCCATAGCGAGGACCCTCGAAAATGGGCGAACCAAGCGACTGGACACCTCGGTGAAAGGCAATTCGCTGCGAGTCGAGATTCCCGAAATAGTATTCGCGGGCGGAGGTACTCCCTACGGTCTCACTCTCGAAGGGAAGAGAAAAACCGGCGGGAAACGCTTCGTCGCCAAAGGCAGGGTCAGCCGGGACCCAACCCACGGCCGGCAGGAAAAACTCGCCCCAGTAGTGTGGATAGACGGCTCGGTCACGGGTCACCACGACGCCGCCCACCAGACGCGCTGGAACCCCGGCCCGCCTCAGGATCGAGACAAACAAGCGCGCGTACGACAGATCATCGCCGACACCGAGCGTAAGCGCCTCGGCTGCGGTGCGCTCCACACGCCCGAGCGCCGGGGTGAGTCGGTCTACAGTCGCGTCGTAAGCCCGCCGAGCAATGGCCAATGGCGTCCCGCCACGCCGCGCAAGAGCAGCAAGCTCGTCGACGGCTGCCGACTCGAGGTCGAGGCCGATATCGCTGCGCGTGAAGTAGGCGAAAAAAGGTGTCTCACGCTCGTACGAGTTGGGGATCGCTGCCGCATCGAGTTCAGAGCGAATACCGTAGCGCGTTACCAGAACGGTCCGTGAGATCTCGGTCTCAAACGATTGCGAGATCTCTTCAAAGATGAAATCGGTGGTATCATCTCGTATGTAACGGACATCGGCCTGAAACCGGCCTGGCGCCGGCCGCGGCAGCACGAGCTCCACGTCGCGAAAACCTTGATCGGCGGCAAAGCGATCCTCCGCAAAGAGCGGATCGGAAAGCCGAACTCCATAGGTGAGCGCAATCTCGGAAGCCTGCGCTCGCTCGACACGTCCGGCAGGATAGGAGACCGCGTAGGGAAGGGTGTTGCTGCTGCCGGTCGCCGTCTCCACATAGAGCAGCCCCGCACTCGCCGAAGATGGCACTCGCACCCTGATCCTCTGGTCCGACCATTCGGCGTACATTACATCCTCGGGACAGTCACAGTCGAGCACTCCATCGGCATCGAACACGACCCGAGAGTTCCGACGTACCGCGCCAAAACCACTTCCGAGAAGGGTGATGATTTGCCCAACTTGAGGTTCGCTCTCGGAAATCGCGCGAAGGGACGGCGCCCCGATCGCCCTGCCGGAACGCGTCTGAGGCAGCCGATCACGGATCTGCAATAACTCTCCTTCGCTGCGGCCCCGCTCGTTCTCCACGACCAACAGACCCGATCCGACCTCGATCGGCACGCGAAACCGAATTTGCTCGTCTTCCCAGAGCAGGATAGAGCCACTCGAGACACGCCGTCCCCCGACGAGAAGCGTGCTCACGCTCGTGCCGAAGTGATTTCCAAGAACAACGACCTCTTCACCCGCTTCGACAGTTCGGGGCTCTACCTGCCTAATGACAGGGTCGCGACTTACAAGATAAACGAGAAGACCAAGTAAGATGGTTGCAAGCACCGCCAAGACGGCGGGCAGGAACGCTCGGGAGGAAGTCGTGTCTGGCATGGATACTTACCCTCGCTCGCCCTCGTACGGACGAACCTCAACCTCTAGTTCGACATTCAAGTCATCACTCTGCTCGGTTTCGAGATCCATGTCAAACGTCGACTTGCCGAGTGGATAAAAGACAACGCTCTCGCCGAGCGAGAGCGGGATACTCCGAAGCGACGTGCGATACTGCACCTCTTCCGACTCTTCGGTACGAAGGAATATCCGGCCCTCCGCGACGAGCAGGATCCCTTCCTCATCCTCAAAGGGGGTAAACTCTGCAATGATGGTCAGATTTCCGCCCTCGAGTCGAAGACGTACGGCCCGCCCGGAAATGGTAACGCGGGTCAGATCGTAGCTCTGGACGGTCTCTTCGCCGTTTTCGGTAACCCGAGCGGTGATCTGCACGGTGAGTGCCTGATCAAGCAGCGCCTGCAACACATCCTCGAGCTCGACTGTTGCCGCCGTGGCAGCTGACATAAAGAAGAGAAGAGAGGCGGTTGCGGCCCGGACTCGCGTCATTCGGTCTGCTCCGGCGAATAACTCGCGCGACGGATCAAGAGCGGTTCGCCCATGATTCGAAACTGTTGTTCCGGGAGCCGAATACTAACCTCACGAGGGTCGTCCCGATCTTCAAGCCACTTGATAACGTGATCAATCTCGCCTTGATCCACCCGGAACGTCACGCCGGTATCCTGAAAATCGGTCAGGCGAGGAGGCTCAGGCTGCATTCCAGAGGTCGCAAGCCAGACAAAGGCGGCGGCGAGCGCAATGACGGCCGTTGCGGCAGCCGCCACGAGCGGGGCCGGCAGCGCGACGGCCCGATGCCAAAAATCGTGTCGGGATGCCTCTACCCGAGAACCGATCGCAGCCCAGGACCGGACGGCGCTCGCGGCGATCAGTTTCTCTGGGGTTCGCGGCAGTGCCGAAGAGACACGACGAAGCTCTTCGTAAGCAGCTCGGGTTGCGGGATCAATCTCGATTTGTTCTTGTATTGCTTCGCGATATGGAGAGGTGACCTCTCCGTCGATAAAGGCTGAAATGGTTGCTCGGTCAGGACGCATCAGAGTCGCTCCTCTGCAGTAATGCCAGTAGTTGCTCGCGAGCTCGGTGAACCCGCACCTTTACGTTCCCCTCCGTGATGCCGAGAACGGCACCAATCTCTTTGTAATTCAGATCGCTATACTCCTTCAACACAAGGACGGATCGCATCTTGTCGGGAAGCTGGTTCAGAGCCTCTTGAACCTCAATTGCAGACTCCTGCCGAATCAGCTCCTCTTCCCCGCCTCGCGACTCGGCGGCTGGCTCATAGACGACACGCTCGTATGCACGCAGCTCCCGGCCGGAGCGCTTCGCCACGTTGAGAGCGAGGTTCTTCGCGACCCGGATAAGCCAGTACTTTGCCTGGTCGTCGTTTGGAAACTTGTGGATGCGCTCATAGTATTTGATAAACGCCTCTTGACAGAGTTCTTCTGCGAGGTCTTCCCTGCCCGAGATGCGTAGCACGACGCGATAGATGATTGGATAGACGTGCTCGTAGACGCGCTTGAAGGTTTCCTCACGAGAGCTTTTTCCCTGCATGTTAGAAACAACTCAGCCGGAACAAGGGTTACACTACCCCCATCGCCAGCTCGTTCCTCCCGGGTTATCCTCAACTACTACCCCATTCTCCTTCAGTTTCTCACGCAATTCGTCTGCTTTCGCAAAATCTCGTACCTTGCGTGCTTCTTCACGCTCTGTCACCAGCGCCGCGAGCTCAGACGGCAATGAGCGTTCTTTGACCGCGTCTCGGACATCGACGTGGAGATCGAGGCCAAAAACCCGGTCGGCGTGTAGAACAACCTTCAGGCGCTCGAACGCTGAAGCGCTCCCGTCGCGAAGGAGGCTACGCGCAAACCCAAGCGCTTTCGGCACGTTGAGATCTGCGCAAAATGCGGCTTCGATCTCACGAGCCGAGTTCCGGGCGGTGTCGCTCTCGAGATCGTCTGCATCGAGCCGTCCAAAGAGATTCTCGTTACCGATCGTGGAGAGCAGTGTGGTGCGATCTTCGGCCGAGATCTCCGATGAAAGCCTCGTAATCTGTTCACGCAAGGATGCACGTGCTTTCTTCGCCGCCTCGAGAGCCTCGAGCGAGAATGTGAGTTGCGTCCGATAGTGTGCTCCGAGCAGGAAGTAGCGGTAGTCGAGGGCCGAAAACCCTTCCTCTTCCAAGGTCGCAAGGGTGATCATGTTTCCCTTCGACTTGCCCATTCGACCACTCTGCATGATCAAGAACTCGCCGTGCAGCCAATAATTCACCCACTCGTGACCAATCGCGCCTTCAGATTGCGCAATCTCATTTGTGTGATGCACATTTATGTGATCAACGCCGCCGCAGTGAATGTCGATCCGTTCGCCGAGATACTTCATGCTCATCGCCGAGCACTCGAGGTGCCAACCGGGGTATCCCCTACCCCACGGCGAGTCCCACTGCATAGTCTGATGTTCAAACTTGCCCTTCGTGAACCAGAGAACAAAGTCGTGAGGGTTCTCTTTACCCTCGTCAACTGCAACACGAGCACCGGCCTTCAGGTTCTCCTGATCTAGGAGAGCGAGCTTTCCGTACGGCTCGAACGCGTGTATGCGGTAGTAGACGTTTCCGTCTGCGACGTAGGTGAGATTGCGCTCCTCGAGGCGCTTCACCAAATCCTGCATCTCATCGATGTGGTCGGTCGCACGGCACACGACAGTAGGCTCTACGATGTTTAGCTTCTTCGTATCCTCGAAGAACGCATTTGTGAAAAACTCGGCGATCTCCCAGACACTCATCCCACGCTCGCGCGCTCCGACAAGCATCTTGTCTTCGCCCTCATCCGCATCGTCGGTGAGATGCCCGACGTCGGTGATGTTCATGACGTGCGTCACATCGAAACCGATGCGCTCGAGTATACGACGCAAGAGGTCCTCAAAGACATACGTGCGGAGATTGCCGATATGGGCGTAGTTGTAAACGGTGGGACCACAACAGTAGAGCTTGACCTTCCCCTCTTCGAGGGGACGAAACGGTTGCAGCTCCCTTCCCATCGTGTTGTAGAGTTCGAGATCCATCGCCTTGCAATCTCCCTTGTTACCAGTATGATCGACGTGTGGTAAGGCTACGGCAGTGGCAGACAAAAATCAACATAAAGGGAACCCTGCGAGCCGATGAACCGCTTGCTCCGCACACGACCTTTCGCGTTGGCGGTCCCGCCGATCTTTATGCCGTGCCCCGAGACGAGGAGGATCTAGTCCTCCTGATACGGGCAGCTCGGTCGGACGGCATCCCCACGTTTGTACTCGGTGGCGGGGCGAACATTCTGGTCTCCGATCGTGGCATCCGCGGACTTGTCATTGACATGCGAGAGTTCGCAAAGATTGAGCACACGGGCACGTTGCTTACCGCCGGAGCCGGGGCAGCGATCAGCGACGCTTCCGCCTACGCCGCCGACCACGAGCTCGCGGGGCTCGATTTTATCTATGCAATGCCGGGAAGCGTCGGTGGCGCAGTCTGGATGAACGCGCGCTGCTACGATGGGGAGATCTTTCCCATCCTCGAGTCGGTAAACGTGGTAACCGCAGATGGTCAGCGCGAGACCTACCTACCGCGCGCGCAAGACTTCTCCTACAAGCGGTCGCCGTTTATGATCAACTCATCAACCATGACAAGTGTTCGCTTCTCGCTTGCGGATGGCAGCAAGGAAAAGCTCTGGCAGAAGATGCGGGAGCACGAGCGCGATCGTTGGGCGAAGGGGCACTTTGCGGCTCCCTGTGCCGGAAGCATCTTCAAAAACAACCGCGCCTTTGGACGTCCGAGTGGGGCGATTATCGACAGTATCGGGCTGCGCGGCTATGCGATTGGCGGAGCAAAAGTCTCCGATCAGCACGCGAACATCGTAATCAACGCGCACGAGGCCACCGCATCGGAGATTCGCGCGCTCGTCGAACACGTTCACGACGAAGTGCTCTCGAGGCTCGGACTCGACCTCGAACGTGAGGTTATCTACGTGGGCGACTGGGAGGAGCGGTAATGGAGAGCGGCGAACTCGAACTCCTCCACTCCACCTTTGACTACATGAGCGACCCTGAGCTGCGGACAGCGCTCTCGGACCTCGGAGACCACGAGGTCTACGCACTCTACAATTCTCTCGATGGCGCGCAGTCGCTTCGGATGTTCCTCCTCCTCGACCTCGAGCGAAAAGTCGATCTGGTCGCGAACATGGGCGTGAGCGAACAGGAGTGGCTGATCAAGCAGCTCCCGATGGAGAATCTGCGGTCGGTCTTTGACGAGATGGATCCCGATGACCTGGTCGATATTGTCCAGGAGATCTCGCCTGAGGCACGCGACGCGGTTTGGAACGAGCTCAGTGAAGAGGCGCGCCGGGAAACGCAGTTCCTGCTCCGCTTTGATGAGCACGATGCAGCGGGCCTTATGACCCCTCGCTACCTCGCCGTGCGTCCCTCGATTACGGTTGGAGAGACAATCGCGTTTATCAGGCGAACCGGCGCCGATGTAGAGACCGTCTACTATGTCTACGTGGTCGATCAGCTCAAACGGCTCGTCGGGGTCGTAAGTCTCAGGGACCTCCTGTTCACCGACGACACCGAGCGAATCACGCAGATAATGACGCGCGATGTGATAACCGTCCGTGACGAAATGGACCAAGAAGAGACTGCGCGCGTCCTTGAAGCGAACGATCTACTCGCGCTCCCGGTTGTCGACGGCATCGGACGACTCTTGGGCATCGTCACCTTCGACGACGTGATCGACGTCATCCGCGAAGAGCAAACCGAGGACGTCTACAAGATGGGCGCAATGGAAGGATCGACGGGTCGATACGTCGACACCTCCGTCTTTCGGCTGATTCGAAAGCGCATTCCCTGGCTCATTCTGCTGCTGATTGCCGGAACGATCACCACGAATGTGCTGAATTTCTTTGAGCCGCTCACGCTGGCTGCGACGTTCTTAATCTGGTTTGTCCCGGTCATTACCCAAACCGGTGGTAACTCGGGAACGCAGAGCTCGACCCTTATGATTCGCGGGCTTGCTACGGGAGAAATTCACTTCCGAGACATTGGCCGGGTCCTTGCCAAAGAACTCGTTGTGGGCATTCTCATGGGTATCGTGCTCGGAGGCGTGATACTCGCGCGAGGGCTCTTTCTGCCGCCGGGCATCGACTTTTTACCGGCGATTGCCGTTGGCGCTTCGCTGATTTTTGTGGTTCTATTCTCCTCGCTCGTCGGGGCGATCGCGCCGCTGGTGATTGATCGCCTCGGAGCTGATCCTACCGTAATGGCAGGTCCACTCATGGCGACCATCATCGACGTAGCGGGGCTCACCATCTACTTCCAAATCGCCCGCCTTATTCTGGGGCTGTAATCCCCACCCTCCCGAGAAGCGACCCCGTCACGTCAAACTCGACATCCTCGCCAATCTCGAGCCCGCCTCGCGCCCTCCCAATGAGCTCGACCCCCTCCGGCATCCACGAAAGCCGGCTTTGATCCAACGCGAGCCCCACCGCGAGCGATGCGTGATACTCCCACCGTTCCTCCCACGTGCCACCGACCCGAATGCTGCCGTCGAACCCGGCCTCCCGGCCCGCAAGCGATACCTCGGAATTAATCTCGTACACCACAGCTGACTCCGCCTTCTCAGAAAACGTCGCGGACCGCAGACCGCGAATTTTCACTCGGGTAACGGCATGATCATCTGGAGTTACGGCCGCGCTGATCGCTGTCGTAAGGGCCTGCGGTGCAAGGAGATCGAGGCTGAGCGTAGACGAGCGAGCAGCCGAGAGCCAAGAGGCGGCAACTCCCGCCTCTGCGGCAAGGCGCCACGCGTCGGTCTCCACACTCGCTCCTGCGCCGACGGTCCCATCGTTCGAGACTTCACGGAGCTTCCCGGTAACGTACCCGGGAGAGGCAACCGCCGCGTACAGAGGGACCGTCACCAAAAGCTGCGTGTGGTCGGCGAGGTGCTCGACCGTAGCGCCTATCCGAAGCCAAACCCCCGGGGGCACGGCCGGACCTATCGAGTAGCCCGATCCGACGGAGGCATCAAGCGTTGTCTCCGACGTCTCCGGCGTCTCGATCGTAACACTCCCAAGGACGTGCGAGATTGCCCTAACCTCCGCGGGGCCGGGAAACCACCCCGCCTCGATTCGCTCCGCTTCAAGCTCGCGGTGCGTATCGGGGGAGAGACTCGCGCGCGAGGCGAGAAGCGTAACTCTCGCAGCGCCCCCGGTTTCACGTGCGTACGCAGCGTCGGCGCCAACAGTCGCTGCCTTCATCCCATCCTCCCGCCACGCCGATGCAGTTGCGGCAACTGCGATGCGCGACCACTCGTATTCGGCTTCCAGCGCAAGCGCCTCGCGCGAGACCGGCGTAAGCCCAAAGTCGGAGCGAAAACCAGGCTGCTCGGACCACGATGAATTGCTCCCGCCGGAGGCAATCGGAGCGAGTAGTTCGGCAACCAGCCCAGAAGGAGCGGCCGGTCCAGCGAAGAATCCAGGTCCGCGGACCGCGTGGCGCGAGGGTATGAGCAGGCCGCTGCCCCAGGTGCCAAACTCGAGCAGGGTTTTTCCGAGTGCGACGTCAAGGAGCAGTCGAGTGCGAAGGGCTTGCGTCGGCGTGTAGCGAGCAGTCAGCTCTGCGGCCCCGGGACGTGCGGCAATCGGTTGGGCAACAAAAAAGACGGCAGCGAATAGGAGGAAGCGGTGTGGCCTCATACCTACATTACGTCGCCAACCGGCGTTTTGCTTCACTACAGCGCATTCTTTTGCGCCTCGCCGCACCGCGAACGAGATTTTGGATGAGTGAGTGCGATAATCTCGCTATACTACGAGCGGAGGGATGTCAAAGGTGATAGCAAAAACGATCCGGGCGATTATCCTCGCCGGTGTCACGATGGTTGTGGCCGGCGCATGCCAGAGCACGCGCCCAATATGGTTCATCGCAACGCCGGGATACGTTGAGGCACGAGTTGCAAGCTCTGAGGAGGCGATACGGGCCGAGTACGAACTGCAGATCGAGGAACTGCAGGCCGAGCTCGAAGAACAGCAGCGTGCGGCGGAGGAGCTCTCCCAGTTGGCCTCGATTATCGAGGAGGTCGATGCGAGCAATAAAGAGCTCCAAGAGCTAGCTCGGGAGGTAGAACAGCGACTCGAGGCACTACCTAACGAAACGCTCGAGCTGCTCATCGAGGTCTTGAGCGAGTATCTTGACGAGTGATCGAGAAGTGAGTATGGCGAGCTCCGGCCCAGATGGTATAATGGTGAAGAATGGAAGACTATAGAGAGACATCGTCGAATCGACGATCGCAGATTCGACGAAACATGGAACAACTGCAGCGACAGCTGAAGTCTACCAGCAACCCGTTTCAGAAAAGCTCGATTGCGGGCGAACTCGGGAAGTTGGAGAAGGAACGGATGCAGCTCGACTCCCTGTTTGACGAAGAACCGGAAGAGGAGGCCGAGGAAGAGGCTCCCGAGGAGCAATTTCCGATCTTGAACCAGATCTATCGCGACAGTCCCGAGCTCTTGCGTAAGAGCCAGCACCTCGAACGCGACGTTCGCGCCTCCATCCTCTATCTCCACCGCTTCGAAGCTGAGTTCATCGGCATGTTCACGAGCCGAAAGCTGCGTCTTGACGTCAAGTACTCTGTAGAGCGTGACACCTTTTACGACATTTACCATCAGGTCGCGCGTACGCTCATGAATTACCGCACCGAGGCCGATCGCATCGCGGAGGGAAGCTACGCGAAACAGTACGAGGCCGATGTTCTCAAGCGGAAGGTAGAGATGCGGCACGCGACTCTTGTCGAGGTCGAGTGGTTTTTCCGCCGCCTGCGACGATTCTCTAAGCAGTTGGTTACCGACATCGCAGGAGACGGCATTCTCTGCCAGAACCCGCATTCAGAACTCGAGTACGACACCCTCGACAGAGAAAAACTCCTTCGCAATCGATCGGTCGCAGAGGCCCTGCAGATGCTCTGGGATTTCTCATCCGAGGCTGTTGCCTACCTGGACATTCCCGAGTTTCAGCAAAAAGCTCTGTAGCCGGCTATGTCTGCCACTCGATGGGGCTTGCGATCTTCATCGCCAGTCCCGGGTTCCGATCGAGGAGCTCGACCGCATCGTGCCGGTTGATAAACAACGTCCGAACAGGCTCATCGTGCCGGAAATTCAGCGTCACCGGTTCGTCGCGCATGATCTGGTGCAAGACGCCAATCGTCTGTCCCCGGCCCAGTGAGCCCGCGCGGCCGTTGCCGTCGTCGGCCTTTACCTCACCCTCGGTGATAATGTAGACGCCGGGCAACCGCTCGCCCGCCTCGAGGATCGTCCCGCTTCCTGGGAACGCCTTTGGTTCTAGGTAGCTCTCGAGCCACATCCGCTGGTAGTCGGAAAGCCGCGCAAACGCGTCGCTCTCTACAAGCAGATTCCACTTCTCTTTGTCGCGCCGATCGATGACCCGTTGTAAGACTCTACCAAACTCGGTACCAGACACAAAGTTGATGAACTTGTTTCGAGGAATAACGATGGTTTCGAGGTCGGTGTCTGCGACAATGTCCGCCTGGCGGGTGCTGCCCGTCATGAGTGCGACCTCGCCGAAGTATTCGTAGGCTCCGAGCTTCTTCCGTCTTACCAGGTCGGCTGTGACAACGCTTGCGTTACCGGATTCGATGATGTAGAAGTAGTCGCCCTTGGTTCCCTCCTCGATAACCTTCTCGCCACGACTGAAATGGCGGCGGTCGATGATGCTTAGGAACTCTTGCACCTTCTTCACGGGAAGCGATTCAAAGAAGTCGAGACGCTTGAGTATGTCGAGCGCGCGATACGACTCTTCGTAGAGCGAGGGCTCGGTCTCGAAGTAGAGCGTGTTCTCGATACCAAACGTCGCGCGCTGCAACGAAGTCTCCCCGATCTTGGCAAAGTCCTTCTCGGCAATGTGATAGACCACCGTCCGCGACTGCACGTCCTCAGGCAAAGAGGCCAAGAACGTAAGCGGCGTGTGCAACGGGGCGATACCCGACTCGTGATAGATTACATCGCTGTCAAACGGAAAGTTCTTGAGCTGCTCGTGGCGCTTTTCGTTGATCTTTCCCTGTTCGAGCATTGTTTTTTGAACGGCTGGGTCCCCCTGGTGATCGGAGGAGTAGACGAAGCTCTTGCCCTGGAAAGAGAGCTTGAACCCCATGGTTGGAATCGAGTGACACGCATAGAAGATGTCGAACTCACCGCCGTGAATGGTGATCGGACGGCCGATGTAAACCGGTTGAAAGCTAAAGAGCTTTCGAAGGTAACTCGGCGCCTCGCCTGAGAACGCACTGTACTTGCGGAGAAAGCTCTCCATAATGGTGAGCGTCGTGTAGATCGTGACCCGACCCTCTTCAAGAATCTTCTGGAACGTTCCAGCGTCGTGGTCTGCGTGACAGTGCGTGAGGATGATGCTGTCGATGAACTTTGGATTGACGTTCGACTCGAGCAGCCACTTGGTCGAGTCTACCGGCGGGTCTACCATGATCCCGTTGTGATTCAGCCAGATTATGAAACCGCTCGTGTTGTCCTTCGGGTCAAAGCCGTGACTCGGGCCAAGACAGGTTACACCAAACCGCGGCGGCTTGAAGGGCTCAGGCAAGGTCTGCCCGATATCAAAACGAGGCGTGTAGGCCACGGTGCCGGGCACCGTGGCAATGTGCTCCCCGCCATCTTGCACGTCGAACCAACCGTTTCGCGTCGCGCTAACCGTCACCGCACCGAGCGTGAGAACATCGTCCTTAAATGGTCGATACCGAAAGAGGCTCTTGAGCGAGAGATCGCCGCGGAAGAACTCGAGCTCGCCCCGAATATCGGGAACGAACACCTCGTCTCCCATGTCTATCGAGTCGTTCGTGAGGTCGAAGTCCTTTGGCCCGAACACTGCCTCTTGCAGAGCGACGGCCAGTCGTTTTGCCTGTTCCATCGTCCCGCATACCAAGGGTCGCTGACCTTTGATAAAGAAGTGATAGTAAATCGGAAATTCCATGTCGGCGACGTTGATTCCCTTACTCCAGTTGAACATCTCCTGGGGAAGGACAAAGATCTCGGGAACTCCGCGATCGGTGAGAAGCGAGTCCTTTATAGTCTCGGGCGGCGCTCCGAACTGAATCGGCCCTTCGGAAGTCTCTACAACGTATCCGCCACGAGGCAACTCAATGTAACCGTCTTCGTTTTTCATAATCTTGATCTTTTAAGTATAAGAGTGAGGCGTTAGGAATGTCACTTCGCTTTTTTTCTTGCAAAGAGCGGGCCCGGGAGGCTACTGTGAGCCCATGAACTTGGTCGATTTACCGTTGATTGCCGCGAGACTCGAGGGTCTTGAAGAAACAATTATCCATCGGCTGATCGATCGAGCTCAGTTTGCGGCGAATGCGCCTGCCTACAACGCGGGCGAGAGCGGGTTTCCCGACGCAGGGGCCATGAGCCTGTTCGATCTCAGGCTACGATATCAGGAAGAGATGGACTCGCCCTTTGGCCGATATCACGTTCCCGAGGAACGGCCGTTCCACCGCGACCTGCCGCAAGCGCAGAGACACGTGCAGCTACCGCCATCTCCCTTACACATCGCAGATCTCGAGAGCATCAACCTGACGCGGGAGATCGCGCTGGCGTACCTTGGATTTCTTCCCGAGCTCTGTGACGTGGAAAACCGGGACATCGAGGACGATGGGCACTACGGTTCGAGCGTGGAGCACGATGTGCTCGCGATCCAGGCGCTTGCGCGGCGCATCCACTTTGGCGCGCTCTACGTTGCCGAAAGTAAGTACCGTTCTGCACCGGATACCTTTCGCCGCATGATTGACGAGGAGGATCGTGCGGGGATTCTCAAGGGGATCACTCGGCCCGAGATCGAAGAGCGGATCCTCAAGCGGGTCGCCGAGAAGGTGGACTACATCCAAGCTACGGCAAATCGTGAGGTTCGAAAGGTCGTTCGCCCTCGCGCCGTTCTCTCACTCTACCGCTCGGTTGTGATTCCCCTCACCAAAGAGGGGGAAGTTCGCTATCTCTATCAGAGACCAGCGGCGCTCTGAGTCGGTGCTCGTTCAGGGACAGGTTTTCGCCGCTCGCCTAGGTGGCGTCGGCGTAGTTCTTGCCTACTTGCTCCCAGTTGATAATCGAGAAGAACTCCTCGGCGTACTTCGCTCGCAAATTCTGGTACTTCAGATAGTACGCGTGCTCCCAGACATCGAGCCCGAGAATCGGCGTGTCGCCCCGAGAGATTGGACTGTCTTGATTTGGCGTACTGTACACAGCGAGCTTTCCATCTTCGCGGACGACGAGCCAGGCCCAGCCGCTACCGAATTGCCCGGTTGCAGCGGCAATGAACTGCTCCTTGAAGGCGCCAAAGCTGCCAAATGCGTCGTCAATCGCGGTCGCAAGAGCGCCACCGGGATTTCCGCCACCACCCTTTGCGAGGATCTGCCAGAAGAGCGCATGGTTTGCGTGGCCGCCGCCGTTGTTGCGAACGGCTGTCCGTATTGACTCTGGAAGTTGATCGAGCTTCGAGAGGAGCTCGTTGATGCTCCAGTTCGCGAAATCACTGCCCTCAATCGCGTCATTGAGCTTCGCGGTGTAACCGGTGTGGTGCTTATCGTGGTGCACTCGCATCGTCTTTTCATCGATGTGAGGTTCGAGTGCGTCGTATGCATATGGTAAATCAGGTGTCGTAAAAGCCATACATCCTCCTATATATGATGAAACTACTAATCTTTAGCAAAGTCGCCAACTGCGGACGCGATCAAGATGACTTTTCTGAGGTCGCTATGTGAAGCAGATCACGATCCGCGCCTACTCGACCGTAAGGAGACCAGACTCCACCGTCAGACCAGGTCCAAACGCAGCGGCAAACACCCTGCCGACATCCGCCCCCTCGAGAATGCGCTTGAGCACAAACATGATCGTCACCGAGCTCATGTTCCCGTACGCACGAAGCACCTCGTAGGAGTGAAGAAGCTTCTCGATGGGAATTGCGAGCGCACCGGCCACCCTGTCGAGAATTGCGCGCCCACCTGGGTGGATAGCCCATACGTCCACGTCGTCCCGCACCCGGTGCTGCTCCGCGAGAAGCCCGTCGAGGATCGAGGCGATATCCTGCTCGATAAAGCGCGGAACGTAGGCGGACAAGCGCATGTCAAAGCCAGTGTCGCCGATCGTCCACGCCATATCGTCCTCACTTTTAGGGATGGTATGCGAACGAAACGCGTCGAGGCGAAGCCGTCGGTCTACGCCGTCGATCGCACGCGCCGAGACGACCGCAGCCGAGACACCGTCGGCAAAGAGCGCATTAGCCACGACAATGTCGGTATCGTCTTTGAATTGCAAATGAAGCGAGCAGAGTTCGACATTGACGACAAGAACCGTCGCCTCGGCGTTCGCCTCGCAGATGCTCTTAGCGAGCTTGAGAGCCGGGAACGCGGCAAAGCAGCCCATAAAACCGAGGTGAAAGCGGTCCACGTTTGCATTGAGGCCAAGATCCTTCACCAGATAGAAATCAAAACCGGGAGCAGAAAAACCCGTACAGCTCACCGTAATGAGATGGGTGACTCGCGTGATCAGCCCGGCGTGCCGGTCAAGCAATTGTCTCACGGCACGGAGACTCAAGTTCCGCGCTTCGCGTGTGTAAATCTCATTCCGCATTGCCGTGGTCGGCGCTACTCCCTTGCCGCCGGAATCCGAGAATAGCGCCCCAACGGCGCCTTGACTCTTGAACTCACCGAGCACGCTGTGCCTGTACTCAATGCCTGAGTTTTCATAGATGCGTCTCCGCTTTCGAGCTGCCGCCCCCTCAAACGGATCGAGTCGGTTCATGACGTCGAGTGCCTCTGATTGACTGTATCGATGCTCGGGAAGCGCGTACTCCACGCCGTGGAGATAGACTCGAGTTGACTGCTGCATGTCTAAAGAGTACGGTGAGACTCAGAAAATGGCCACAAAACCTATACCCGCTCGCTTTAATGAGCGCCTCAGCCGATACGACCTGACGGACGCAGCAAGCAAACTCGACTACAATCGGCGACTTTTTCGCGTGGTCGCCTTGCGCTACGACCTCGTCACGCGACTGCTCTCCTTCGGACAGGACCAGCGCTGGAAACGCGAGCTCGTTCGGCCGCTGCCGAAGCATGGCGTTACGAAGGTGCTCGATATCGCCTGCGGAACAGGCGACATCACAGAGCGCCTCGCGGCCCGCTACGGGAGCGGCACGATAACCGGCGCCGACCTCGATCAGGAGATGCTGCGGCGGGCGACGGCTCGACTCGGGCGTGCCGGCGCGAAGAATGTCGTACTCCAAGAGGCCGACATGAGCGCACTTCCATTTCAAAACGAGTCGTTCGACCTGGTGACTGGAGGGTACACGCTTCGAAACGCGCCGGATCTCGGAAAAACTTTGGGAGAGATCTTTCGCGTCATGCGCCCCGGCGCGTACGCTGCGTTTCTCGATTTTGGCAAGAGCCCGCGATCAAGCGTCGCTCGCGTGCAGCTCTTTTTGCTCGCCTTCTGGGGCCGCACCTGGGGGGCGGTGCTTCATCGAAATCCGGAAGCATACGGCTATATCGCAGAGAGCCTCAGGCACTATCCGAATCGAAGCGAGCTTGAAAACATGTTGGCCGCTGCCGGATTTCGAAACGTACGCACGCGGGTTCTACTCGGGGGGCTGCTCTCGATTGTCCGGTTCCGTAAGCCGCGTTAGTTCCCCCGCCCAAGGACTGCGAGTATAGGGAGCCTTAAGCATGGCAAACTCACGCATGAAGCGATGCGACAACGTTGTACCGAGAAGCGCCCGAAGCACGCCGTCGCGCAGCGGGGCCGCAACGCCTCGTACGGTTCCTACACGCATCCCCGCGAGGGAGAGAAGCCCAGCGTAGGTCGCCGCGTGAAACCTGCGCCGCCTGTAGCCGGCTACCCACGCAGGAGAGAGACCTCCACTCCGATAGGCGTGGGAAAGCAAGTCTCCAAGATGCTCGGCGTCTGCGATCCCGAGGTTCATCCCCTGCCCCCCGATCGGCGGAACCGTATGTGCCGCATCACCTGCGAGAAACACCGGCGGCACCGCCATCGCAGAAGCGAACGAGCGCCTGATTCGAAACGCGGACCTCCACGAGCAATGACGCTCGTGGAGGGTGTATCCACAAC
>JBMCTC010000019.1:0-24322 GCA_048624115.1 Spirochaetota bacterium
CCCGGCTCCCAGATGTACTTGCGCTTCCCGTCGGTGAGGTACTGCATGCCGGTCGCTGGCGTTGCACCGCCGAGTCGATTCATCTCGCCGTGCACCCACTCTCGCCACGCGGGTCTCTCGGCTCCATCCCGCAACAGCGAGAGCAGACTCTCGCCTTCAACATCCGCCGGGGCCTCGGCGCCGGCAGCCTCGAGACACGTCGGCATGATGTCCATCAGTTCGATCGGCTCGTCTCGCACCTGCCCTGCCTCCGCCTGCATTGACTCAGGGAGCCGGACAATAAACGGAATCCGGGCCGAGCCCTCGAGTGCGCGCGTCTTTCGGATCCACTGGTGATCGCCTAAGAGCTCACCGTGGTCGCTCGTGAAAATCACCATCGTGTTTGGAGGAAGCGCCCGAAGAAGCACGCCGATCTGATCGTCGATGTGGGTCATGCTCGCGTAGTAGCCGGCGCGAAAGCGATGCATCGCCTCGCGACTCAAAACCGTGTGCCACGAGTCGATCGGAAGGCCCGGAACGTAGGCTTCCTGCTCCTTCGACCAATCGGCCTCGATTGGGCCGGGAAGCTCCTTATCAATGTACATGTCCCAGTACACCTGGGGCGGCGTGCACGGGCCGTGCGGCTCCGCCAGCGGCTTGCGCGTGCGGTCGTTTGGGTCTACGCTAGCGAAAAAACGGAGGCAAGATGACAGCGAAGTGTATCGTGTTCTCAAAACCCGAGACGGTAGAGATCGGCGAACTCGAGATGGGAAGCCCCGGTCCCGACCAGATTCTCACCAAGACGCTCATGACCGGCGTAAGCACGGGCACTGAAACACGCGTCTACCGAGGCAAACAGGAGCGATCTGAGTTCCCCTTGATTCCCGGCTATGAAAACTTAGGCGAGGTAATCGAGGCGGGCGAGAAGAGCGGCTTTAGCGTTGGACAGCGCGCCTTCGTCCGAAAGCACCAGTATGATTCAGGCCCCTACCAGATGATGTGGGGCTCCCAGGTCTCACACTCGCTCTCGAGCTCCGATGCGGCGATTCCGATTCCCGACGGTGTTGCCACCGAAGACGCGATTTACGCAAAGGTTTCGGCCATCTCGCTGCACGGCGTCAAAAGGGCGCGCGTTGCGAAGGGTGAATGGGTTGCGGTAGTCGGGTTGGGCATTATCGGCCACTTTGTTGTGCAGCACTGCGTCGCGCGTGGAGCGAAGGTCATTGCAATCGACCTCGAACCGAGCAGACGAGAGAAGGCCGATGAGGCAGGCGCGGAAGCATCACTCGATGGCAAGGCACCCGACCTGGTAGAGCGTGTTCATCAACTCTCGGGTGGAGGGGTAAACATCGCGTTCGATGCGACAGGAATCGCGAAGATGCTCGAGCCCACATCGAGACTTCTGCGGCACCGCCTCTGGGACGAGGACCCGAGCAACGCCCCGCGGCTCGTCCTCCAGGGAACGGTCGAGGACCCGGTTACCATCGACTACATGGCGCTCTTTCGCCCCGAGCTCGACCTGATCACTCCACGCGACTGCGATACGCAGGACATGGTGGACTCGCTCGACCTTATGGCCGCCGGCAAGATCAAGCCGTCGATCATCCCCGCAACGATTGCCTCGATCGAGCAGGCGCCCGAACTCTACCCGAAACTCGTCTCGCGCGAGATCATGCGCGTGCTCTTTCGATGGAGTGAATGACCTCGAAGAAAAGTGCTCGCCGGTGTGAACGCATAGCTGCTTTGGCGCCGCCTGATGGACGCCGGCTCGCAATTGAGATATCCTTACGGTAAGGAGGTAAGGAGTATGGATCCGAGCGTGGCGCGCATCACGAGCAAAGGCCAGACCACGGTGCCAAAGAACGTCAGGGAGTATTTGAATGTTGGACCGGGCGACGAAATTCTTTTTGAGATCAGGGAGCGAGAGGTAACGGTGCGAAAGCTTCCGGCCGCGGATCGTGCGTGGCTCACGTCTCTCGAAAGCAGTCTCTCCGAGTGGGCGGACGATCTCGATGACGAGCTGTAAGCCCGGAAGCGTTGTCGAGGTTCCGTTCCCGTTTATGGACGTAGCAAAAAGGAAACGGAGACCGGCACTCGTGCTCGGGAGCATTCCCGAGGCGGTGGTCCTCGCGATGATCACGAGCGCCAAACGGAGTGCATGGCCAAGCGACGTTCCGCTCGTGGAGTGGGAGAGCGCCGGTCTACGCGCTCAGTCAGTTGTCAGGCTCAAGCTCTTTAGCATCGAGCCGGAACTCGTAATCACGACAAGGGGAGAACTCTCGCCGCGTGATCAAGCAGCCGTTCGCGAGTCAATCCGTAAGCACCTAACCTTACTCGCCGGCTAGTGCTCAGCCCTTCACCTCGCCCTTCCCAACACCTCGAGATTCCGCTACCGTACTCTCATACTGCTACAACGGGAGAGTCGCCATGATCGAATTAGAGGGCGTGAAGCGAACGTACATCTCTGGAGAGGTGGAGGTGCGTGCCCTGCGTGGGATCGATCTCTCGCTCGAAGCAGGTAAGTTTGTTGCCATTGCCGGTCCCTCCGGCTCGGGAAAGACCACGCTCATGAACATCATTGGGACGATTGACGACCTTGACGAGGGTCGTGTGACGATCGAGGGCGTGGACACCGGCGAGATGAACAAGATCGAGCGGGCCGAGTATCGACGTAAGCGCCTCGGTTTTGTCTTTCAAAGCTACAACCTCATTCCCGTGTTGAGCGCATACGAGAACGTGGCGTTCGCACTCTCGCTCTTGGGCGTGAGTGAGAGCGAGACCCGCGAGCGAGCGATGACAATCCTGGCCGAGGTGGGACTCTCGGGAATGGAAGATCGAATTCCCGCAAAACTGAGCGGCGGACAACAGCAACGGGTCGCTATTGCGCGCGCACTGGTCAAACGCCCGCGGATCATCCTTGCAGATGAACCAACGGCCAACCTCGACTCAGGGACGGGAGAGGAGATTCTCAAGCTCATGCGTGAGATGAACGAGCGCTACGAGACGATGTTTGTGTTCTGCACGCACGACCAAATGGTGATGGACTACGCGCGACGATTGGTCAGGCTCCACGACGGGCTCATCGAGAGCGATGAGCGACGGGAGAGCGCCTAATGCGGCTCGCACGAATCGCCTTCCGAAACCTCGGGCGAAACACCACCCGCACGATCCTCTCGGTCGGAGCGATCACGCTTGCCTCAATTCTCGGCGTCTTTTTCCTGGCGCTTATCGAGGGGATGCAGGTCGAGGGGCGTGAGAATGCACTTCGGTATCAGACCGGAGTAATCCAGGTGCGACACGCCGAGTTTGGCGAGTACGAGTATCGAAGCCCGATGCACCTCTACGTTCGAAATGCGGCACCGCTAGAAGCCGAAATAAGCGAGATCGAGGGGGTAACCTCGGTCAACCGGAGAGTCAGCGCCCCGGGGCAGATCTACATCGACAGTGATCAAACCGACTCAGTTCCCGGAGAGCGGCACAGCGCCGTTGCCTTTGGCATCGAACTGGACAAGGAAGAGGCGCTTCTCGAACCGGACGAGCTCGTGGTCGCGGGCCGACTACCTGCAGCGGGAACGCGTGAGGTCGGGGTTTGGGTCGAACTAGCCGAAAAGATTGGTCTTGGCGTCGGCGATTCCTTTTCGTTTATCACCGAAACCGCGGAGCGAAGCGTAAACGCGATCTCGCTCGAGATCTCGGGAATCCTCGACTTTCCTCAAGCGTCGTACAACGCGACTCAATTCTTGGCCTCCTTCGACGTCATGCAACAGTTCTTGCGAATGCAGACCGGCGCCCAACAACTGGTGATCATGACCGATGACCCCGAAGACTCCGAGAACGAACTTGCTGCCGTCCGCGAGATCGTGGCAACGTCCGGCCGCGACGACCTCGCGGTCAGCTACTGGAAAGAGGAGAGTTTTGTCTACGCGATGCTGAGCTCGACTGAGATCTTCTACGACATTTTTGTGCTCATTTTTTTGGCGCTCGGTGCAACAGTCATCGTGAACACAACGATGATGACGGTGTTCGAGCGCTATCGGGAGATTGGGCTGCTCGGCGCAATGGGCATGAAGCCAGCAGAGATTGTACGGCTCTTCTTTCTCGAAGCACTCATCGCCGGATGTATCGCGGCGGTGCTCGGTGTGTCGATCGGGTCGGTGATCTCGCTTGTGTTTGGGGAGGTGGGGCTGCGACTTCCGGAGGTGTACAGCGATCTCGGATTCGAGATGTCGAACGTCTTCTATCCGGTGCTCACGTGGCAAACGGTCGTCTTGATGTTTTTCTACACCGTCGGAATCCCGTCGCTCGTGACGCTACTTCCGACACGCCGCGCCGCACGAATCGAGCCGGTAGATGCAATTAACGCAACATAGAGGGAGGAACCATCGTCATGAAACAAAGTAGCCTAACCATTCTCACGGCGTCCATTCTGATTTTCACGAGTAGCTCGCTTTTTGCTCAGAACGCGGAGCAGATCGTTCGTCGCGCGGACGAGCGACGCGACTACGAGACCACCTATATGGAGGCCCGAATGGTCAACACCGACCAATTTGGTGAGAAGACCATCGAGTATGTCGCATGGGCCAAAGGGGCAAACTTTCTGATGGAGTTCACGAGCGACGCGGAGTTTGGCCAGCGCATCCTCCGAGACGACGGGCGGATCTACCACTTTTTCCCCGACTCCGAGACGGTGTTTACCCGGGGACAGGGCGATTCGATCGTTGGCTTGATCTCGTACGACGACGTCACAAACGAGGATGGTCTTCTCGAGAACTACAACGCCTCTCTCGAGGGAGAAGAGTCTCTGAACGGCACTCCGGTGTACCGGGTCCGCCTTGAGGCAAAGCCGCGAACACGCGTGGCCTATCCCAATCAGCTCATCTGGGTCGAGAAGGAGAGCTCCATTATCCGAAGGGTAGAGATGTACACCCGGACCGTGCAGCCGCTCAAGACGATGGAGATTCGCGAAGTCACTGAGGTTGACGGCATCGCCATCGCCACGGACATCCTCATCACCGACGAGGTTCGTCGCGACGTGACCTCTGAGATCTTTATTGAAGAAATCGAGGTGGGCATCTCCATTCCCGACTCGCGCTTCACTCGTCGAGCGTTGACGCAATAGGGGCCACTATGCTGCTGCCGAACCTGGCGATCAGAAACCTCTTTCGCCACCCGAGACGGACGATCATCACAAGCATCGCCATAGCCTTTGGCGTTGCGACATACATTCTCATGGACTCGCTCTTGCTCGGATGGTTCAGCGAGACCGAACGGGGGTACGTCGACTACGAGGTTGCCTCGGGTCGAATCGTGCGCGAGTCGTGGTGGCAGGAGCGCGAGGAGTTTCCGCTCAGCGAGCTCATTACCAACACCGAAGAGGTCACGAGCATTCTTGAAGAGCTCGGCATTTCCTACGCGCCGCGACTCGAGTTCATGGGCGAGCTCATCTTCTACGAGGATCCCTATCCCTCGAGCGGCACGTATCCGACTCGTATTGTCGCGATTGACCCGGAACGCGATGCCGAGATTTTTGCGCTCGTCGAGTCGGTAGACAATCCGGAAAGCCGCGGGCAGTTTGTGACCGATTCGAGCGACGGGATTGTAGTGGGTGCGGCGCTCGCGAACGACTTACACATGCAGGTCGGGTATCCAATACGGCTTCAGTTCACCGGCGTTCAAGGCTACGAAGAGCTCGTCGGCTCAGATGTTATCGGCATCGTCAAGACCGGTTCCGCAATACACAACGTAAACGGGGTGTACATGTCACTCGAGTCGGCCGATTTCTACTTGCAAGCCGATGGTGCCGTCACTGCGTACGCGTTTGAACTTCCCGGCGGCCGCCGCGGCGAGCAACTTCGCGAAGAGCTTCGCGAGCGACTGCCGGCGGAGTACCGAGTGCTCGGATTCGATGAGATTGCCGAGGACTTCGTCGCGATGCAGGAGGCAGAAAGCGGTGGTGCAAGCATCATCCTTTTTATTGTCTTCTTGATTGCCGCCGTAGGCGTCTCGAACACGATGATGATGGCCGTATTTGAACGCCGCCGGGAAATCGGCATGATGCGGGCTCAAGGGGTAACGGACCGCTCGATTTTTGTGCTCTTTTTCCTCGAGGGCGCCGGAATCGGGCTCGTTGGTGCGCTCGTAGGGATAGCCCTTGGCGCGCTCGGGAACATCCCGCTCGTGAACACCGGGATCAACTACGTCGCGCTGTTGAATCTGCAGGGCGATACGGTGGACTTTGGTGCGATTGCCCTTCCGAGCTACATGCGCGGCACGTGGAACCTTCGCTCGTTTGCGTTCTCGGCAATCATGGCGATGGCGGTGAGCTCATTGGTCACCTTTTTCCCGACGCGGCGCTTACTCCGGCAGGACATTCCAACCAACCTGAGGAGTGACAAATAGCATCAGATGGGTAGTCGGGAGGGAAAACGAGATGAAACGAACCGCAGGTGTACTTATCGCAATCATGGCGCTCTCGGTACCGATCTTTGCGGAGACCCGCGTGAGCGTTACCGCGGAGCTCCTAAACACCGTCGCGTCAGGTGCACAGCTCGAGGATTGGACGTTCCTGCCCACGGGCAGCGCAGAACTCGCACTTCGCAATCAGGGGAGTCATCGAGTACGCTCCGAGCTTGTCCTTCGCTACCTGCCGGTCGGGGACGGAGTCCTCGCCTCGCTCGAGCGCCTCTACGCCCGCGCATCGTTTGGTGAGGTGTTGGTCACCGTCGGAAAGACTCGTTCAAGCTGGGGCGCGGGACTCGCCCTCAATGCAGGGGACATCATCTTTGGGTCTAGTTCCACCGACTTCTCGCTGCAGGCCACAGACCCACGCTCGCAGACTTCGTGGCTTGTGAGCAGCGAATTGCCCCTTGGTGACTTCTCGTTTGCCGAGATCATCGTCCTGCCGGGCGTGCCCGACATAAGCAATCCCTTTGCCCCCAAGGCTCCGGCCCTGAACGATGCTGCCGCAGGAACTCGGGTAAGCCTTGCCCTCGGCGACATAACCATGCAGAGCGGCTACATCTTTCGCGGACACGAGATTGCGGGTCTCGGCACGACCGGACACCATGGCTTCCTGAGTGTCGAAGGATACGTTCCGGTTACCTGGCACCTCTCGGCCGCAACGAGAACGCCACGTGATCGCTGGGACGCCAATGCGCTCTCGGATGACCTTGTCGTCACAGCGGGCGCGAACGGCGATATCTCGCTCCCAGCCGACCGCACCCTCGCCTGGCAGCTCGAAGCGCTCGTGCGTCCGTTCGGAGCATTCGAGTCATCTCCCGGCGCAGAAGCGAGCGAGTACGGGCTCTTTCTCTACCCCGGTATCTCGTTTCTGCCGCGAACGGGGCTTACGATCTCCCTCGCCTCGCTCGTGAGCCCGATCGACCTTTCCGCGAATTCGCTTTTCTCGATCTCCTGGAACATCTACGAGTCGCTCACGCTCCTCTCGTACACCTCGATTGCCTCGGGCGAAGAGACCGACCTCTTTTCTATCGAGAAGCCGGGGGGTGTATCGTTTACGATTGGCGCTCGCTACGTGTATTAGACAATACGACGCGGTCGCGTTCGGCCTGCCGGTAATCGGGCGGACAGTTTTTCCCCAAGCTTCGTGACACCCAGACGGGAATGACGTACGCTCTTGAGTCGGGAGACTGCAATGAAACCGATCTGCACCCTTATCACGTTCCTGCTCGTGAGCGCTGCCGCGATCAGCCGGCCGATCAACCGTCTCGAGATGCCGTTTACGTACGACTTCTTTCTGTATCCCGAGGTGCAGTACGGTGCGAATCCCGCCGTCGCAGCGCCACTGCCGACAGGCCTCGATACGTACGACGGCGAGATCTCCTACGCCGGCGGCCGGGAAGAGGAGGAGGCCACCGGCGGCGATGCAGGCAGGTTTTTTTCAGCAAAACACGAGATCGACCTGGTCGCCGGCTACGATCGATTTCGCGTGATCAACCCTGGAGTCACTCTGTTTTCGTTCCTGCTCGACTCCACGTATAGCTGGCAGCGCGAGGAGGATACGGGACTGTCGACCCCGGATGTGACTACCACTGAGCGGTCGAGTGACTTTGAGCTGCTCATACGGGGAGACTACCTTCGCGCTCGAAGCACTGAGACGGGCGGCTTTGGCTGGTCAACGTTCCTCGTAGGTCGATGGGACCCGACGCAGGAGGAGTTTGTGCGACTCACGGAGACCGGCGTTAACGACGACGGGCAGTTTTTCGCGCCAGGAAACGATTCCCGGGTGCTTGCCGGATTCGCCGGCGGCGGACTGGGCGTCACCGACTCATCCGGCAGCGGGTGGCGCGGACTCGGTTTCGTTGCATCTGTCGGGCTTACCGACCGAAGCGGCCGCTACCGCACGGCAGATACCGCGGGTGCGGGCGTCAGTACGGAGATCGTCTCTGAGCAGCAGTTTCAAACCAACGATGATTGGGGCGCGGGTAATGATTTCTACGAACACCGCGATTGGACCATCTCTGCTCGCGCACTGTTGACCGCAGCGGTCGTACGTCCGATCGAAGAGCAGCGCGGGCTCATCGTGTCCGGCTTCATGGAACTGGTCGATGGTTCGCGAAGAGCTTCGTACACCCACACGGATCCCGAGGACGAGAGCAAGGCGATCATCTATACCGGGGCGCTCGGGTCTGAAGGCGGCGTGTTCGCCGGCTTTCGCCAGGAAACCGACTACGGCGCGGAGTGGCGCTACGGTCTCAGCCTGCGCGGGGGGGCTCGGTTCCGCAGAGACAACAGCGTAGACGCAGACGGGGAGTCACTCTTCACGGCACAGAACCGAGGCCATCTCGTCGAGATTACGACCACGAATCCGGACAATGGGGACGTCGTGTCGATCGCAGGGATCGTGAATCCAAATCTGCAGGTAGAGGCTACCCTATCCTTTTTGAGCGCCCTCGAGTGGCGCATTGGCACGCCGATCGTGCTCTTCCTGCAGGGAGATGCTTCTGTTACCGCCGACTACGATCGCTACCGGTATTTTGACACAACCAACGACCTCGTCTGGAGCGAATGGACGCTCGACCACAGCCTGCGCGCAGCACTTGACGTCGACTTTGGCGTACAGTTCGCGCTACCCAATGGAACGTTTCTCACGGTCGGTGGAGCGCTTCCTCGGATGATCGGCGGTTCGGCGGGTCTCTCGCTCGATCCACTTCCGAACTCACCGGAGGGCCAATCGCCGGGTGTTTCTCTCCCGCGCGAGAGCAGCAACGGTCAATCGATTGGGATCGCACTTGAGGTGGTGGTGAGAAATTGAACCGGTAGCTCCATACTCTTTGTTGACATATTCCATCGACAATGTCACAGTGGAAAGAATTCTTAGTATCCACGTTGTGGATATCGCAACGACCATTGGAGGTGGAGTATGGGCGTTTTGTTGTTTTTGCTGGTGGTGGGCCTTTATGGCCTTCTCGGACTGATGACCTGGGCGGGCGCCGAGCTGCCGATCATCCTCCGAGAGATCGCACTAAACACTCGGAATGGGGCAGAAGGGCCTGCATACAAGATGGTCAATGTCTTGGCTGTAGCACTCAAAATTTTTGCTGTTGTCATCTGGGTAGCGGCTCTGATCATAGGTGTCTTCGTCCTGATCGGCGGAGCAAACATGGGCGGATTCGGCTTTATGTAGGACGTCGAACCGGCGTTCTCGCTTCAATCATTGGCGCGCCGCTACGAGACAAGTAGCGGCACTCCGTCACTCCTAACACTATTCTAATGGTACCTTAACATTCTCCTGACGTGGGCTATAGATACTGCACGTAATCTTTTTCTACCAAATGCAAGGAGGATTTCATGCGAAAGGTAGTATTTGTTCTGGTGATTAGCCTGGTGGCTGTCGGTCTGGTATTCGCCGGCGGGCAACAGGAAGGTATGTCGGACGACATGTCTGGAGAGGGACTCCCCTGGATCGTTGAAGACGGTGATGACGCTGTTCTTCCGGGTGTAAACCCGATCGAGGTGACGGGTGCGATTGTCGGCGCCGGGAGCTCGACTGTTCTCCCGCTTGCGGAGAGCATGATCGATCGTTTCTACGATGAAGGATACGCCGGCAACCTTACCTACACGTCGGTCGGTTCCGGTGGTGGTTTCGAGCGCTTCGGTGGTGGTGAGACCGACTTCTCGGGCGCGAGCCGACCGATCGGCGACGATGAGGTCGAGAACGCACGAAACAGCGGGCTTGAGCCGGAGGAGTTCATCGTAGCATTCGACGCATTGGCGGTTGTTGTGAACCCCGCAAACGACTGGGCAACCGATCTCACGCGAGAAGAGCTTGCAACGCTCTTTAGCACCGCCGAAACCTGGGCAGACGTACGCGACGGTTTCCCCGACGTAGAGATCAGCCGCTATATTCCCGGTACCGACAGCGGTACGTTCGACTACTTCGTTGAGGAGATCTTTGACGAAGACGAGGAGCCAATTCTCAGCTCCGCACGCGCGAACTTCTCTGAGGACGACAACGTTCTCGTGCAGGGCGTTGAGGGTGACGAGGGCGCCGCAGGTTTCTTCGGCTTTGCGTACTACGTCGAAGTGGGTGATGCGCTCCGCGCTGTCAACGTCGAAGGCGTCGAGCCGAATGCCGGCACGGTTGACGACGGAAGCTATCCGCTCGCTCGCCCACTCTTTGTCTACAGCGATGCAGAGATCATGCGCAGCAAGCCGCAGGTCGCCGCGTTTATCAACTTCTTCCTCACCTACAGTGACGAAGAGGCCATCAACGTCGGCTACTTCCCCGCACCCGAGGCACGGAAAACCGCTGCTAAGGAGCGCTGGGTCGAGATCATGGACGGCATGTACTAAGTCGACCATGGTTATCGTATCCGCTATACTATACCGGATTCAAAAGGAGGCGGGTTTCCCGCCTCCTTCTTTTCTGTAGGGGCATACATGAGCGATAAGGGACACAGCAAAGTCCTGGTGACTGGGAAATCCCAGCCGCCCGATTTCTCTTACAAGAGACGGATTCACGAGGAAATCATACGAGTGCTACTGTTTGCGTTCGCTGCAGTGTCGATTCTTACCACCGTTGGTATCGTCGTGATCTTGAGCCGTGAGGCATTTCTCTTTTTTGGAGACCCGCGCGTCTCGTTGCGCGAGTTCTTTGGTTCGACGACCTGGCAACCACAGCTGGAGCAGTTTGGCGTATGGCCGCTGGTGACCGCCACCTTTATGACGAGCTTTATTGCCATGCTCGTAGCCGCGCCAATCGGTCTCTTTGTCGCAATCTATCTAAGCGAGTACGCCTCCCAGAGGGTCAAAAGTTTTCTCAAGCCGGTCCTCGAGATTCTCTCGGGTGTGCCGACCGTTGTGTACGGCTACTTCGCCGTGACATTTATGACGCCGCTGCTACGGTCGATTTTTGGTCCCGGCATCGTGGAGATCTACAACACGGGTTCGGCTGGTATCGTCATGGGCATTCTGATTCTGCCGCTCGTTTCGTCACTGGCCGAGGACGCGCTGAGTGCGGTTCCCGGCTCACTCCGGGAAGCAGCATACGGGCTCGGTGGGACCAAGATCGAAACAGCCCTTCGGGTCGTACTGCCGGCTTCTGTCTCCGGCCTTGCCGCGTCATTCATTATTGCGCTGTCGCGGGCCGTTGGTGAAACGATGATTGTGTCGCTCGCTGCAGGCGCCGGACCAAACTTCACCTTGAACCCCTTCCGAGCTGCCGAGACCCTCACCGGACACATTGTACGAATCAGTGGTGGAGATATTGGCTACGACACGCTTGACTACAACAGCATCTTTGCGTTGGGGTTGCTGCTCTTCTTGATTACGCTAACCCTCAACATGATCAGCCGTCGTATCGTCAAGAGGTATCGGGAGGTCTACGAATGAGTTCGGAGCTGCAGCAGAGCCTGGCACAGGATTCGCGCTTCTCGCACTACGGAACGATCGAGGAGTCACGGGAAAACATTCGAAACCGTCGGAGGGCGGGGCTGGTCTGGCAGATCGTCTTCTACGTTGCCACGACCATTGCAGTTACGGCGCTCGTGGTTCTGCTTCTCAACATCATCGATGGGTCATTTGGCTACGTTGCGCTCAAGAACACCATTGAGCCCGAGACGATCACCCCCGCTGGACAGGAGCTCGAAGAGCTCAACGAAGAACAGCTCATCGAGATACTCGAGCAGAACCTCAGCTCCGGGTTACTGAGACGGTTCAACTTCGAGCAACCACTGGAGGAACGCACTCGAACAGAGCTGCTGATACTCGTCGAGGCGCGGGTGCTCGAGCCACGGATCGTAGAGGCGTGGAATCTCTTTCCCTCTCTGTTTCAACGGAACGAGATCATTCGCTTCGTAAACGAAGAGGCAGAGCCCGGCACGATCCTCGAGTTTCGAACATGGTTGAACCTGCGATTCCTTATCTCCCCCCAGAACCCCGACCCCCAGTTCTCCGGCGTGCGCACGGCGATCCTCGGGTCAATGTGGATGCTGCTCATCGTGATTGCAGTGGCTTTCCCCTTGGGTGTGGGCGCGGCGATCTACCTCGAGGAGTACGCAAAGGACAATCGGATCAATCGTCTTATTCAGGTAAACATCTACAACCTCTCGGGCGTCCCATCGATCATCTACGGGTTGCTCGGTCTCGCCGTTTTTGTGCGTATCATGGGACCGATTACGAGTGGGCAAGTCTTCGGGGCAACAGCGACAACGGACGCTACGGGACGAACGATCCTCTCAGCCGGCCTGACGCTGGCCCTGCTCGTGCTGCCGATCATCATCATAAGCTCTCAGGAGGCCATTCGAGCGGTACCACAGTCGCTTCGTGACTCGAGCTACGGGCTCGGGGGCACAAAGTGGCAAACGATCTGGCATCACGTAATCCCGGCTTCGTTCGACCGTATCCTAACCGGTGCAATCCTCGCCGTCAGCCGAGCGGTCGGTGACACCGCCACGCTGATCATGACCGGGGCAGCGACGGTCATCTTTGTTGACCCGGACGGCATCTTCTCCCAGTTCACTGCGCTCCCGATTCAAATCTATCAATGGTCGGCCCGGCCGCAGGGAGCATTCAGAAACGTCGCAGCAGCGGCAATCATCGTCTTGCTCGTACTGCTGCTCTCGATGAACGCGTTCGCGATCATAACTCGCGATCGAATCCGCCGAAGGAGGCTTATGTAATGGCTGAGGAACGAAACGAAGAAGAGATCAAGTTGGACAACACGGCTGAGGCGGGCGGCCAGGCCCAGTCGCAGATTACGGAACGCCCGGGCGTGAAGGTGCTCGACCCGGACGCCGTGCCGCCTCAAAGCGAGAGCGACGAGATCGCAATGGAGATTCAGGATCTCAACTTCTACTACGGCGACTTTCAAGCGGTCAGTGACGTCGGCATGAAGTTCAACAAGCACGAGGTCACGGCTCTCATTGGCCCGTCAGGCTGCGGGAAGAGTACCGTGCTGCGTACGCTCAATCGAATGAACGACCTAATCCCGGGAACGCGCGCAGAGGGCAAGGTTCTCTTTCAGGGAAAGAACATCTACGACGAGCAGGTTGATCCGGTAGAGATCAGGCGCCGTATTGGTATGGTCTTCCAAAAGCCCAACCCGTTCCCGAAGTCAATCTACGACAACATCACCTGGGGCGCGCGGATAAATGGCTACCGAGGCGATTTTGACGAGCTCGTAGAGACATCGCTCAAGAGAGCCGCTCTGTGGGACGAGGTGAAAGACAAGCTCAAGCAAAATGCCCTTCGCCTCTCCGGCGGTCAGCAGCAACGACTCTGCATCGCCCGGGCGATCGCCGTCGAGCCGGAGATCATTCTCATGGACGAACCGGCATCTGCGCTCGACCCCATCTCAACAAGCAAGATCGAAGACCTTATTTTTGAGTTGAAGGAAAACTTTACGATAATTATCGTGACGCACAACATGCAACAGGCTGGACGGATCTCAAACAAGACTGCCTTCTTTATGGTTAATGACCAGAGGGCAGGATATCTCGTAGAATGGGGCAGCACTCGCGACATCTTCTTTAATCCGAAGGATGAGCGGACGGAAGCCTACATTTCAGGACGATTTGGCTGATTAAATACGGAGGCGATGGAATGGAAACCAGGTTACAACTCGATCAGCAACTCAAGGAGCTCTACCAACAAATTCTCAAGATGGGCGCGCTTGTAGAAGAGGGGCTTCGCAAATCTGTGGAGGCGTTGCGCTCGAACGACGAGACGCTTGCCAAAGCCGTAATCGATGAAGACCAAAAGATCGACGCGCTCCACGTTTCTATCGAGGACATGAGTACGCAGATCATCGCAATGGAGCAGCCGGTTGCGACCGACCTTCGAGAGTTGATCACCGCGAACAAGATCGTCGGCGATCTCGAGCGCATTGGAGATCACGCGCGCCATATTGCGCGACGAGTGGGCAAACTCCCCGACGACCTGCTTGCCCGAGCCCTTCCGAGCATTGAGTCGATGGCCGGCGTCGGCATTGGAATGGTGCACGACTCGATTACCGCCTACGTTGAGCAGGACGAGTCAAAGGCTCGCGAAGTTGCCGAGCTCGACGACCAAATCGATGCCGCGCACAAGGCGCTCTACAAGACGCTCGTAACCAGCATGCAGGAACGATCCGACTGGATCGAATATGGTGTCGAGCTGATGTTTCTAAACCGCTACATGGAGCGGCTTGGCGACCACGTTACCAACATCTGTGAGTGGGTGATTTTTGCCAAGTCGGGTCAGCACGTAGAGCTCAACAAGTAATATACTCGGGTCTATGTCCGACACACCAAGAGAGATTGTGTTCGTCCACCGACGAGCAGACGACTACCGAACAGTAGCCGCGAACGGCGTCCACGGGGGCATTACCGGTCGCGGCGACTTCCGTTTTGAGTTTTTTGTCGAGTTCACCGGCCTCCCCGAATCGGTCACCCACTCGGTCACGCCCGACGGCCTCGGGCCGCAGATTGACCGCGAGCCCGAGCACCCCAATGTTGTTCGTGAGTCACAGGTGGGCGTCGTAATGCAAATCGAGCAGGCGCGTAACTTCGCACGCTGGATTCTTGAGCGGACGAAGAGTATTCCGCAACGAGGGAACCAGAACAGGCCGGAGTAGCCCGCTTACTTGGCCACTACGAAGAGCCTGTAGTCTCCCGAGCCCGCGACAGGCTCTATTCCGAGGTAGACGATGTCGCCCGTGTTCCATCCACTCACCGAGACTCTTCCCACCGAAGGTTCTCGGTCCGATGCGGACTCGAATGATCCCCACGACCTTCCGTATGTATCCCAGACGTTCAGTTCAAGATCGTCGCTCCCGCTGCTCCACTCCACCCATACTTCCAGGGATTGCGCGGTGCCTATTACGAGTTTGTACGTATCCAGGGTTAGGGCTGCATCGAGAGAGCCTCCGAGTATGAGGAGCTCGTCGGCGTTGATTCCACCGGTCAAGCCGACAGGGCTCGACTCGAGTGCCGTGCTGGTCGTGGGTCCGAAGTCGTTGTTTGGCTCGGTATCCTTTGTGCCAATGAACTCGAACGATGCAATATCGATAAGATCCGGCTCCACTCCAACGTCGTTGCTTGGATTGTTGTCGTCCGGGCTCGAGATGACTGCGATAATGTTGTACTGGTCTCCGACGGTCGGCCAGGTGCCGCTCCACGAGATATTTTCGAAATCACCGGCGGTGAGCGGCGCAATGGTGCCTCCGTCAATCCAGTGATCCGACGCATCGTATTCCTGGTCGACCGACGCGTAAATATCCCATTCGATGTTTGAGATCGTATCGGCGCCGTTGACCTCACTAATCCGGAAGTATTGCGTATTGGTGGAATCACCCGGTATACCGCTCGTTGGAAGCGTCGAGTAAAAGGACGCCTCCAAATCGGGCCTCGGACGAACTACGAAGGGACCGACAGCGCTCACGCCGTTCGCCTGTTCTGCCGCAGACTCGTCGGTGGCGGTCGCTTCGGCGAGAAGGTAGAACGTACCGGCGGTTGGCCAGGTTTCAGGCGGAGTTCCGAACCATCCGACATCGGTCGTACGGTTATCGCCGGCGACCAAACCAGGCAGGTACTTCGATTTGATTAGGTGATCGCCACCGTCAAGAACCGTGTCGGAAGAGGTATACGTGTCAACCCGCACGTTGTTCGAACCGGTGTTCCCGTCTACATCCCCGATGTTCGTGACCGTCAGAAACTCGCTGATGGTATCACCAACAAACACGGTCGGGTTGTTTGCAGTAATGCTCGTGACAACATAGTCAACGACTCCGGCAGTCGTTACGCTCACCGCACTCGAAGCCGAGGTGTTGTTGCTGCCGTCAATGTCGTCTACCGCAGATAGACGAACAATAAGGTAGTAGTCTGCGGCGGACGTGGGCCAGGTGCCGGTAATTGGAATGACGCTACTCAGCCCCGCACCAAGCGCCGACGCGATGTTGCTTGCGACGAGCGTGTCGCTGCCGTCGTAGCTCGCGTCGGTAGAGAGGTACGCGCTCCACGAGACGAACGCTCCTCCGGCTGCAGTGCCCTGGTTCTCGAGCATAAAGCTGGCGGTAATCGGATCTCCCGAGGTCGCCGTAGCTCCGACGGTAAAGGAAGAGACGATGTAGTCCACGTCGGGAGCGGTCGTAGTCAGACCCCCAGAGACCGCCACGTTGTTCGTCACAGATGAGTCATCTGCCGCTGAGATCTCGACCTTCAGGTGGTAGGGACCGGGCGAGCTTCGCCACGCGCCCGTAAACGGGATCGTCGCGGAGGCAGGGCTTCCGGCAAGCGGTGTACTCGAGCCGGTGGCAACAAGCGTATCGGTGGGGCCGATCGCCACCGTCGCATCTGTGGAGAGGTAGGCCTTCCACGTGATGTCCACGGCGCCGGCGTCGGCAAGCGTATTCTCGACAGTGAACTCTCCAGAAAGAGTCCCGCCTGCGACAGTGGTTCCAGTGGAACCTACACCGGAGACGGCATAATCGACCTGACTGTTCTGAACAACGACCGGTACTGCAAGGGCATTGTCGGTCGTGGACCCTGCAGGCTCATCTGCCGCTCGGACGTCCAAGATGATGTTGTAATTTGTGTTCGCAGTTACCGACGGCCAGTTTCCAGAGTCGATCGTGATGCTCGCGCTACTTGTAACGGCCGGCAGACCAGCTATCGCGCCGGAATCGAGCAAGTCGTCGTCGGACGAGATTGTCGAATCAGTACTCAGGTAGGCAAGCCACACGACGTCTTCGGTGCCGTCGTCAGGTCCCGCATTGTGAATCGTGAAGGACTCGACCATCGGCGCTCCCTCAGGCGGCGTCGTGTCGGTTGGCATACTGTCAAGCGGATAGTAGTTCAGCGAGGCTGCCGGAGGCGCAGGAAGCGATTGCACGGTAACAGTTGCTGTGACCGTCGACAAGTCGCTGTCCTGGAGCTCGATAGTGTCGGTGCCCGCGGAGGACCCGGCGGTGTATGCTCCAGTCGCGCTATCGATCGTGCCGCCTGATCCGTTTGTCGTAATGGCGTAGGTAAACGGCCCAATGCCGTCTCCGGTGAAGCCGATAGACTGCCCCGTGTAAATGGTTGCGGTGGCCGGACCAATTGCAAGTTGTTTCGAAATTGTGGTCGCTGCCTCGGACTGGCCGGAGTTGTTTGCAAGCGCCAGATCGTCTGAGGCAGCGATCGTAATCAGCACGTAGTAGCTGCCGGGAACATCCGGCCAAGCACCGGAAATCGAGATCGGTTGCGTGCCACTTGCAGCTATCCCGCCGGCGATAACGCCTGAGTCGATCAGATAGTCGCTGCCGCCAATGGTCGTATCGGTAGAGGCGTAGGCCGACCACGCAATGTCTTGGGCACCCGGAGCGGTGCCGATGTTCTCGATCGTGGCGCTCGCAGTCACAGCGGTGCCGGTTCGCACGCCCCCGCCCACGGCCGTCACCGCAGGTGTCCCCGCAAGCGTGTAATTGACATTCGTCGTGAACGAAGAGGCCTGCACCGTCACCGTCGCGTCCCGCGTTCGTCCGTCGTAGGTGTCGGTCACTCGAACGACATCGGTGCCGGTGGTGCTGCCTGCAGTGTAGGCGCCGGTGGAGTCAATGATCGCACCTGTGGTGTTCGTCGGAATCGACCAGCTAAAGCTCCCCGTTCCGCCGACCTCGTTGAAGTCGAACGTGTCTCCTATGGTGAGCGTGATCGCGCTCGGAGAGATCGCAAAGCTCTTTGCTTCTACGGTCACCGCCGCGTCTGCCGTGCTTGAATCGAATGTGTCGGTTATGCGGACTGTATACGTTCCGGGATCAGATCCGGCAACGTACAGGCCCGAGGTTAGGTTGACCGTACCGGCGTCCGGAGGAGGCCCGACGCCAACGATCGAATACTCGTACGGCCCCGTCCCCCCGACGTGGGAGAAGTCGATGCTATCTCCCTGATAGACGGTGAGAACTGTGGGAAAGATACCGAGCGAGAGCCCGCTTACGTCTATTGTGAAACTCGCCTGTGCCGTGTTGCCTACCGAGTCGCGAACCTCGATCCGTTCGTTGCTGTTTACTGCGGGGGCCGTGTAGTGAGCGCCGCTTAGCGCCCCACTCCCCTCTACGAGGGCGTACTCGTAGGGCGGATGGCCGCCTCGAACGGAGAGCAAGACAGTCGCGTTTCCCGAGAGCGAGCCTGAACTAGGGGTTACGATGAGCGCTTCGCCCTCGGGGCCGTCCATGAGCTTGCGGAAGTTGAGCGGATTGGCGCATCCAAACAAGAATGCGGCAAGCGTGAGAAGGAAAGCAAGCTTCAGAGATATCAGAGATATCAGGGCAACCCGAGTGTTGCGCGGCATGGCCTACGCTCCAGGATAATGGTTCTACTTTGAGCTGAAAGATATCGCGCATCGAATGTCTATTTCTAAAATTATCATGAATTTATGAAGGGGTCGATGAACCGCATCGCGACACCGATAACACCGTCTCAACGAGACCTTCGGCGCGCTGATAAAGCTCGATCCGGCCCTCATGCCGCAACGCCACCGCCCGCGCGATCGACAACCCGAGCCCGAGTCCCTCGCTCGAGCGTTCGCTTTCGCCGCGAGTCAGCCGGTCAAAGAGCCGCTTACTCCGTTCCGGCAGCGTCCCCCGATTTCGCACCACGATGCGCAGCTCACTCCCTATTCCGTTCCCAACCACCTGCACGCGCGCGGTTACAGGCGTACCGGACACCCGGTAGCGCAGGGCGTTGTCCACAATGTTCGCCACAGCTCGCAGCACCAAATCGAGATTTATGGGCAGTATCACGCTAGTCGGGCCGATCTCGTCCGCAGTAACCGAATGCTCCTCCCCGTCGGGAAGCTGACTGGAAACGGCGGCAACTACGGCCTTGACCGCATCACGGGCAGTGACCGGGTCACAATCGATCGAATGCTCGGGCGACTCGAGCCGAGTGAGCAGGTTGAGCTGTTCGACCAAGCGTCCCACACGTCCAACCTGAGTAAGCATCATCTCGTAACGCTCGGTCGTTGCCGGCAACACACCGTCACGAACCGCCTCGAGTTGTGCCATCACGGCCGCAATCGGCGTACGAAGATCGTGCGCCACATCCTGGGCCCATTGCGCTCGGATACGTTCCTGATCGGAAAGATCGTTCTGAAGGCGCTCCGCGGTGCATGCGATCTGGTTTAGCTCTGCAACACGACCCTGCTCGATGACGCGTGTACGGGCTCCGTCGGCGATGTCGGCGAGGGCTTCTGCGATGCGGCGTGTCGAACGTGCCAGATTGCGTCCGAGAAGCCACGCGCCGACCGACGCGAGGACAACCGCTGCAAAAAGGCCGATGATGAGCGCACGCACGATCGAGGAAAAGAGGATCCGGTTTGGCTCGTCGGTGAGAAACCCCTCGCTCGCCGCCCGGAAGTAGAGTAAGACCCTCGAGCCTGGTGCGGCCACCGGCCGGAATCGCTCGAGGACCGCAGGTGAAAGCCTCGTCGGCAGACTTTCGGCCCCACCCCGGGGGCGGTCCATTTGCATCCGCATATCAGGCCTTCGGCGTTCTGCCGGACCTCGCTGTGTCGCCGGTGGGGGTGCAACGCGCTGCCCGCGATGAAACGCAAAGAGCAGGTCACCGCGTGCGTCGTGCACGCGAATAGCAACGCCGGGAGCCAGAACTCCTCGAAGGGCGCGCTCGACTTCGAGACCCGTCGGGTCGGTGCGCCGTGCGACGAGCGATTCGAGCTCTTCGGCTACGCGAAGCTCGATCCGGCTGCTCAGCCGCGTCTCCCATCGACCAAACGACGATCGAACACCGACGGCCAAGCTCGCAGCAACGACCAGCACCACGAGGACAAGCAAGAGCAAAAACCAGCCAAAGAGCCGCGAGAAAAGAGGTCGAGCCTTCACGTGACTTCCTTCCCCGTGCACCGGTAGCCAAAGCCTCGAACGGTCTCGATCCAACCCTCGCCCACCTTCGCGCGAATGTTCTTCACGTGCGTGTCCACCGTGCGCTCGCTTCCGTCGTGCAGATAGTCGAGGCCGTCGGTGAGAATTTGCTCGCGGGAAACAACGCGTCCAGGGCGCTCGGCAAGAAAGCAGAGGATTCGCCACTCGCTTGCCGTGAGATCGACGTGCCCTCCGTCTCGAAGAACCCCGTGCGACTCGGGCTCGAGTATGAGTCGATGATGACCTGAAGCGAGCTCTACTCGCCTTCCGTTCGCGGAGGACTCGCGCGGGGGTGCGGTGCGGCGGAGTATCGCCTCGATGCGAAGCACGAGCTCGCGCGGACTGAACGGCTTGACCACGTAATCCTCTGCGCCGAGTTCGAACCCTAGAATCCGATCGCTCTCGCTCTCGCGCGCCGTCAAAAAGAGAAAGGGTGCAAGGCTCTCCGCCCGAACCTGCTTGGCAAGAGCAAAACCACTCTCGCCTGGGAGCATCACGTCAAGAACGATAAGCGCCGGCTTGAGTTCGCGGACTGCCTCGAGCACCCCACGAGAAGAGGAGAACGCGTGTACGACGTGATCCGAGAGCTCGAGGTAACCAACCACTGCCTCTGCAATTGCTTCGTTGTCTTCGACCAGGAGAAGTGTCGCCACACGAGTAAGTATAGTGCGAGGGCGCAATCTGCAAAGCGTTTGCCGCCCGCGATTTGCTTTCTTCACACAACCTTCACAAAGCTCCCACGGAAGCACCATCTGCGCAAACTACTCTCTGGACCATCAAAGATCAGGAGGTGCGTATGAAGCGCATTATCGCATTGGTTGTCGGGATCGGACTCGTTGTATCGGTGCTCGGTGCGCAGGAGCTTGGCGTCGGCTTCGCTCGAGCCTTGAGCGCGGGCGAGCGTGAGATGGACGGAGTCGCGGTCTCGGCTCGACTGGTCTCGGTGCTCGGCGAGTCGGTCTACGTAATTAACTCGAGCGAAGGTGAGACCGCCTACGTTACTGCGGAGAGTGGTCGGGTGAGCAAGGTCGATGAGCCGGAGGACGCCGCGTACGGTCGAGGACGGGGTCACGGGCGAATGGGAGATCTCGGAGCAATGCTCGAGGCTGTGGACGCGACAATCGAGTGGCAGCGCATCATCGATGCGGCAAGCGCAGCGGCCGACCGCGAAGATATCCACGCTGTGGGCTTGCGCTTTGCCGGCGGCCGGCTCGCAACGCACGTTGCATTCGGCTCCCCGTTTGAGGAAGACGGGACCAGGGTCATTGTAGCGGTTGATCCTGAAAGCTTCACGGTCATCGAGTCGTTTGAGGGCCGCGAACAGCCGGATCGACGCGGCGATTTCCGGCCGGGCGCGCGGCGCGGCCCCGGAGCCGATGACCCGCGAGCACCGGGTGGTCTGCGCGGTGGCCGACGGTAGTCGCTACACACGTTACTACGACAGGGGCCGATAACATCGGCCCCTTTTGTTTTTCAAGTGCGGCTGTCACCATCGTGGTGGAGGCCATGCTCAGAGCCTCAAAACTAGTTGTTGTCGTGGCAGCGCTCGTACTCCTGAGAGGCTGCGTGGGCGTCGTTCAATATCAGGTGCAACCGAGGTCCTCGTAACCGACCTACCCGACGTCTGGATGATCGAGTTTCCGTCATCTCTCCGGCTCAACGCGCCAAGCGGGACGACCCGCGAGGTTGTTTTCCAGCGGTTGCTCGCTCTCCGCAGAGAGCTGGTCACCTTGGCGATCGGACTCTTCCGCAAACCCGAGGCGGTGTAGGCGCGAACTCCTCGGTTCGCGGTCAGTTGTTGCCGCCCTTCTCTTCGAAGTGAGCGAAGTCAATGAGGAACACCGCGCCGAGGAGCACGGACCGCTGTTCGCTTGTCAGGGGGCCATCGAAGACAACGGCAAAGTTGTCGGCGTCGGTAAACATCTCTTTGCCGAGCCCGCTCCAGCGTTTCGTGATTTTGCCTCTCGAGACTTCGTTCTCGGTAATCTCGAACGTCCAGGGGTGAAAGAGCTTTGCCGTAAGGGTAAGGCTTTCCCGCCCATGGCGGTCGTAGAGCACGTAGCGTTTTTGTGTCACGCTGAACTCACGCTTCATCGATCCGATTTGCTGATCGGTCGAGTCGAACACGACCGCCTCGTGAAAGTAGAAGCGAAACGGTCGCGCAACGCGGATAAACGGCTGACCGCCGGGCGTCCGAACGTGTATTTGAAAGCCCCGATTTGCTCTGAGAAAGTGCCGGGCAAGAAACGATCCTCCGACCTCAGCAGCCTCAAACATGACATTGCCCGAGCCATCGACAACTTCGTACCGATTACGCGTCTCGAAGTCGGTAAAGATCTCGGTCCACTCCTTCTTTTGGTGCACGACAAGTGCGTTTACGTTTTCTAACGAGCTCATACCCTGACAGTAGGAAGTTTCTCATTGGCAGACAAGATGCAAAGAATTATCGGCATCGCCGGTAGCACGCCGTAGTAGCCGGCTACTACGTGCTGAGTGCGGTCATGCTCGGCATACTCGTCTTGGCGATCGCGGAGGCGGATCACCTCTGGATTGCAAACGCCATTTACACGATCCAAGAGCTGCGACATGCTAACGGAGATATGACGCAGGCTGAGCTCGCCGACAAGCTCGGCTTGACCCGGCAGACGATAATCGCGATCGAAAAGGGCAAGTACTCCCCGTCGCTCGAGGTAGCCTTGCCCGTTCGTAGTGGCGCGCTTAAAGGGAGCGTCGATGCGGTACGGCTTCTCAAAGACGCTACGCCTGGCCGGGGCGCCGACCGCCGCGGGGAGGACGGCGCTCTGCGGCGGGACAGCGGCACCCGTGACGGCCGTCCCGTCGGTGCTCCGAGTTGAAGGTAATCAGCCGATCACCTGACAGTTGATCCGCTTCTTCAGACCAATAGATGATATAATCGACTCCATCCATATCGATTGAGATTGGATAAGGAGCACATCGTGGGAGACAAAGGTAAGAAAGACAAGGACAAGAATCAGAGGCAAAAGGCGGTCAAGCGCGAGCACGACCAGAAGGAGAAGCGCGACAAGGCGCCGGCGCGGAAAGCGTAGGCCCGGCGCAACCGGGTCGGTTGACGAAATCTACGACAGAAGCACGTCTTCGAAGGCACGTGCGGCGATGGTCTCTGCCAGGGCTCGAGTTTGGGCCGGGCTCATCTGCTCCACCGATCCGCGCAGTGCCTCGAGGGACCACCGCTTGTCGAGCGCTCCGCCGACGGTACGCTTAACGGTATCCGGCATGGCAAGAGCGCGCAGCAATCGCCTCACGCGTTCGGACCTCAGGTGGTGCGGCTCGAACGTTGGCCGATCGTCCCAGCGCAGATGAGCCCGCGCAGTTCCATTGAATACAAGGGGCAGTGAATCGAGCTTTGCCGGGGATGACCCGGATGGATCGTCCGACAGATATACCCCATGGGGAGCAGCGTATCCGCGGAGCACGATTGAGAGACTTCGGCTATTCATCTTGGCAAGCGCGTCTCGATCGGCCTCTATGGAGACCTCGAGGTCGAGCTCGTTCGCGCCGTTGCGCTGCTCGAAGAGCATAATGACGCCGTCTTCCTCGCGAAGCTCGGCGCGCGACGGGGAGGTGGGAAAAACGAGAAGCGAGAAGCTCCCCGGATGAGGGTCGGTCGGCGAAGTGTCAACGTCGTGCATTGGAATAAGCGCACCTTCGCGGGCAAAGAGGGGAATCTCTCGGATGGTTCCGTAGAGTGCAATACGTCGAGGCCCCTCGAAGCACTCCCCGGTAAAGAAGTGATACCACCTGCCGGGCGGAATCCAGATCACTCTCCTGCTCAAGCCGATAGCGGGAACGGTCGGGTCGACAAACGGCGCGGCCAGGAGGTCGCCACCGAACATGTACTGCGCGGAATGCTCATACGCCTCGTCGCAATCCGGATAGTGGTAGTACATCGGCGTGCAGAGCGGCAGACCGCCCTCGGCGTGCCGAGCGACATGAGTAGCGATG